>JAMPXH010000031.1 GCA_023701285.1 Candidatus Didemnitutus sp.
AACTGGCGGCCTCGGCGAGCGGGACAGGGAAGATCGTGCGGTAGCCGTGGATGAGGTCGTAGGCGAAGAGCACGGGGATACCGAGGCGGGATTTCTCCACGGCGAGGCGTTGCACGGCGTTGGTCTTTGCCGCACCGTGGATGTTGATCAGCGAGCCGATGAGGCCCTGCTCGACCAGCACCTCGTGCTCGGGGCGGTGGTCGCCGCCGCCGGGCGCGGTGCCGATCTGCGTGAGCTGGCCGACCTTCTCGGCGACGGTCATGCGCGCGAGCAGCGCTTCAATCTGGGAGTCGAACTCGGCGGCGCCGGCCGTGGCCAGCGCCAGCAACCCGAGGGCGGCGGTGCGGAGTGGGGCGATCATGGGGACGGCCGCGCGGAAGGCCGCCCGATTGGGCCGGACGCGGTGTCGGCGGACAACGGCGCGCAGGCTCAACCGTTGACCCTGCCGCCGCTTGCGTGCCGGGGCGAAGCACGGCGTCTTGGAGGCGCTGTCCGGTTGCCCCGCACCCCGTTTTCCCATGCTCCGTCGCGATCTCCTCAAACTCTCCGCGTTGTCGCTCGCCGGCCTCGGTGTCCGTGAACTCTGTGGCGCCCCCGCCACGCCGGCGCTGCCGTTCGGGACTAACGAACCGATCAGTCCGTCGCTGGAGCCGCGCGGGCGTCCGAGCGCCATGGAGGTGACTTGGGCCGCCGGCACAGGCCTGATCTGGATGAAGGGCGAGACACTGTTCTACGACAATCCGCGCAATCGCTTTATGCGTTTCCGCCGGAAGTTCGACGCGCCGGCGAACGTCGTCCGCGCGGAGCTGCGCCTGTGGGCCGACACGCACTACATCGCGTGGTTGAACGGCGAGGAAATTGCGCGCGGGCCGGGTCGCAGCGATTGGAAGTGGGCGTTGTTCGACACGCATGACGTCACCGCGCGCCTGCGGCCGGGCGAGAACACGCTCGCCGTGCTGGCTCTGTTCCAAGGCTTCGGCACGGGCGGCCGGCAGAGCCTGATGCAGGCGCTGCTCGCGCACCTCGCGATCGAGACGGCGGACGGGAAGAAGAGGCACGTGGTCAGCGACCCGTCGTGGAAAACGAGTCCCGCGCCCGAGTTCCTGCGCCCGACGCCGCGGCTGCATGCCACGCTCGGCTGCATGGAAGTGCAGGACCTGCGGTTGGCCGAGGACGGCTGGCAACAACCGTCGTTCGATGACCGCGGCTGGACGCCGAGCGACTACGTGAAGCCCACGCTCGGCATGGGCCCGTGGTATTATTTCGCGCCCGAGCCGCTGCCGGCGCGCACGTTGGACGAGGTGGCGTTTTCCGTGGCGGCGCGTGGCGACGAGGTGGCGCTTGCCTTGCCGCCTGTGGATGCGCTCGGCGCGGTGCGTCCCTCGCTCGCGCTCGGTCGCCAAGTGACTTTGCCCGCCCGGCTGTCGGGACGCGAAGCCGGCACGGTGCAGGTGATCTCGCTCGATCTCGGGCGGGACGAATGCGGCTATTTCGAGGCGGACGTGACCGGCCCGGCCGGAGCGACGATCGACCTGTTGTGCGGCGAGATGCTGGTCGACGGTCGCGTGCCCAAGCCCGGCACGGCGCGCGTGCACACGACGCGTTTCATCCTTCGCGGCGGCCGGCAGACGCTGCGCGTGGCCTTCAACTGGCTGGCGCTCCGCCATGCGCAGCTGTGGGTGTGGACGCCCGGCGAATTCACGCTGCACCGCGCGACGCTGCGGCGGCTCACGCTGCCGCTCGGCGAGGGCGGGCACTTCGCCTGCGACGACAGTTTTCTCAATCAGCTCGACGCGATCTGCGCGCACACGCTCCGGTTGTGCGCGCAGGACGGCATCGTCGACAGCTCCAGCCGCGAGCAGCAGCAGTGGATCGGCGACGGGCGTTTCACGGCGATGACGCTCCATCATCGCTTCGCGGCTGGCGCGATCCACCGCCGGCTCATCGAGCAGGTGGGGCAGGGCATCGATTGGATGGGCTCGCTCGTGCCGCGTTTCCCGACCGGCAATCTCAACGTCTCGCCGATCCCGCTCTACTCGTTGCACTGGGTGCTGGCCTTTCGCGATTACGCGTGGTTCACCGGCGACACGGCGCTGGCGCGCGAGTGGTGGCCGATGGTGTTGCACGCGCTGCGCTGGTTCACGGCGTTCGAGCGCGAGGACGGGCTCGTCGCGAACGTGCCGCACTGGATGTATATCGACCTCGGCGAAGGTCCTCGGCCCGGCCGCGTGCCGTCGACCGGCGCGGTCAACGCGACGCTGAACTTCCATTACCTCGCGGCCGCGCGCGTGGCCGCGGAGTTTGCCGCCGAGTTCGGCGATCCGGTCAACGCCCGGCATTTCCGGGCCAAGGCCCGCCGCCTCGAGGCGGCGAACCGGCGCGCGTTCTGGGACGAGGCGACCGGCGCCTACCGCGACTCGCTCGATGCGCGCGGCGGCTTCGGCACGCTGTCGGAGGGCACGAATGCCTTTGCGCTGATCCATCTGGAAGCGCCCGGCAGCGCGCGGGCGGCGCGCATCTTGGAGACGATCTTCGCGACGCCGGCCGCCGATCCGATCAAGGCGAGCCCGTTCACGATGAACGCGGTGCTCGATGCACTCGGCCGGCACGGCCGGGGCGAGCTGGCCATCCCGCGGTTGAAGCAGCGGTATGCGCCGCAGCTCGAGACCGGATCGACGTGGGAACACTGGCGGAGCCACCACGTCACGGAGGAAGGCGTGCCCGAGGGGCACTCTCTCAGCCATGCGTGGGGCGCGGGTCCGCTGGCGTTCTTCGTCAACACGATCGCCGGCATCCGTCCGGCGTCGCCCGGCTGGGCGACGGTGCGCATCGCGCCGCAGCCGGCGGGACTGTCGCGCGCGGAGGCGAGCGTCGTCACAGCGCGCGGCCGGATCGCGGTGCGCTGGGAGCGCGCGGGCGGACGTTTCACGCTGCACGCGACGCTGCCCGCCGATGTTACGGGCGAATGCGTGTTGCCCGACGGCACGACGGCGGCCTTGCGCGCGGGCGGGAACGCAGTTGCCGGGGCCGATCCGGTCGCGTGAGCGGGCGACGAGTGGCGGAAGGTCGGCGCGGTCTGATCGCGCCGAGCGCGCTCAGACGCGGAAGATCGCGCCGAGTTTCTTGCCGAGCAGGATCGTCATGCCCGCGATGGTGATGCCGAGGAAGACCATGGCCCAGACGCCGAGTGCGGAGGCGATGAACTTGCCGTCGCCGAGGAGCTGGAAGAGTTCGTAGATGGCCTTCGTGATCGGGTAATAAAGCTGCTTCTGCGCGAGGATGAGCGAGTCGGACACCTCGAGCATCGCGAAGGAGAAGGCCAGCAGGCCGCCCGCGATGAGATTGGCGAGGATGAGAGGCAGCGTGATCTTGAAGAGCGATTTCAGCGGCGGGCAGCCGAGGTTCTGCGCGGCCTCCTCGAGCGTCTCGCTCGTCTGCTGGAAGCCCGCGGCGGCCGAGCGCACCACGTAGGGCAGGCGGCGGATGGAGTAGGCGATGATCAGCAGGATGGTCGGGTCGGCGACGGGGTTGATGAAGGAGAAGAATTTCCCCTCCTGGCTCATCGCGAGGTAGCCGAAGGCCAGCACGAGGCCGGGCACGGCGAGCGGCATCATCGAGAGGAAGTCGAGGATCTGGCGGCCGCGGATCTTCGAGCGCACGATGACGTAGGCGAGCGCGATGCCTAGGATGAGGTCGATGATCGTGGAGATGCTCGCGTATTTGAGGCTGTTGGCGATCGCGGGGACGGTCAGCTCGTGGCCGAGCGCGAGCTCGAAGTTGTCGAGGGTGAAGTTCTGCGGCAGGACGGTGGCATACCAGTCGTTGGAGAATGCCACGGCGACGACGCCGAGGTGCGGCAGGATGGCGAGGAAGGTGACGCCACCGAAGAGCGCGGTGCAGAGCCAGGAGCGGCCGGCGCCGAGCGAGCGCGCGCCGCCGGCGTGCGTGGCCTTGGCCATCATGGCGTAGGACTGGCGGCCGAACAGGCCTTTGCCGATGGCGTAGAACATCACGGAGCTGGCCAGCATCACGGCCACGAGCGCGTAGGGGAACGGGTTGCCGCCGATGTCCTTCAGGCCGTAGAAAATCTGCACCGACGTGACGCGCGCGTAGTCGAAGATGAGCGGCACGCCGAGGTCGGTGAACGACCAGATGAAGACGATGGTGCCGCCGGCGAAGAGGCCGGACTTGATGAGCGGCAGGGTGATCTTGAAGAATTTACGGAAGCCCGTGCAGCCGAGGTTCTCCGCCGCTTCCTCCATGGCCGGGTCGATGTTGGCGAGCGCCGCCACGGCGTTGAGGTAGATGATGGGGTAGAGGCTGAGCGCGGTGACGAGGGAGATGCCGAGAAACTGGTTGGCGCCGAGCCAGTCGAAGGTCCAACCCTCGGGCTTCAGCCCGAGCGAGATGATGAAGCTGTTCAGCGCGCCGTATTGCCCGAGGATCTGCTTGATGCCGATCGCGCCGACGAACGGCGGCAGGATCATCGGCACGAGGATGAGCGAGCCGAGGAGGTTCTTCAGCGGGAAGACGAACCGATCCGCGATGAATGCCAGCGGCAACGCGATCAGCAGCGCCAGGCTTGTCGTCGTCACGGCCAGCAGGAACGAGTTGCCCAGACCGCCGAGGTAGATCGGATCGCTCAGCAAGGCCCCGAGGTAGGCGAAGGTCAGGTTGCCGTCCGCGTCGACGAACCCGCCCTTCAGGATCTGGAAAATCGGCCAGGCGAAGAAGAGCGCGAAGAAGACGAGCGTGAGAGCAAAGACGATCCGGGCGAAGCCTTTGGACATGCAACTGCGATGTCGCCGCACGCCGGCCGGTGACTCAAGGCGGAAAGCACCGCACCCGAACATCAGGGGCAGGGCACAAAATTAGGAATGACTAAGTTTGTTATTGAAAACGTCGCGGGGCTGCCTCTCCGTGCAGGCATGTCCCGGCTGCTCGTTTGCGTTCTCTTGCTCGCCACCGTCGGTCTTCCGGCGGCGACCGCGCGGCTGCGCGTTGTCACGACCACGTCCATCGTCACCGATCTCGTGCGGCAGGTCGCGGGCGATTTCGCCCAGGTCGAGGGCCTGATGGGGCCGGGCGTCGATCCGCATCTCTACAAGCCGACGGCGGCGGACATCGTCCGCCTGCAGCGCGCCGAAGTCATCTTCTACAATGGGCTGATGCTGGAAGGTCGCATGACGGACGTGTTCACCAAGCTCGCGCGGTCGAAGCGGCACGTCTATGCGGTCACCGAATCGATCCCGGAGGACGAACTGCTCCAGCCGGCGGCGTTCGAGGGACACTTCGATCCGCACGTCTGGTTCGATGTGCAACTCTGGGCGAAATGCGTGGACACCGTCGTGGCGGGCCTTGCCGCAGCCGACTCCGCGAACGCCGACGCCTACCGGCGCCAGGGCGAGGCGGTCCGAGCGCGGTTGGCGGCGCTGCATGCCTGGGCCCGGGCGAAGGCGGACGAGTTGCCCGCCGAGCGGCGCGTGCTGGTGACGAGCCATGACGCCTACAATTACTTCGGCCGCGCCTACGGGTTCACGGTGGTCGGCTTGCAGGGGATCTCGACTGCGACGGAGGCGGGCCTGGCCGATGTGGCGCGCCTGAGCGATTTCATCCGCACGCGCGGCGTGAAGGCGGTGTTCGTCGAGAGCAGCGTGTCGCCGGCCACGATCGAACGGGTGGCGCGCGACTCAGGGGCGCGCGTGGGTGGGGAGCTGTTTTCCGACGCCATGGGCGAGCCGGGGCAGATCGAGGGCGGATACAACCTTGGCACTTACGAGGGCATGATTAAGCACAACCTGTCCACCATCGTGGACGCGTTGAAATGACATGAAAACGGCACTTCGTTCCGTCGCGCTCTTCGCCGCCACCGCTCTGTCCGTGGTCGCGCAATACACCGAAACCCCGGTCACGATCGCCCCGGGCGCGTGGCTGCTCGAGACCGATGTCGTCAACGTCGCCTATGACCGGCACACGCCGTGGCGCGACGGCGTGCATTACCGCTCCACTTATCTGGGCTACGTGCAACTGACGACCGGCGTCCTGCCGAATCTCGATGTGCAACTCGGCCTCGACTCCTGGCGCGAGGAGCGGGCGAGCGACGGCGTGACGACGACACGCGCGCGCGGCATGGGCGAGCTTTACCTGCGCGCCAAGTGGCAGGTCTGGCAAAAGGACGAGGCGGGCGTGGCGTTGCTGCCGTATGTCGCCTTACGCGGCACGGCGCACGAGAGCCTGCGACCGGCGCGCACGCAGTTCGGCGTCGTCGTGCCGTGGGCGGCGCCGCTGGGCGAGACGTGGTGGTCGGGCGGGCAGATGCAGGTCGACTGGCTCGACGATGGCGCCGGCGGCCGCGAGGAGTGGCTCACCGCCACCGTGGTGGCGGGACGGGCGCTGACGGAAAAGTTCGGCTGCTATTTCGAGGCGATGACGTATGCCGCACCGGATCTGGAGCGGCGCTGGGCGACGCTGCTCGGCGGCGGTGTCACGTGGCAGGTGAGCGAGCGGTTTTACTGGGATCTCGGCTGCATGTTCGGTTGCTCGCGCATCGCCCCGGACATCAGCCCGGTGCTCCGGTTCGGTTGGTCCCTGCCGCCGCGATGAATGCTTCCGTCCTTCCGCTGGAGATCCACGATCTCACGGTCGCCTATCACAAGAAGCCGGTGCTGTGGGGTGTCGACGTTGCCGTGCCGGCCGGCCAACTGGTTGGCATCGTGGGTCCGAACGGCGCGGGCAAATCCACGTTGATCAAGGCCTGCATGGGGCTGCTGCCTGTTGCGAGCGGGTGGGTGAAATTTTTCGGCCAGCCGCTGCGCGCAGCCGGCACGCGGGTCGGCTACGTGCCGCAGCGCGAGTCGGTGGACTGGGATTTTCCGGTCAACGTGATGGATGTGGTGCTCATGGGGTGCTACGGCCGACTCGGTCTGTTGCGCCGGCCCGGCGCCGCTGAGCGGGCGAAGGCGCGGGCCTGCCTCGATCAGGTCGGCATGCTGCCGTTTGCCGACCGGCAGATCGCCAACCTCTCGGGCGGCCAGCAACAGCGCGTGTTCCTCGCCCGCGCGCTGGCGCAGGAGGCGGAGCTCTATTTCATGGACGAACCCTTCGCGGGCGTGGATGCCGCGACAGAGGCGGCCATCATCGCGGTGCTGCGCTCGTTGCGCGATCGCGGCTGCACGCTGCTGGTGGTGCACCACGACCTGCCGACCGCGCGGAGCTATTTCGACAGTCTGCTGCTGTTGAACATGAATGTCGTGGCCTTCGGGCCGACGGAGAAGGTGTTCACGCCCGAGCTGCTCCAGCGCACCTACGGCGGCCGGCTGACCATCCTCTCCGAGGTGGCGCATGCGGTCGGCGTCGCCGAGCGTTCGGAGAAGAGCGGATCATGAACGCGTGGCGCAGGCTGGCGGTCCTCGGGCTCGCGCTCGGGTGCGTGGCGGTGGCGCACGCGGCGCGCGTGGGCGACGTCGCCGCGACGGACTTGGGCGAACAGGTCGCGCGTTTCCTGAGCCTGCGCGATCCGGCGGTGCGCACCGCGGTGGCGGGCGCGGCGTTGCTCGGCGTGTGTTGCGGCGTGCTCGGCGGCTTCGTCGTCGTGCGCCGGATGGCGTTGGTGGGCGATGCGCTGTCGCACGCGGTGCTGCCGGGCGTCGCGCTGGGTTTTCTTTGGAACCTGTCCAAGGATCCGCTGGCGATCTTCGTCGGCGCCACCGCGGCGGGCCTGCTGGGCACGGCGCTGGTGCGCGCAATCACGGCGACCACACGCCTGAAGGAGGACGCGGCACTGGGGCTCGTGCTGGCGTCGTTCTTCGCGGCCGGCGCCTGCCTCGTGACGATGATCCAGCGGCTGCCCACGGGCAACAAGAGCGGCATCGACAAGTTCCTCTTCGGCCAGGCGGCGGCGATCAGCGGCGACGACCTCGTGCTCATGGGCGGGGTGGCCGTGCTCGTGCTCGGCTTGGTGGCGTGTTTCTACAAGGAACTTCTCGTCGTGAGTTTCGACGGGGCGTTCGCGCGGGCGAGCGGGCTGCCGGTGGCGTGGATCGACCGCGGGTTGATGCTGCTGCTCGCATTCTCCGTCGTGATCGCGCTGCAGGCGGTCGGTGCCGTGCTCGTGTCGGCCATGCTCATCACGCCGGCGGCGACCGCCTACCTGCTGACGGACCGTTTGCACCGGCTGCTGGCGTTGGCGGCGGTCTTCGGCGTCGTGGCGGGCGTGCTGGGGGCGTTTTTCTCCTTCCTCGGCCACAACCTGCCGACCGGGCCCTTCATCGTGCTGGCGTCGAGCGCGCTCTTCACGGGGGCGTTTTTCCTCGCGCCGCGGCACGGCGTGCTGGTGCGGTGGTGGCGGCGGCGCGACCGCACGGCGCGCACCCGGCGCGAGAACACGCTCAAGTCCATCTACCGCGTGTGGGAGGAACGGGATTTCGCCGGCGAGGGCGTGACCTTCGCCGCCCTGGCCGAACGGCGCGGCGAGACGCTGGGCGAGGCGCAGGCGCAGGGGCGCGCGCTGGCCGGGCACGGCCTGGCGACGATCAGCGGCGACGTGGTGCATTTCACGCCCGAGGGCCGGCGGCGCGCGGCGGAGATCGTGCGCAATCACCGGCTCTGGGAACTCTATCTCACCGACTCGGCCAACATCGCGCCCGACCACGTGCACGAGGACGCGGAGAAGATCGAGCACGTGCTTGGTGAGGACGTCGTGCGCGAACTCGAGCGGCGTTTCCGTCACGCCGAGCGTGATCCGCACGGCCGCCGCATTCCGCGGGCGAGCGAGATCCATGGCGACAGTCCGTCGCCGGGAGGAAACGCCGGATGAGCGAGCTGATCCCCGCTTTCGACTGGCAGCGCGTGATGGTGGAACCCTGGACGGAGGGGCTCGGCACCTTCGGCTGGATCATGCTGATGGGCTTTCTGGCCACGGCGGCCTGCGGGCTGGTGGGCAATTACCTGCTGTTGCGCCGGCTCGCGCTGATGGGCGACGCGGTGAGCCACAGTGTGCTGCCGGGACTCGTGATCGCGTTCCTGCTCACCGGCAGCCGCGGCACGGGCCCGATGTTCCTCGGCGCGTTGATCGCGGGCGTCAGCGCGACGGTGTTGATCGAACTCATCCACACGCGCTCCCGCATCAAGCAGGACGCGGCCATGGGTGTGGCGTTCACCACGCTCTTCGCCGCGGGCGTGGTGCTCACGGCGCTTTATGCGGACACGATCGACCTCGACGTGGAGTGCGTGCTCTTCGGCGAGATTGCCTACGTGCCCTTCGACGAGATCGTGACGGCGGGCGGGCTCGTGCTCGGGCCGCTCTCGGTCGTGCGGATGGGCGCGGTGTTGCTGGCGGTCGTGGTTCTCATTGTCGCGTTCTACAAAGAACTCCTCGTGGCGAGCTTCGATGCCGGGCTGGCGCGCAATCTCGGCGTGAATCCCACCGCGGCGCACTTCGGGCTCATGGCGGTGCTTTCCGTGGTGGTGGTGAGTGCGTTCGAGGCGGTGGGCGCGATCCTCGTCATCGCGATGCTCATCCTGCCCGGGGCGACGGCGTCGCTGCTCGCGCACCGGCTGTCGCGCGTGCATCTGCTCACGGTGGCGCACGCGGCGCTGAGCGCGGTCGCGGGCGTGCACCTCGGCGTGTGGCTCGATTGCTCGATCGGTGCGGCGATGGTCGTCGCCGGCACGGGCTGGTTCGTGCTGGCGTGGGTCTTTGCCCCGCGCGACGGCTTGCTGGCGCAGGCCTGGCGCCGCGCCGGCGGCGCGGCCCGCTCAGAACAGCCGCGCGAACAGATCGCGGAATAGGTGCGCGCCGAAGATGGCCGCGAGCACGTAGATCAGCCAGGAGACTTGGCGGGCGCGGCCGGTGCAGAGCGAGACGACGGCGAAGGTCAGCAGGCCCAGGCCGATGCCCTCGGCGATGCTGAAGGTCAGCGGCGTCCCGAGGATGATGAGGAAGGCTGGCGCGACCTGGTGAAAGTCCTTCAGGTTCAGCTCGGCGACCGACTGGAACATGAAGATGCCGACGACGACCAGCGCGGGCGCCGTGGCGACGGCGGGCATGGCGAGGATCAGCGGCGTGAAGAACAGCGCGAGCAGGAACAGCACCGCGACCGTCACGCCCACGAGCCCGGTGCGTCCGCCGGCGGCGACGCCCGACGCGGACTCGACGTAGCTGACGACGTTCGACGTGCCGAAAAGCGAGGAGACGATCACGCCGAGGGAGTCGGCGACGAGCGCCTTGCCGGCGCCGGGCAGGCGACCGTCGGCGTCGAGCAGGCCGGCGCGCTGGGCGACGCCCACGAGCGTGCCGATGTTGTCAAACAGAGCGATGAGCAGCAGCGTGAGAACGACCGTGGTGGCTTTGACGGGGTCTTGGGCGAAGTAATTGAAATTGAGCTGGAGGAAGGTGTCACCCATCGAGGCGGGCCACGCGACGGCCTGCTCGGGCCAGTTCGTCAGGTGACCGCCCTGTCCGTCGGGGATGAAGAGTCCGGCCAGCGTCGTGAGCAGGATCGAGAGGATGATCGCGCCCGGCACACCGCGCGTGACGAGGATGATGGTCAGCAGCAGGCCGCCGAAGAAGAGGAGCACGGCAGGCGAGCCGAGGTTGCCGTGCGTGACGAGGGTGTTGCTGTCGGCGACGATGAGGCCGCCGTTCTTCAGGCCGATGAAGGCGATGAAGAGCCCGACGCCGCAGGTGATCGCCATCTTCAGCTGATACGGGATGATGTTGATGATCTTCTCGCGGATGCCGGAGACGGAGAGGGCGAGGAAGGCGAAGCCGTTGATGAAGACGAGGCCGAGCGCGGATTGCCACGGCACGCCGAGCCCGAGGCAGACGGTGAACGAGAAATAGGCGTTGATCCCCATGCCCGGCGCGAGCGCGAGCGGGAAATTTGTGAACAGCGCCATGATCAGCGTGCTGGCGGCGGCGGCGAGCGCGGTGACGGTGACGAGGCCCTCGCGCGGCATGCCGCCGGCGGCGAGGATCGCCGGGTTCACGGCGAGGATGTAGGCCATCGCGGCGAACGTCGTGAGGCCGGCCTGGATCTCGCGCACCGGAGTCGTGCCGTGGCGGTCGAGTTGGAAGAAGCGCGCGAGCATGGGAGAAATTGGCTTTCGACAGTGCAGGTCCGCGGCTAGAGAACGAGCCGGATTTTCATGCGCGCCCTCGACGCCCACGTGCACCTTTACCCCGCCGCGGTCAACCGCGACCCGGCCGCGTGGGCGGCGGCAAACGGCGAGCCGCACTGGGCGACGCTGTGCACGCGGCGCCGCAAGGACGGGCGGCCGGTGCAGCTTTTCCCGAACGTGGACGAGCTACTGCGCACGATGGACGCCGCGGGCGTCGAGCGCAGCGTGTTGCTCGGCTGGTATTGGGAAACGCCTGCCGCCTGCGCGCAGCAAAACCGTTTCTACGCCGACTGTGTGCGGGCGCACCCGGACAGGTTGAGTGCGTTCGCCACGGTGCATCCGGCCGACGGGGCGGCGTTGGTGGAGGTGCACTGGGCGCGCGAACAGGGGTTTTGCGGGCTGGGGGAGCTGTCGCCGCACTCACTGGGAATCGCAGTGGGAGATCCGCGGTGGCGCGACGTGCTGGCGCTGGCCGGCGAACTCGCGCTGCCGGTGAACCTGCACGTCACCGAACCAGAATCGCGGCCTTTCCCCGGGCGGGTCGAGACGCCGCTCGAGGATTTCGTGGCGCTGGCGCGCGATTTTCCCGGCACGCGGTTCATCCTCGCGCACTGGGGCGGCGGACTGGCGTTCCAGCCCCGGATGCGCGCGGCGGCGAATGTGTGGTTCGACACGGCGGCCTCGCCCTTGCTCTACGGGCCCGACGTGTGGGCTCGGGCGGTTGCGGCGGTGGGCGCGGAGCGGTTGCTCTTCGGGTCGGATTTCCCGCTGCGCCTCTATCCGACGCAGGAGGAAGGCGATGGACTGGCGACGTTCGTCGCGGCGGCGGTGGCGAACCTGTCGCCGGAGACGCGGGACCGCGCCCTGCGCACGAATGCCGCCGCGTTGCTCTGCTGAACCAACCGGTCAGCGCGCGGCCTGATTGAGCCACCAGGTGAAGACCGGGCTGTCCTCGCGGGCCGCCAGCACCTGCAACCCGGCCGTGAGTCCGCCGGGTAGGGCGACCGGCACGGTGAGACAGGGCAGGCCGGCCAGGCTGGCGGGAGTCGTGAAGGTGAGGATGGAGCGTCGCACCTCGGGCGTGCATTGGGCCTTCGTCAGCGCGGGCAAAGGCGCGCACGGCAGCACGAGGAAATCGTGTGTGGCGAAATACGCCGCGAAGCTCGCGCGGATTTGCCCGAACACGGCGCGCGCCGCCGCGAGGGTTTCCTCCGGGAGTTTGCCGGCGTCGGTGAAACGCTGCCAGATCGAGGGATCGTAGTGCTCGCGGTAGGGCGCGAGCCAGTTTTGGTGCACGTCGTGGGCTTCGCGCGTCACGGTCGCGGTGTAGGCGGCCACGGCCTCGCTCCAATCGGCCAGCAGGCCGCGTCGCGTCAGCTCATCCGCCGCGGGACAGAAGGCGGCGGCGTGCCGCGCGCAAGCTTCGTCGAGCACGGAATCGGCTGCGGGCAGGAGATCGGTGGCGCGCAGGAAAACGCCCCGCGGCGGGCGCGCCGGTGTCGGTCCGCCGCCGACCAGCGCAGCGAGCACGACCCGCATGTCGGCTGCGTCGCGAGTGAACCAGCCCGCGGTGTCGCAGGTGGGCGAGAGCGGCACCGCGTCGCGGATGAACGCATGCCCCGGAACGCCGCGAAAGCCATGGACGCCGCAGAACGCGGCGGGCACGCGCACGGAGCCGCCGGTGTCGGTGCCGATCGCCAACGGCACGACGCCGGCCGCCACGAGGGCGGCCGAGCCGCTGCTCGAGCCACCGGCGAGGCGGTCGGGGAAATGCGGATGCGGGCAGTCGCCGAAAGTGCGGTTCTCGCCGGTGAGGCCAGCCGCGAATTCGACGAGGTGCGTCTTGCCGGCGCAGGCCGCGCCTACTTCGCGCAGCCGGCGCACCAGCGTGGAGTCGCCCGGCGTGGGGCGCGCCCGGTCGAGGAAGGCGGAACCGGCGCGCGTCGGGACGCCGGCGACATCGAAGAGATCCTTCACCAGGCAAGGCACGCCGTGCAGCGGCTGCGCCGGGTCGGTGGCGGCCAGTTCTTCCGCGAGTTCGCGCTCCGGGCGGAGCCACGCCAGCGCGGCGGAGCGCAGGGCGGCGGGCAGGGCGCCGACCCGCGCGTGCACCTCGCGCGCGGCGGCGGTGGATGACAAGGATTGCCAGGCCGCGAGGGGCAAAGGAACTGGCGTTTTGACAGCGTTCGTGTCCACTTGCGCGCGATTCATGGACGCAGCCACGCCCATCGTCAAACTCCACCACGTCCGCAAGCGCTATGGCGACGGGCCCGTGGTGCTGGACGGGGTCGATCTGGCGGTGCGGCCGCGCGATTTCGTGAGCCTGATCGGCCCGAGCGGCTGCGGCAAATCGACGGTGCTCAAACTCATCTCCGGCCTCAGTCCGTGGACCGAGGGCGAGGTCACCGTGCTCGGCCGGGCGCCGCGGCAGGCGCGCGACCGGCAGGCGTTCATCTTCCAGGATGCGACGTTGCTGCCGTGGCTGACGGCGCGGCGCAACGTCGAGGTGCCGCTGCGCCTGCGCGGCGTCGCGGCGGCGGAGCGGGCGGAGAAGGCGCGCGGCTGGCTCGACCGCGTGGGGCTCGCGGCGGTGGCGGACTATTATCCGCGGCAACTTTCGGGCGGCATGAAGATGCGCGTCTCGATCGCGCGGGCGCTGACGCTCGCGCCCGAACTGCTGTTGCTCGACGAACCCTTCGGTGCGCTCGACGAGATGACGCGCCAGCGCCTGAACGAGTTGCTGCTGGCGCTGCGCGAGCAGGCGGCGTTCGCCGGGGTGTTCGTGACGCATTCGGTCGCGGAGGCGGTGTTCCTCTCCAATCGCATCGTCGTGATGGCGGCTAATCCCGGGCGGCTGCACGCCGAGATCGCGGTGGATTTCCCGTATCCGCGGCGCGCGGAGTTGCGCGAGCGGCCGGAGTTCCAGGCGAAGGTGAACGAGGTGTCGCGGCTGCTGCACGCGGTGGAGGAAGGCGCGCGATGAAGAAGACTCCGGCCTGGCTGCTGTGGACGTTGCCGCTGGTGAGCGGCGTGGCGTTCGTCGCGCTCTGGTATGCGGTGCGGGCGTGGTCCGGGTTGCAGAGTTGGATCCTGCCGGCGCCTCTGGAAATCTTCGCGGCGGCGTGGCACGAGCGGGCGCGTCTGCTCTCCGCCGTCGGCAGCACCGCGCTCGGTGCGCTGGCGGGTTTCGCGCTGGCGGCGACGGGCGGGCTGGCCACGGCGCTGCTGCTCGGAGTGTCGCGCGCGCTGCACGCGAGCCTTTATCCGTGGCTGCTGATGTTGCAGATGACGCCGGTGATCGTGCTCACGCCGATCATCGTGTTGTGGGCCGGGCCGGGGTTCCCGGGCATCATCACCATCACCTGGCTGATCAGTTTCTTCCCCATCGTGGCGAACACGACGCAGGGGCTGCTTTCGACGGATCTGAACCACGTCGCGCTCTTCCGCATGTGCAACGCGAGCCGCTGGCAGGAGCTGCTGCTGCTGCGCGTGCCGTCGGCGCTGCCGTATTACCTCGCCGGGTTGCGCATCGCCGCGACGCTGGCGCCGATCGGCGCGATTTTCGGCGAATACATGGTGGGCAACGCCTCCGGCGGCTCGGGCGGCCTCGGCTTCCTCGTCTACAGCTACAACACGCAGATCAAGATCCCTGCGCTGTTCGCCACCGCGCTGACGAGCTGCCTGCTCGGCTTCGTGTTCGTGGCAGCGGTCGCATTTCTGAATTGGGCCGTGCTGCGCAAGTGGCATGATTCCTTCGAACGCAACGATCACTGACATGATTCGCTCCACGCTTTTCATCTTTGCCACGCTGGGTGTGGCGCTCCTCGCCGGTTGCGGAAAAAAGGAAGCCGCGTCCGCGTCCGGCGGCCCGGCGCTCGTCAAGGTTCGGTTCCAGACCGACTGGTTCCCGCAGCCCGAGCACGGCGGTTACTACCAGGCGCTCGCCAAGGGCTACTACGCGGCGGAAGGGCTCGACGTGGAGCTCGTGCCCGGCGGCCCGAACGCGCAGGTGATGACCGGCGTGGCGACCGGCCGCATGCATCTCGGCATGACGAACGGCGACGATGTGATGGTGGCGGTCGGCCGCGGTGTGCCGCTGAAGATGGTGGCGGCCGAGATGCAGCGTGACGCGCAGGGCATCCTTTTCCACCGCGAGAATCCGATTCATGAGATCCGCGATCTCGACGGGCAGACGATCATGGCGGGAGCCGGGTCGGTGTGGATCGAGTTCGTGCAGCGGAAATACGGCATCAAGTTCAACCTGCACCCGCTGGTGGGCGACCTCGCGCGGTTCATGAACGACAAGCGTTTCGTCCAGCAGTGCTTTGTGACGAATGAGCCGTTCTTCGCGCGCCAACGCGGCGCCGAGGTCGGCGCGCTGCTCATCGCGCATCCGGGCTACGAGCCGTATCGCGTGATTTTCACGAGCGACGCCTTCCTGGCGGAACATCCGGAGGTGGTGCGCAAATTCGTGCGCGCCTCGCTCCGCGGTTGGACGGAATACCTCACGGGCGACCCCGCGCCGGCCAACGCACTGCTGCAGCGGCTGCGGCCCGAGCTTTCACCTGAGTTTTTCGCCTACAGCATCCGGGCGATGAAGGATTACCAGCTCGTGCTCGGTGATCCCGCGCGCGGCGAGAAGATGGGCCAGCTCACGGCGGCGCGGCTCAAGACGCAGCTGCGCAACCTGCGCGAACTCGGCGCGATCGAGCGCGAGCTGCGCATCGAGGACGTGGCGACGTTCGACTTCCTGCCGCCGGAGGCGCGCTGAGGCGCGCGGCTCAGGCGAGCTGCTTGCGCAGCACCTTCGAGTTGCGGCCGCTCTCCTCGTAACTCTTGAGGCGGGACTCGGGCAGCGCGTCCTTCTCGGCTTCCTCGAAGCCGCAGACGGAGGTGAAGAAGGTGTAGGCCTGCGTGGAGAGGGCGATGACGGTCTTGGCGCCCTCGTCCTTCGCGACCTTGCAGCCGTAATCGACCATCTTCTTGCCGACGCCGCGGTGGTGGTAGAACGGCATCACGTAGAGCGAGCCGACCTCGGCGAGGCCGGGGCGCTCGGGGAAGAAGGTGACGGAGCAGCAGGCGATGATGTTCTCGTCGATCTCGAAGACGTGGAAGTTCTCGATGTTCTTCTCGATCGCCTGCTGGGTGCGGAAGACCAGCTCCTCGCGCTTCACGGCGGAGCGGGTGAGGTTGTAGATCGCGCGCACGTCGCGCTTCGTGGCCTGGCGGATCTGCTGGTATTCGTTGCCGTGGATGAGCGTGCCGACGCCCTCGTTGGAGAAGATCTCGGTCAGCAGCGCGTCGATCTGGCGGCCGTCGAGCAGGTGGACGCGCGGCGTGCCGGTCTCGATGGCCTTGACGGCGTGCGCGGCCTTGCTGCGCATGGGCTCGTTGATCGAGTCGGGGCGCTCGGCGAGGATCTCGCGGAGGCGGTCGACGTTGATCTGGTGGTGGAACTTGCCGGCGACCTCGAGGCCGCGGTGGGTCGTGAAGTAGATGATCTTGGTGGCGTGGAGCGCCTCGGCCAGCTCGGCGGCGAGCAGGTCGGAGTTCACGCGCAGCGGGCGGCCGTCGCGGTCGAACGCGATGGGGTTCACCACGGGGACGACGCCGGAGGAGATGAGCTGGAGGATGAAGTCGCGGTCGATGCGGTCGACGCGGCCGGTGAGCTGGTGGTCGACGCCGCGGAGGATGCCGATGGGCGCGGAGCGCACGGCGTTGGTCAGCGCGGCCTTGAGGTTCTGCTGCGTGAGGTCCTCGAGCACGAGGTGCGTGACGCGGCCGGCGGCGCGGATGGCGAGGTCGAGCGTGGCGGCGTCGGTCACGCCCGTGCCGGTGACGTCGGTGATGGGCACGCCGCGGAGGACGGAGAGTTCCTCGATCTGCTTGCCGATGCCGTGGACGATGACGACCTTGATGCCGAGCGAGCGGAGCACGGCGACGTCGAGGAGGATGTTGCCGAAGTTCTCGTCCCCCACGATGGCGCCGTCGATGGCGAGCACGAAGATCTGATCCTGGTAACGCGGGACGTATTTCAGGATGCCGCGGAGATCGGTGGGTTTGATGTCGGCGCCGGTGGACATGTCGGAGCGCGTTTAATCGGGCATCGCCGCCCGCCCGTCAATCGGGATGTGCGGCGCGGCGGGGCCGCGGCGGAGCGTTCAGGGCGTGACGGTGAACGTCCACTCGGCGGCGGGGCCGCGGGCGGCGAGGCGCACGCGGTAGCGGCCCGGCTCCAGGCGCTCGGTGTCGAGGCCGGCCCAGTAATCGCCGTCGTTCCAGCGCGTGAGCAGTTCCTTGCCCGGGAGTTTTTCGAGGCTGGGCACGAGCACGATCTCGTCGCCGCGCCGGAGCGCCTCGACGTGGCCGAGTTGGAGGTGCTGGTCGGTGAGCGTGCCGGAGAAGTAGATCGCGCAGGTGGCGCCGCGGGCGACGCTCTGCGGTGCGGTGACGCGGCCGATGGTCGCGAGCAGGACCGGTTTTTCGGCGAAGGCCGCCTCGAGTTCGGCGCCGAGGCCGCTCGCGCCGCGGCTCACGGGGGCCGCGAGGGTGAGGGCGGGTTTCTCGGCGGGGAGACGGAGTTCCACCGGGAGTTTCTGCCAGCCGGCGGCGAGGAGGCGCGCGGTGGTGGCGCGGTTGTTCATGTCCTCGTAGGGCCGGAAGGCGCGCCCGGGCTTGCGGTAGAAGACGTTCACGAGCGTGTAGCCGACCACGAAGAGCACGATGGCGAGCGCGATCCATTTCATGGACCAAGGCTTCGGCGGCGGACGCTGGGCAGGGACGCTCATGCGGGGGACCAAAGCCGCGCCGGGGCGCGGGCTCAAGGCGGTTTCGGCGGCGCGGCGCGGCCGGGCGCGGGACAGCAAATTCCGTTGCAGGCGGGCGGGGGAGTTGCTTCGGTGCCGGACTCACATGAAAAAGTGGTCGCAGACTTTCATCCCCACGCTCAAGGAGAGCCCGGCCGACGCCGAGATCGCCTCGCACAAGCTGATGTTGCGCGCGGGCCTCGTGCGCAAGCTGGCCGGCGGGTTCTACACCTTCATGCCGTCGGGCCTGCGCGTGTTGCAGAAGATCATGGCCATCTGCCGCGAGGAGATGGACCGCGAGGGCGGCATCGAGCTCGCCATGCCGCACATCCATCCGGTGGAGAATTGGACCGACGGCCCGCGCTGGGCCGCGGCGCGCGAGATCATGTATCGCGTCGATCACGCCGGCGCCGGCAAGGGCCGCAGCAAGGAGCCGGAGTTCGTGCTCGGGCCGACGCACGAGGAGGTCATCACGCCGCTCGTGAAGACCGAGATCACGAGCTACCGCGACCTGCCGAAGAATTTCTACCAGATCACGCACAAGTTCCGGAATGAGATCCGCCCGCGCTACGGCCTGATGCGCGCCCGCGAGTTCATCATGAAGGACGCCTACAGCTTCGACGCGACCGACGACGGCGCGATCGAGAGCTACAACAGGATGAAGCGCGCCTACACGGCGTTCTTCTCGCGTTGCGGCCTGAAGACCATCCCGGTCGAGGCTGACACCGGCGTCATGGGCGGCAGCTTCTCGCACGAGTTCATGGTCCCGGCCCCGGTCGGCGACGACGACATCGTCTATTCCGACGCCGGCTACTCCGCCAACCGCGAGAAGGCCACCAGCGCGATCGTGCCCGCCGACCTCGCGGACGCCGCGCCCGCCGGCGCGATCGAGGAATTCGCCACGCCCGGCATCGTCACCATCGCCGCGCTCGAGGCCGCGCCCTACGCGGTGCCGGCGGACCAGCAGTTCAAGACCCTCGTCTATGTCGGCGACGGCAAGCCCTTCCTCGTCATCGTGCGCGGTTGCGACGACGTCGAGGAGGCCAAGCTCGGCTCGCTCGGGTTCCAGCTCTGGCGCGCCGCCACGCCGGAGGAAATCGAACCCGTCATGGGCGCGAAGCCCGGTTCGCTCGGTGCCGTGAAAGGCACGATCAAGAACCCCGCCGCGCTCGCCGGCATCTTCGCCGACCACGCCATCCGCCTGATCGGCAACGGCACGACCGGCGCGAACAAGGACGGCTTCCACCTCCGCCATGTCAACGTGGCGCGCGACCTCGCGATCACGCGTTTCGGCGATTTCCGCCGCGTGCGCGAAGGCGAGCCCTGCCCGAAGTCCGGCCAGCCGCTCAAGATCGTGCGCGCCATCGAGGTCGGCCACGTCTTCAAGCTCGGCACGAAATACTCCGAGAAATTCGGCGCCGTCTACACCGACGACAAGAAACAGTCGCACCCGATGGTGATGGGCTGCTACGGCATCGGCATCAGCCGCACGCTGCAGGCGATCGTGGAGCAGTCCAACGACGCCGACGGCATCCTCTGGCCGTGGAGCGTCGCGCCGTGGCAGGTTATCGTCGTCAATCTCGACCCGCAGGACGCCGCCGCCAGCGACGTCGCGCAGCAGCTCGCTGCCGCGGCGGAGGCCGCTGGCGCCGACGTGTTGATCGACGACCGCGCGGAGCGTCCCGGCGTGAAGTTCAAGGACGCCGACCTCATCGGCATCCCGCTGCGACTCACCGTCGGCGGCAAGGGCCTGAAGGAAGGCATCATCGAGCTGAAGTGGCGCGCGCAGAAGGAAGTCCGCAAAGTGCCGCTCGCCGAGGCCGCCACGGTCATCGCCGAGGCCGTGCGTTCGCAGGCCTGAGCGCAGCCGTGCTCATTCCCGTCCGCCCGCTCCGTTTCGCGCCCATGGCCGAGACCAACCCGCATCATTCCCCGGCCGAGGCCACCGCGACTGCGACGGCCCTGCAGGACGCCTGGCGCGTCGTCGTGCTCAACGACCCGGTGAACCTGATGTCCTACGTCGTGCTGGTCTTCAAGAAGGTGTTCGGCTTCGACGAGACACGCGCGCGCAAGCACATGCTCGAGGTCCACGAACAGGGCCGCTCCGTGCTCTGGGTCGGCGGACGCGAGCCGGCCGAGGCCTACGTCTTCACGCTGCAACAGTGGCATCTCACCGCGATTCTGGAGTCCGATGAAACGGGTTGAGATCAAGCTCAACCTCGACGCCGTGGCGCCGTTGCTCGATGCGGTGAAGTCCGCGGCCGACACGCTCGAGCCCCGGCTCGCCGTCGAGCCGCAGGTGCCCGAGCACGAGGCCGACTTTGCCGCCAGCTGGCGCGACGAGCTGCTCGGCGGCCAGCGCAGCGACCTCGCGGTGCTGCTGGGCCTGTTTGGCAGCGAATTCTTCGCGAGCGGCATCATCGTGCTCGATGAGGAGAACGGCGAGCCGGTGCTGCGCGCGTGCACGGCGGTGCGGCTGCGGTTGCGCGAGCTGCATCTCCGCGGCTTGGATGACGGCAGCCTCGAGAGCGGGGAGGTCGAGCTGGAGGAGTTGCCCGAGGCGCAGAGCCGGGCCTTCGCCGCCTACGTTTTCCTCGCGACCCTGCAGGAAGTCATCATCCAGCACCTCGACCCGACGCAGAGCGATTGAGGCCCGCGGCGGGGCGGGTTGCAGGGTGGAATCGGCGGTGGATTTTCCGCGACGTTCGCATTTGACGGAGCAGGGGGGAGGGGTAGCGTCCGACCCGACACCCTGCAGTGTTCGAGGTGCTTCGAATTCGCTCTTTGCCTTTGTCAACATTTGGGAGCCGCCAAGCGGCGCGCCGATGCCAGGCCGTAAACCGGAAGGCTGAAACGCGCCAGGTAGCGCCCACCTTAACCTAGAAGGTTTTGGAGCCCACTGAAGCATACGGCACAGGCGGGGTGTCATTCTCTTTTCCAAAACTGCTAAATCACACCACGCACACACACCATGGACAGACTGCCTTACTACCAACTGCTGCACATCCTTTCGCTGCTCGTCCTCACGGCGCACACGTTCATGGCCTTCGCCAATCCCGCGCCGGAGAACCGCAAGCGCACGATGATGATCACGGGCATCGCGGCGCTGCTGATGTTCATCAGCGGTTTCGGCATGCTCACGATCAACAAGATCCCCTTCGGCAGCACGCCGTGGATCTGGGTGAAGACCGCCTGCTGGCTCGGCGTCGCGGCGATGGCCGGCCTCGCCTACCGCAAGGCGCACCTGCGCGGGGTGCTGAGCCTCGTCACGCTCGTGCTCCTCGCGGTTGCGGTCGCGATGGTCTATTTCCGGCCGTTCTCCGGCTGATCCCCGCCGATGGGTGAGTCGCTGTGCGGCCTGTGGATCGACGACGCGGGCCGCGCGCATGTCGCCGTGTCGACCGCCGAGGGCGGTCGCGCGGAACGCGTTGAGCCGTTCCGGCCCTTCGCCTGGCTTCCCGCCGCGCCGCCGGCATCGCCGGGCATCGCGGTGGAACCGCTGCAAGGCGCGGGCGCCTTCGCCTGGCTGGCGCACGCGGAGGGCCTGGCGGAATTCGACGACTTCGTGCGCAGCGTGCGCGACGGCGGCGGCATCGACGTGCTCAAACCCTACGAGCACCAGTGGCTCGTGCAACGCCGCGCGCGGCTGTTTGCCGACATGCCCTTCGCCGGGCTGCGCCGTTGCCAGCTCGACATCGAGACGGCGTCCGAGGTCGAGGGCGGATTCAGCGACCCGCAGCGTCCCGGCGACCGCGTGCTCGCGATCGGCCTGCAATGCGGTGCGCGCCGCGAGTTGCTCACGCTGGTGGAGGAGACCGACGCCGCGGAGCGCGACCTGCTGCTGCGGTTCAACGCGACGCTGCGCGAGATGGACCCCGACGTGATCGAGGGGCACAACCTGTTCAAGTTCGACCTCGATTACCTGCGCCAGCGCGGCAAGCGCCACAAGGTGCCCTGCGCGTGGGGGCGTTTCGGGCTGAAGGTGGAATTCCGCAACAGCCGCATGCGCGTGGCCGAGCGCTGGATCGATTTTCCCCGTTGCGACATCCCGGGGCGCGCGGTCGTCGACACCTACCTGCTCGTGCAGCTCTACGATATCACGACGCGCGAGATGACGTCGTATGGCCTCAAGGACGCGGCGGTCTACTTCGGCGTCACGCCCGAGTCCGGCGCCGGGCGCACCTACATCGACGGGCGCGGCATCCAGGACGAGTTCCGGCGCGACCGGGCGAAATTCCTCGCCTACCTCGGCGACGATCTGCGCGAGACGAAGGGAGTCGCGGACGTGCTGTTGCCGACGTATTTCGAGCAGGCGCGCGCCTTTCCGCTCATGCTGCAGGAGGCGGCGCTGCGCGGCACGGCGGGCAAGGTGGACCTGCTCTTCCTCGAGGAGTATTACCATGCGCGCGCGGCGTGCCCGGGCCCGGTGGAGATCGCCGGATTCGAGGGCGGTTTCACGCGCAGTTTCCAGGAAGGCGTGTTCAAGCACGTGCTGCACTTCGACGTCGCCTCGCTCTACCCGAGCCTCCTCTTGCACATCGGGAGGAATCCCCGCGGCGACACGCTGGGCGTCTTCATCCCGCTGCTGCAGCGCCTGCGCGAGTATCGCCTGAGATACAAGCAGCTGGCGAAGACCGCGCCGACCGCCGCCGAGCGCGACGAGGCGCAGGCGCGGCAGCAGACCTTCAAGATCCTCATCAATTCCTTCTACGGCTACCTCGGCTTCTCCGGCGCGCGTTTCGGCGACGGTGAACTCGCCGCCGAGGTGACGCGCCGCGGCCGCGAGCTGCTGCAGGCGCTGATCGACGAGTTCGCGCGTCTCGGCTGCACCATCCTCGAAGCCGACACCGACGGCATCTACCTCTCTTCTGCCGCACACCATGCGAACCCTGACGCGCTGCTCGCGCAGGTGCAGCAGATCCTGCCCGCGGGCATCGAGCTGGAATTCGACGGCCGCTACGACGCGATGTTCTGCTACAAGGCGAAGAACTACGCGCTGGTCGCCGACGGAGAGATCACGCTCCGCGGCTCGGCCCTGCGCTCGCGTGGCATCGAGCCGTTCCTGAAGCGCCTGGGCGACGAGATGATCGCCTACGTGCTCGGCGTCAGCCCGCGCTCGCCCCTCGCCACGGTGGCGGAGTTGCGCGAGAAGATCCGCGCTCGCGAACTGCCCGTTGCCGAACTCGCGAAGTCCGAGGCGCTGAGCCAGAACCCCGACGCCTACGAGCAATGGGTCGCGGGCGGCGGCAAACCCCGGCGCGCCTCGGCCGAGGCCGCTTTGCAGCTGCACCCGCGGCCGCGCATGGGCGAGCGTGTGACCTACTACATCGTCGCCCGGCAGAAGGGGCAGACGGCCGACTGGCAGCGGGCGCGTCCGCTCGCGCACCACGATCCCGTCACCGCGCCCTACGATCCTGTCTATTATTTGGAAAAAATCGACGACTGGGTGGAACGCTATGGACGTTTCGCGGGCATCGCGCCACAAGTCGACCAGCAGCAACTGCTGCTCTGATCCATGCGCACGCGGCTTTGTTATCTCGCGTTGGTCCTCGTTCCGCTCCTCGCCTACGGACCCTTGCTGCTGCAAGGCTACGGCACGCCGGAGGATTACCTGCGCCTCGCCGACGGCATCGATGGCACGCAAAGCGGCATCCTCCACGGCGCGCTGGCTGAGCTGGCCTTCTTTGCGGTGAAGGGCGTGGCGGAGCTGGCGTGGGTGCGCGGGCTGGCGGTGCTCTTCGTCATCCTGGCTGGCGTCGCACTGTGGCAATCCCTTGAGCGCGGCGGTTGGGGCGAGCTGGATGCGCTGGCGGTCGCGCTCGGCACAGTGCTGCTGCCCAGCGCCCAACTGGCCGCGGGCTGGGCCTCGGCCTGGCCCGCCGTGCTGGCCGCGTTGCTCTCACTGGCGGGATTCGCTGCGGCGGAGAGCGAACTGGAGGCCGGCGGCACGCGCCGTTCGGTCGGTTTGCTCGGCGGGGTGCTGCTTTATTTCGCCGCGGCGATGTGTTTCCTGCCCAACGCGATCATGGCGCTCGTGCCGCTGGCCGCGCTGACTTTCTCTCGTCCGCTGCGCCTCGCCGGGGAACTCGGGAAATGGTTCCGCCTGCACGCCCTCCTGATGTTGCTGGGCGTCTTCAGTGCTTGGTTGATGGAGCGTTGGATGATGACCGATGCCGGCATCGCCGACCGCACCGGGCTGGCCGAGCGGTTGGTCTCGCTCTTCAGTGTCGCGGTGCCGTCCAGCTGGGCGCTTTTTCTGGTCGGTGAGACTGGCGCGTGGCGTGTGGCGGGTGCGGTGCTCGCCCTCGGCGTGCTCGCGGGGGTGATCTACGCGGCCCGCCGGCAGGTGACCGCAGATGAGCGCGTGCAGGCGGCCTGGCTGCTGGCGTTGCTCGGGTCCCTGGCGATCTTCAGCCTCGTGGTCGTGCTCGCCCCGCACTGGCACGCGGGCTATCGCACGATCTGGCCGCTGGCCGGCGTGGCGGTCGTGGCCGTGGCGGCCGCGGTGCGCGGCGTGGGCGACCGGCCCGGGAAGAAGCCGGTCTGGCATTACGCCGCGCTCGGCGGGCTGATCGCGGCGGGCGGCTTCGCGGCGGCGACCCAGCCGCTTAATCATCTCGCGGCGCCGGTGGCCGACGAATGGGCCGCGCTGCGCGGCGCCGTGCTGCGGGCCAATTTCGTCGGTAAGAGCGAAGTCACGCTCGTGGTGACGCCCGCGGCGGAACGCGCTGCGGTGGCCGAGCCGCATTTCCACGTGCGCATCGCCGACCATGCGCCGGCCGCGCAGGCGATGTTCGCCCTCGCGTTGCGCGAGCGTTTCCCGTCCGGGCGCCCGGGCGGGCAGGATTTGCCCGTGCGCACGGTGATCGCGCGGCCCGAGGGGACGGCGGAGCGGCTGGTCTTCGATCTGACCCGCGGCGGCCACTGAGCGCGCGCGGGCGGCTCAGCTCCAGCGCAGATCCTGCCGGCTGAGCGGCAGCGCGCGCACGCGCTTGCCGGTGGCGGCGAAGATCGCGTTGCACACCGCCGGCGGCAGCGGGGGCAGGGCGGGTTCGCCGAGACCGGTGGGCGGGTTCTTGCTCTGGATGAAGTGGACGTCGACCTGCGGCGTCTCGGTGATGCGGAGCAGCGGGTAGGTGTCGAAGTTCGCCTGCTGCGCGCGGCCGCGTTCGAAGGTGACTTCCTGCAACCAGGCGCCGCCAAGACCGTCGACGATCGAGCCCTGGATCTGGTTCTCGGCGCCGCTGAGGTTCATGATCGGGCCGACATCGCTGACGACCGTGACGCGATGGACCTTCAACGTGCCGTCGGGCGCCACGCTGACCTCGGCGACCTCGGCGACGTAGCCGCGGTGGCTGAAGTGGAAGGCGACGCCCCGGCCGGAGCCGCGCGGGAGCGGCCGACCCCAGCCGGATTTCTCGGCGGCGAGCCGCACGCAATCCTTCATGCGCTTGGTGTCGTAGCCTGGCGCCTGCGGGTTGGCGCCGGGCACCACGCGATCCTCGCCGAGCAACGCGAGCCGGAACTCGACCGGGTCGCGGCCGGCCGCGTGCGCGAGTTCGTCGATGAAGGATTGCATGACGAACGACAGCGCATTGCTCCCCGGTGCGCGCAACGGGCCGGTGGGGACGTTGGTGTTGATGACCGATTGCGCGACGCGGTAGTTGGCCAGCCAGCGACCGGGGAACTCCGCCGGGCTCAGGCCGGCGCTGCGGCCGGGCTCGCTGTCGGAATTGAGGCCGACCGTGACGAAGTGGTTGTGCCACGCGACGATGTCGCCGCGGGCGTCGAGCCCGGCTTTGAAATGATGCCAGCCGGCGGGTCGGTAGTGGCCGTGCTGCGTGTCTTGCTCGCGCGTCCAGGTGAGTTTCACGGGCACGCCGGCCTTCTGCGCGATGGCGGCCGCCTCGACGACGTAATCGTTGGCGAGGCGCCGGCCGAAGCCGCCGCCGATGCGCGTGAAGCGCACCTTGATTTTGTCCTTGGCGAGGCCGAGCGTCTGGGCGACGAGGTCCAGCGCACTTTGCGGCGTCTGGGTGGGCGCGAGGATCTCCATGCCGCCGTCCGCGGTGGGCCACGCCATCGCGTTCATTGGCTCGAGCGTGGCGTGGTGGAGATAGGGATAAAAATAGCGGGCTTCGACGACCTTCGCGGCGGTGGCGAGCGCGGCGTCGACGTTGCCGTCGTGGCGGACGACCTTGCCGGGGCCGGCGGCGAGTTCGGCGGCGCGGGCTTCGAAGCCGACGCTGCTCTGCTCCGCGCCCGGGCCTTCGTCCCAGACGACGCGCAGCTCGCGCAGGGCCTTGAAGCTCGCCCAGGTCGAGTCGGCGAGGATGGCCACTCCGGGCATCAGGCCGTGGTAGTTGCGCGTGCCGTCGAGCACGAAGGCGTCGCGCACGCCCGGCAGGGCCTTGAGCTGGTCGAGGTTGGCGGACTTCACCCGGCCGCCGTAGACGGGGAATTTCTGGTAAACGGCGTGGAGCATGCCGGGCACCTGCTGGTCGATGCCGAAAAGGGGCTGGCCGGTGACGATGGCGGGATTGTCGACGCCGCCGACGCGCGAGCCGAGCAGGCGGAATTCCTCCACCTCCTTCAGGCGGATCTTGCTCTCGTCGGGGATGGGCAGCGTGGCGGCCTTGGCGGCGAGTTCGCCGTAGGTGAGGCGTCGGCCGCTGGCGCGGTGCACGACGGTGCCGCGCTCGGCCTCGAGCTCGTCGGGGCTCAGGCCCCAAGTCTGCGCGGCGGCCTCGATGAGCATGGTGCGCGCGGTGGCGCCGGCCTTGCGCAGCGTGTCGTAGTTCATCGGCGTGGACAGGCTGCCGCCGGCGAATTGCGCGCCGAGCTGCGGGTCGAGCGCCGCCTGTTCGATGACGACGCGGTCGAAATCCACCTCCAGTTCCTCGGCGAGGATCATGGGCAGGGAGGTCTTCACGCCCTGGCCGACCTCGGGGTTCTTGGCGACAAGCGTGACCGTGCCATCGGGCGAGATGCGGATGAAGGGGCTCGGCGTGAACTGGCGTGCGGTGTCATCGAGCGCGCCGGCGGGCTGGGCGAACGCCGCGGGCGCGGCCGCGAGGCCGAGCGCAAAACCGCCGCCGGCGAGGGCAGTGACGCGGAGGAATTCGCGGCGGGAGAGGCCGGGGTCGGTCGGGTTCATTGCGCACCTCCCGGGGTCGCCATCGCCTGCGCGGCATCCTGGATCGCAGCGCGGATGCGCAGGTAGGTGCCGCAACGGCAGAGGTTGCCCGCCATCGCGCCATCGATCTCCTCCGCGGTCGGGCGCGGGTTGGACTTGAGCAGGGCGGCGGCGGTCATGATCTGGCCGGCCTGGCAGTAGCCGCATTGCGGCACGTCGTGTTCGATCCAGGCTTTTTGCAAGGGGTGCGAGGCGTCGGCGGAGAGGCCCTCGATGGTGGTGATCGCCATCGCGGCGACCGTGGACACGGCGAACTGGCAGGAGCGCAGCGGCACGCCGTTGAGGTGCACGGTGCAGGCGCCGCAGAGGCCGGCGCCACAGCCGTATTTGGTGCCGAGCAGGCCGAGATGGTCGCGCAGGACCCACAGGAGGGGCGTGTCCGCGGGCACGTCCACGGTGCGGACCTGCCCATTCACGTTCAGGGTATAACGGGGCATGAGAGGAGGGTGGGCTCAACCTGTGCGGCCCGTGCGCGACGTCAAGGCGGCGAGCCCGGAAACGCCGGCGCAGGCGCGGCGGGCCGGATCGGGTGGAGGCGCGCGGCGCGGTGGTTCAGGGCGATTGAGAGCTGGACGCGATGGCCGGACTCGGGACACTGGCCGGCAGCAAACCGGCCTCCCGACCTTTCCTTGGACGGATGTTAAAGAGTCTACGCACGACGTTCCTCCTGCTCTGCCTTGGCGGCGGTGCCGTGCTGGCTCACGCTCTGCACCATGTCCAGCCGGTGACGTTGGATTATCAGCTGCGGGTCTGGACGATCGAGAGCGGCTTCCCGCATGTGGCGCCCACGTGTTTTGCCGAGACGCGCGACGGCTACCTGTGGATCGGCACGTTCTCCAGCCTGATGCGATTCGACGGCGTGCGCTTCGAGGTCATCACCGCGCCCGAGGCACCGGCGCTGGCGAACTGCATGGTGCTCTACCTGCACGTGGCGCGCGATGGCGCACTCTGGGCCGCGACCAGCCGCGGAGTTGGTCGCTGGGAGGACGGAAAATGGCAATGGTGGTCCGAGGCGGAGGGTGTGCCGCTGGACATCCCCCAGTCGCTCGGCGAGTGGGAGGGCCAGATCTTCGTCAGCTACGGATCGCGGGCCTTCATCTGCCGCGACGGACGGACGTTCGCGCCGCTGGAAGCGCCGCCGGTGCCGACGGAGCGCGACGTGGGGCTGCGCCTGCACACCGACTACGCGGGCGGGTTGTGGGCGGTGACTTCGCAGCACCTGCATCGCTGGCGCGACGGCCGGTGGCAGGAAATCTATGCGGCCGCCGATCCGCATGAACGGCTGGGCAGCGCCACCGCGGCGTTGAGCGGAGGACTGTGGGTGTCCGGGGCCGGCCGCGTGATGCGCTGGGAAGGCACGCAGCTCGTCGAGGAACTGCCGCGACCGGCGGAATTTCTCAGCGACTACATCACCCTGCGCGAGGATGCGGCCGGCAATCTCTGGATGGGGAGCTACACGCGCGGTGCGATCCGCCACACGCCCAACGGCGAGATGTTGCGCGTGACGATGGAGGAAGGGCTGGAAAATCAGGCGATCCTGAACGTGTTCGACGATTCCCAAGGCAACGTCTGGCTCGCGACGAACGGCGGCGGCCTCGCACGGTTGCGGCCGAAGCGCGTGCAGTCGTTCGATCGGGCGGCCGGGCTGACGCAGCCGGCGGTCAACGCCGTGTTGGAGGATGCGCCGGGCAATTACCTCGTGGCGACGCACGGCGGCGGTTTGCTGCGGTTCCGGGGCGGGCGCTTCACGCCGCTCGAGGGGAATGATGCCGACTTGCTCCTGCCGGCCGGGTCCTGGCCGCTGGCGCTGGAACGGAGCGCCGACGGCGCGTTGTGGATTGGCACCTTCAGCTTCGGCGCCGTGCGCGTGAAGGATGGGACCGTGCGCGCCTTCACGCTGGCCGAGCTCGGCGACGATGTCGTCTACGCGGTGCATCCGGCGAAGGATGGGCGCACGTGGGTGGGCACGCGCAGCGGCCTGGCGGTGGTGACGGGCGAATCCGTCCGCCGCTTCGACCTCAAGGACGGCGTGCCGTTGGAGCGCTTTCATGCTTTCTGCGAACAGCCGGATGGCACGGTGTGGGCGGGCGGGCGCGAGGGCGGGCTCTGGTCCTTCCGCGGCGACACGGTGCGCGAGGAGCGCTTCGACGGCGTGCGGCGCCGGATCGAGGCGCTGCATTGCGACCCGGCGGGGCGCGTGTGGGTGGCCTTCTCGGAAGGCGGGCTCGCCGTGCTCCAGGACGCGGAGTGGAAGGAGGTCGACAGCCCGTCGCGACTGCCGGCGCTGGAAGTGTTGTCCTTGCAATCGGATCGCGCAGGCAATCTCTGGCTCGGCACCAACCGGGGCTTGGTGCGCGTCGCGGCAGAATCGGTGGAGAACTGGCTGGAAGGCGGGCCGGACCCGTGGGATTTCGTGCTGCTCGACAGCTCGGACGGGCTGCCGTTCGCGCTGCGCGACGGCATGGACCAGTTGCTGCGGCTGACCAGTGACGGCCAGCTCGCGATCGCGACGATGCGCGGCCTGGCATTCGTGGACCCGGCGCAGGAACTGCGCGCGAAACTGCCGCCGCGCACGCGTCTGCTGTCCGCCACGCTGGATGACCGTGAACTGCGCTGGCAGGAGGGTCAGCCGCTGCGGGTGCCGGCCGGCGTGCGCCGCTTCGGTTTTAATTTCACCGCCATCGATGTGGGCACGGGCGAGACGCTGCGTTTCGAGTATCGCCTGCAGGGGCGCGACGAGAAGTGGATGCTCGTGGAAGGCGAGCGGCGCGTGGAGTTCTTCGACGTGGCCCCGGGCTCCTACAGTCTGACAGTGCGGGCGATCGGCCGCGACGGACGGCGGGGGGCGGCCGCGGAAGTGAGCGCGCTGATCGTCGAACCGTATTTCTGGCAGACGGCGTGGTTCCGCTACGGCGGCATCGCGCTCCTCGTCACCCTGGTGGGCGGCGGCGTCTGGCTGGCGCAGTCCGCGCGCCTGCGACGCGAGCGGGAGCGGCTGGAGAACGAGCGGCGGTTCGCCGAGGCGCAGGCCCGCGAGGAGCTGGCCCGGCGCGAGCAGCAGGCCGCGGCGGCGGCGAGCAAGGCGAAGAGCGATTTCCTCGCGACCATCAGCCACGAGATCCGCACGCCCCTCAACGGCGTCATCGGCTCCGCCGACCTGCTGATGGACACGCCGCTCGACGCGACGCAGCGCGAGTTTCTCGACAACCTGCGCACGAGCGCCGACGGCTTGATGGGACTGTTGAACGAGGTGCTCGATTTCTCGAAGATCGAGGCCGGGCATGTCGTGTTGGAACAGGCGCCGTTCGAATTGCGGCAGCCGATGATCGAGGCCATGGAGATCGTGCAGCCGAAGGCGCGGGAGAAGGAGCTGGAGCTGGTCCTGCTCTTGCCGCCGGATCTGCCCGTCATGGTGGTCGGCGATGCGCCGCGCCTCCGCCAGATCCTGCTCAACCTGCTGGCGAATGCCGTCAAGTTCACCGACCGCGGCCACGTGGCGATGCGCGTCGACCACACGCCCGCGGAGGACTCCGGCCGGACGCGCCTGCGGGTCGCGGTGAGCGACACCGGAATCGGCATCGCCGCGGAGGCCCGGAACAAATTGTTCGAGAAATTCAGCCAGGAGGACTCTTCCACGACGCGCCGCTACGGCGGCACGGGTCTGGGACTCGCAATCTGCAAGCGCCTCGTGACGATGATGGGCGGGACGATCACCGTGGAGAGCACGCAGGGACGCGGCTCGACCTTCGTGGTCGAACTCCCGGGGCAGATCGAATTGCCCTGCATCGTCAGCCCGCAGCGCGAGTGGCGGCTGCTGGCGATCGACGATCTGCCGGAAGCGGCGGAGGCGGTGCGTTGGATCGGTGCGCGCGCCGGCATCGAGGTCCATGGCGTGGGGACGGTCGCGCAAGCATTGCCGCTGCTGCGCGCGGGTGGTTTTCACGCGTTGCTGGTGGACGCCTCGGTCGCGATCTTGGAATGCAGCGCACTCCAAGCGCTGCTGTCGGAACTGGCGGAACGCCCGCCGGTGCTGCTGGCGACCACCTGGAGTTTCGCGCCCGAAGATGTCGCCGAGCTCCAGCCGGTCGGCGTCGTGCACAAGCCGCTGCTGCATCCCGAGCACCTGCTGGAGGCCTTGACGCGCCTGCGCGCCCCCGGACGCCGCGACGCGGCGCCGGGCGACGCGTCGGAGGAACCGCTGCTCGTCGGCCCGCATCGCGTGCTGCTGGTGGAGGACGATCCGGTCAACCAGATGATCGCCGACCGCCTGCTGAAGTCGCTCGGGTGCGAGGTCGAGACGGCGCAACATGGCGACGAGGCGATCGCCAAGACCGCGGCGACGCGCTACGACCTGATCTTCATGGATTGCCGCATGCCGGTGCGCGACGGCTACGAGGCGACGACCTTGATCCGGCGGCGGGATGGGGCACGCACGCCGCCGATCGTGGCACTGACGGCGAACGCCACGCTCGAGGACCGCAGTCGGTGTCTCGCGATCGGCATGGCCGCCTTCCTCACGAAACCCGTGCGCAAGAAGGATCTCGCGAACGCCATCGAAAAATTCTCCCGCCGCGCGCGGGACTGACCGAGGCGGGAATCGGGTCGCCGGTGCGATTCCGCCCGCGGATTGGCGGCGCGGCCGGACTGAATGGATGCCGCGCCGGCGTGGCGGGCCGCACGCTCAGCCGGGATCATGCAGGAGGTGGGCGTCGGTGTCCCCACTGACGCCTGTCGCCGCTGGGACAGCGGCGACCACCCCATGGTCAGGAACTCATCAGTCGGGAATCGCGTCCAACTGCATGAGTCCGGCTCAGTCTTCCTCGGCGTTGCTGAAATCGCCGGCGTCTTCGCCTTCGCCGCCGGCTTCCGCTTCGAAGAAGCCCTCGCTCTCGAGGATGCGCATCGTCTCGTCGATCACGGCCTTCTTGTCGGCGGCGGCGAGCGAGCGATGGTGCAGGGTGAGGTATTCCGCGATGCCGGCCTTGGCTTCCTCGCGTCGGGTCACGCCGCCGAGGAAGTCATCGGCCTGATCGCAGATCTGGTTGGCGATGACCTTCGCATTCATGCGCTCAGGATAGCGATTCGGCGCCCGTTGCAAAGGCTCGGGGAGCCGCCGCGCGATTTTTGGTTGCGGGAAGGGTAAATCGGACCTGCCGCCCCGTCCGGGCGAAGGGGACGAAAACGGGCAAATTTTCTGTAACTTCGCGTCTGCCCCGCGGGTTAGTAGCGGGCATGCCTCAACTTCCCGCTTCTGCCCCGCGGTCCGCCGGGCTCTTCACCGGCGTGGCCGGTGACCTTCGTCATGCCTGTCGGCTGCTGTGGAAGAGCCGCGGCATCACCGCCACCACGCTGCTCACGCTGACGTTCTGCATCGGCGCGACCACGGCCATCTTCTCGATGGTATATTCGCTGATGCTGAAGCCGCTGCCGTTCCCGGAGCCCGAGCGGGTCGTGGAACTCTTCAGCTCGGCGAAGAAAGCCGGCCTCGACCACATGCCGGCCAACGTGCCGATGTATCTCGATTACTCGAAGAATGCCACGTCCTACGAGACGGTCGCGCTCTGGACACTCTATCACGGCATGATCGGCGACGAGGGCGCCGCCGAGCGCCTGAGCGGCGCGCGGGCGACGGGCGAGATCTTCGGCTTGCTGCGCGTGCAGCCGGTGATCGGCAGCTTTTTCACGACGGAGCAGAACAAACAGGGCGCGGACAAAGTGGTCGTCCTCACGGAATCCTTCTGGCGCAGCCGCTACGGCGAACGCCCTGAGGCGGTCGGCCAGACGCTGCGCATCGACGGCGAAAATTACCAGATCGTCGGCGTGGCCCCGCGGGTGCTGGAGGCGGTGGATGCGCGGGCGAGGTTCATTGTTCCGCTCTCCTGGCCGGAGGCCGCGGCGGACCCGCAGCGGCGCTACGGCGTCGGGATTCAGATGTATGGCCGGCTCAAGCCGGGCGTCACCGCCGGGCAGGCGGATGCCGAGGCCAAGCTGATCGAAAAACGCTACGTCGACGCCTCGCCCCCGGGCGTGCAGCAGTTCGTCGAGCGCTCGGGCATGACGATGAACGTCGGCGGCCTCCAGGCCCAACGCGTCGAGCCGGTGCGTCCGACCATGTTGCTGCTGCAGGGCGGCGTGGCCTTCGTGCTGCTGATCGGCTGCGTGAACGTGGCCAACCTGCTCCTCGTCCGCTCCAACGCGCGGCAGGCGGAGCTGGCGATCCGCTCGGCGCTCGGCGCCGGCCGCGGCACCATCGCGCGGCAGTTGCTGCTGGAAAGCCTGCTGCTCACGGGACTCGGCGCCGTGCTCGGACTCGGTCTGGCGTGGGGCGCGTTGCGGACGATCAATTTCTACACGGCCAAGATGCTGCCGCAGGCGTTGCCGGCCACGCTCGATTGGCGCGTGCTCGGCTTCGCCATCGCGCTGACGGCGGTCGTGGGCGTGCTCATCGGCCTCGTGCCGGTCTTCCACACGCTGCGCACGAACCTCGCCGAGGTGATCCAACGCGGCTCGCGCGGCGCCTCGTCGGGGCGCGGCGTGCGCACGCTGAGCAGCGTGCTCGTCGTGGCGCAGGTGGCCGTGGCGCTGGTGCTGCTGACCGGCGCGGGGCTGCTCATCCATAGTTTTTCCAAGGCGCTGGACGTCGATCCGGGCCTGGACCCGCGCGGCGTCGTGACCGGACGCATCGCGCTGCCGCAGGCGCATCGCGCGAGCGAGGAGGCGGCGAAGAACCTGCAGGAACGCCTGCTGCAATCGCTGCGCGAGATTCCCGGAGTGAGCTCCGTGGCGCTGTCGTTCGCCACGCCGTTCCAAGGCGGGCTGCCGATCAACGCGTTCACGCTCGAACAGGACACGCTGCCGCCGGGCTCGCCGCAGCCCGGGGCGTTCCGCGTGCTCGTGACGCCCGGCTACCTCGAGACGATGAAGCTGCGCCTGATCGAGGGACGCTTCTACGAGGAGGCCGACCGCGCGCCCGGGCGCGAGCACTTCGTCGTGGACGAGAGCTTTGCGCGGAAATTCTTCCCCGGCCGCTCGGCCATCGGCGGACGCTTCGACTTCGGCGGACCGCCGGAGAAGCCGGAGGACTGGCCGACGATCATCGGCGTCGTGCAGGATGTGCCGCACAATGGCGTGGAGGAGAAGAGCGGCAATCCGTTCATCTACCAACTCATGTCCGGTGGCCGGCCGGGCGGGCTGACGCTGTTCCTGCGCACCGACCGCAGCGAGTCCGACACCATCGCCGCCGTGCGCGCGAAGCTGCGCGCCATCGATCCGGCCATCCCGCTCTTCGATACCGGCACGCTGGAGAAGGCGATCGGCGGCTCCTACGACAGCCGTCGCGCCGTGATGCTGTTGCTGGCGGCGTTCGCCGGCCTGGCGCTGTTTCTCTCCGCGCTCGGCATCTACGGCGTGCTGGCCTACGACGTCTCGCAACGCACGCGCGAGATCGGCGTGCGCGGAGCCATCGGGGCCTCGCAAGGGCAGATCGTGACGATGATCCTGCGGCAGGGCCTGTGGAAAACGGGCCTCGGGCTCGCGATCGGCCTCGTCGGCGCGGTGCTGCTCAGCCGTTCGATGACGACGCTGCTCTTCGGTGTGAAGCCGACCGATCCCGGCGTGTATGCAGCGGTGTCGGTCGTGCTGATCGGCGTGGCGTTGCTGGCGAGTTACCTGCCGGCGCGGCGCGCGGCGAAGATCGATCCGTTGGTGGCGCTGCGCGACGAGTGAGTCTGCGTCGCAGCATGCCGCCTGCGAGCACTGCGTTCACAGCAGGCGCGGGTCGAAGGCGAAGGGCTCCGGCGCGTGAAACTCGAGTTTCGCGAACGCGGGGTGCTGCGGATTGAGCAGGTAATTGAACTCCCCGGGGACCACGGCGCTCGGCACGCGTAGCGCGAGGTGTGTGCCCGCCTCGATCCAGGCGACACCGACCGCCTGCGTGTCGGGCGGATGAGGGAAGCGGCGCCAGTTCGCCGGGAAACGCGCAGGCTTGGCGATGGCGCTTTCGGGCAGCGTCGCGGCCGAGAACATCCATTGCAGGTGGAGCAGGCGGTCTGGCTCGTCGGCGTTGGCCAGCACCTCGACGATGGCCAAGGCGCGTGACTCGGCGCAGTAGGCCACGCGTCGGCCGGGCGGCGACCAGCGGCCGCCGTAGAGCTCGGCACCTTCGCCGGAAAAGGCGGTGGGCGCGTATTGGGCGGCGCAGAGGCGCCAGACGAGCCGCGAACTCACGAGAAGACGCCGTGCTCGATGCGACCGATGAGATTCTCGACCTCCCGCGCGCCGGGCTCGGTCTGCGCGTAGTCGAGCGGCGTCTGACCACCGAGGGCGAGGAGCTTGGCGTTGAACCAGCCGCGCGTGTTCTCGTCGGTGCCGAAAACCTCGCGGGCCCGGTCGAAGAGGCGCATCAGCCGCGCGGCGCGCTCGCCTTCGTGGACCTTCAGGCGCGCTTTCGTGGCGACGCGGCGGGCGTAGGTGCGGGGCGGAATCTGGATGAGCCGGGCCAGCTCCTCATTGGTGAAGCCCGCCTGCTTGCCGAACTGCACGATCTCAAGCACGGGCAGTCCTTCCTCGACGCGATCCTTGAGCGCGTGGTTGTCGTGGAGATCCCCGGCCAGCGGGGCCTTGGGTTTGCGGGTTTTCATGATGGGAAGATGGGCACGTCGGAGGTGTTTCTCAAGTGCAAATGCCAAATGGCATGAACAATAATGCCAAATGGCGGCAGGCAGGCGCAGGGAGAGTCGTTCGGTGCTTCCGCGGACGAGGGATGTGGCGGTCCCTGAGGATCGGTCTGAAAATTGTCGAGGGGCGGCTCGTCAGGGACGACTCGCCCTACCACAAACAGAAAGGCCGGTCGTGAGACCGGCCCTGCTTTACTTGAGCACTTCGGCGAGTTTGGCGGGCTCTTTGCCGCCGCCCATGGCGAAGTCGGGTTTGCCGCCGCCCTTGCCGCCGAGCTTGGCGCAGAGTTCGCCCACGATCTTGCCGGCCTGGTGGCCGGCCTTGATCGCGGCCGGCGAGCAGAAGGCGACGACGCTGGCCTTGTCGCTGAACGCGGCGCCGAGCGTGACGACGCCCTCACCGAGCTTGTTCAGCACCTGGCTGCCGAGCGAACGGAGCGCGTCGGGCGAGTCGGCGTTGACGACGGCAGTGACGAACTTGAGGCCGTCCTTCTCGGAAGCCTTGGCAATGAGCTCGTCGGCGAGGCCGGCGGCGGCCTTGGCTTCGAAGATCTTCAGCTTGCGCTCGAGTTCCTTCTGGTGGGCGAGGAGGGCGTCGAGTTTCTGGGCGACGTCCTGCACGCCGGCGTTGAGCTTGAGGCTGACGGTCTTGAGCGCGGCTTCGTGGGTCGCGACGTAGTCGAAGGCCGGCTGGCCGGCGACGGCTTCGACGCGGCGGGTGCCGGCGGCGACGGCCATTTCGGCCACGATCTTGATCAGGCCAATCTCGCCGGTGGTGGCGACGTGCGTGCCGCCGCAGAGTTCGCGGCTGTAGCCGCCGATGTCGACGACGCGGACAAATTTGCCGTATTTGTCGCCGAAGAAGGCGAGGGTGCCCTCGGGCTTCTTGTCGAACTCGGTTTCATAGGACTCGACCTTGGCGTTATCGATGACCTTCTCGTTCACGAGGCGTTCGACCTCCTTGATCTGCTCGGGCGTCATCGCCTCGAAGTGCGAGAAGTCGAAGCGCATGCGCTCGGGCGTCTTCGACGTGCCGGCCTGGCGGACGTGCGTGCCGAGAACTTTGCGCAGCGCCCAATGGATCAAGTGCGCGGAGCTGTGGTGGCGATTGATCGCGCGACGGCGGACGGCGTCGACGGCGAGCGTCGCCGGGCTGCCAACGGCAGGTAGGGCGAGTTCTCCGAACGAGCCGAGCTTGTGCAAGTGGCGGCCCGATTTGTCCTTCACGCAGTCGACGATCTGAAACGTCTGGCCGGCGATGGTCGCGGTGCCGGTGTCGCCGGCTTGGCCGCCCATTTCACCGTAGAAGGGCGTCTGGTCGAACACGAGGAAGGTGTCCTTCTCCGTCTTCACGACTTCGAGGAGCGTGCCGGTGGCGGTGAGCGTCGTGTAGCCGAGGAAGGCCGTCGGCTTCGTGTCGGTGGCCTCGCCTTCGGTGGCGGCGACGATAATTTCCTTCTTCTGCGCCGCGCGGGCGCGCTCGCGTTGCTGCTCCATGAGTTGTTCAAACTCATCGATGTTCACTTTAAGCCCCTGCTCGCTTGCGAGCAATTGGGTCATATCCAGCGGGAAACCGTAAGTGTCGTAGAGTTCGAAGGCAACCGAGCCAGGGAGACGGCTGCTGAGATGGATCACTCCGGAATTGGTGTCGTGTGATTTGCTTTCTTCACGAACCCACTGCCAAAAACGCCCCAATCCACGATCCAGAGTTCGCCCGAAGCTCTCCTCCTCACTTTGAATCACGCGGCGGATGACTTCCTGCTGCTGTTTCAGCTCGGGGAAAACGTGGCCGAGGGACTCGACGACGGGGGCGACGAGTTGGGAGAAGTCGCCGACTTTGAAGCCGAGTTTCTTCCCGTAGAGGATGCCGCGGCGGAGGATGCGGCGGATGACGTAGTTGCGGCCGTCGTTGCCGGGCATGATGCCGTCGGCGATGGCGCAGCTTACGCAGCGCGCGTGGTCGGCGAGGACGCGGAACGCGATGTCGATGTTCTCCTGCTCGGTGAGCCCTTCGCGCTTGGTCGGGACGGTGCCGCGGTAGGTCTTGCCGGAGAGCGCAGTGACTTTGGCGAAGAGCGGGGCGAAGACGTCGGCGTTGTAGTTCGAGGGCTCGGCGGAGAAGTCCTTAAAGCCCTTCGTTGTGGCGTAGATGCCGGCGACGCGTTCGAAGCCCATGCCGGTGTCGACGTGCTTGGCGGCGAGCGGGGCAAAGGTGCCGTCGGCGTTCGCGTTGAACTGGATGAAGACGTGGTTCCAGATCTCGATGCAGCGGGGGCTGGAGGAGTTCACGCCCTTGCGGCCCTCGACCTCGTCGTCGGAAGGGAGGAGGTTGAAGTGGATCTCGGAGCAGGGGCCGCAGGGGCCGGTGTCGCCCATCTGCCAGAAGTTGTCCTTCTTTCCGAAGCGCAGGACGCGCTCCGGAGGCGCCCCGGCCTTCACCCACAGCGCCGCCGCTTCCTCGTCGGCGGGAACCTTGTCGTCGCCTTCGAAGACGGAGAACCAGAGCCGCTCCGGATCGAGGCCGTAGACGTCGACCATCAGCTCCCACGCGAAACGGATCGCGTCTTCCTTGAAGTAGTCGCCGAACGAGAAGTTGCC
>JAMPXH010000141.1 GCA_023701285.1 Candidatus Didemnitutus sp.
CTTCCTCGACCTGCATGACGGAGGACTTGCCGAAGATGCAACAGACTTCGGTGCCGGCGGCGACGAGAGCCTGCACGCTCGGATCGTCGGCGGGAACGATGTTGGCGCGACGCGTGGCGCCGAAGGCGACGATCTTGGCCGTCTTCCACGTCCGCGCGCGCGCGGCGTCGAAGAACGCGGCGTCCTTCGGATTCGAGCCCGGCCAGCCGCCCTCGATGAAGGTCACGCCGAGTTCGTCGAGCTTCTCCGCGATGCGAATCTTGTCCTCGAGCGAATAGGAGATGCCCTCGGTCTGGGCACCGTCGCGCAGCGTGGTGTCGAAGACTTCGACGTTCGCGGGGAGGCTGGGATCGCGGCTCATGAGACAGGTTGATCGGCGGGGACGCTGGACTTCTGGGCGTGAACGGGTGCGCCGGTCTGGCGGGAGAGCACGAGGTTCACCGCGGCGAGGTAGGCCTTCGCGCTGGCGACGATGATGTCCGTGTCGGTGCCGTGCCCGTGGCTGGAGCGCTGGTCGTCCTGGCGCACGCGGACAGACACCTCGCCGAGCGCATCGATGCCCTCGGTGACGGCGCTGACGACGAACTCGAGCAGTTGCACATGCGTGCGGACGATGTGGTCGATCGCCTTGTAGGTGGCGTCGACAGGACCCGTGCCCACGGCGGCGTGGACGTGCAACTTGCCGTCGGGGCCCTTGAGCCGGACGGTCGCGGTCGGGAGGCCGGTGGTGCCGCAGGCGACCTGGAGATCCTGGAGCGTCCAGAGCTCGGGAGCCTGCGTGCGCTCGTCGCTGGCGAGCGCGATGAGGTCGGCGTCGTGCACGGATTTCTTGCGGTCGGCGAGCTTCTTGAATTCCGCGAAGGCGCGCGCGAGAGCCTCGCCCTCGAGCGGGTAACCGAGCTCGGCGAGGCGCTTCGAGACGGCGTTGCGGCCGGAGTGCTTGCCGAGGACGAGGGTTGTCTGCGTGGCCCCGACGTCCTCGGGGCGCATGATCTCGTAGGTCTGCGCGTTCTTGATCATGCCGTCCTGGTGGATGCCGGACTCGTGCGCGAAGGCGTTGGCGCCGACGATGGCCTTGTTCGGCGGGACGGGATAGCTGGTCGTGCGGGAAATGAGCTTGCTGACGCGGCAGAGCTGCTTGGCGTCGATGCCGGTCTGCAGGCCGAGTTTGTCGGCGCGCGTGCGGAGCGCCATGACGAGTTCCTCGAGGGAGGCGTTGCCGGCGCGCTCGCCGATGCCGTTGACGGTGACCTCCGCCTGACGCGCGCCGGCGCGGAGGCCGGCGAGGCTGTTGGCGACCGCGAGGCCGAGGTCGTCATGGCAGTGGACGGAGATGATGACGTCCTTCGCGCCCGGCGTGTTTTTGATGATGCCGGCGATGAGCGCGCCGAACTCGTCGGGCAGCGTGTAGCCGACGGTGTCGGGGATGTTGAGCGTGGTCGCGCCGGCCTTGATGACGGCGGCGAGCACTTCGTAGAGAAACTCCGGATCGCTGCGGCCGGCGTCCTCGGGGGAAAACTCGACGTCGGCGCAGAGCGATTTGGCGAAGGCGACCATCTCCGTCGCGCGCGCGACGACCTCGGGGCGCGTCATGCGGAGCTTGTGCTGGAGATGGATGTCGCTCGTCGCGAGAAAGGTGTGGATGCGCGGGTGCTTGGCGCCCTTGACGCCCTCCCACGCGGTCTGGATGTCGTTGCGCGTGCAGCGCGCGAGGCCGCAGACGATCGGCGGCTCGGCCTGCGGACGGCCCTCGACGGGCGTCTGTCCCACCTCGGCAGCGATGGCCTGCACGGCGGCAAGGTCGTCGGGAGAGGCTGCGGGGAAGCCCGCCTCGATCACATCCACGCCAAGTCGCGCCAGCGCCCGGGCCACCTCAAGCTTTTCGGCCGAGGTCATGGAGGCGCCGGGAGCTTGCTCACCGTCGCGCAGGCTGGTGTCGAAGATGCGGATGTAGTTCGAGGACATGAGAGGGAATGGTAACGAAGGATCGCCGGCACCGGCCAGGCGGGGCCGGGTCAGCGTTTCTGCTCGGAGCGCACGGGCGCGAAGAGCGGGTTGGCGAAGACGAAGGCGTCGCGCGCGGCGCCGGGATTGACGTGCGAGGGAGCGGCGGCGCGCTCGGACTCGGTGCCGCGGGGAGCGGCGGTCGAGCCGCCGAACCAATCGTTGGGCGAAAAGAGATCGAAGACGCGGTAGTCTTCAGCCGGAGAGGAGGAGGTCAGATTCATGGGCGAGACGGGTCGGGACAGGACGAGGCGGGAAAGGGGCGGGCGGGCGTGGAGCCGCACCCGCCCCGAGCGGACAACACACTAAATCACTTCGCGATGACGACGGGATTGAGGAACGGCATCATGGCGCGCAGCTTGACGCCGACCTGCTCGAGCTTCTGCTCGCGCTCCTTCTTGCGGAAGGCGTTCATCGTCTTGCGGCCGTGCTTCTCATTCTCGGCCATGAAGCGCTTGGCGAACTTGCCGCTCTGGATGTCGGCGAGGATGCGCTTCATCTCCTTCTGCGTCTCCTTGGTGACGACGCGCGGGCCGCTGACGTAGTCGCCCCACTCCGCGGTGTCGGAGACGGAGTAGCGCATGTAGTTGAGGCCGCCGCGATACATGAGATCGACGATGAGCTTCAGCTCGTGGAGACACTCGAAGTAGGCGATCTCGGGCTGGTAACCGGCATCGACGAGGGTCTTGAAACCGGCCTTCACCAACTCGGCGCAACCGCCGCACAGCACGGCCTGCTCGCCGAACAAGTCGGTCTCGGTTTCCTCGGTGAAGGTCGTCTCGAGCACGCCGGCGCGGGTGCAGCCGATGCCGCGCGCGTAGGAGAGCGCGAGCTTCTTGGCCTGGCCGGTGGCGTCCTGTTGGACGGCGTAGAGTCCGGGGACGCCGCCGCCCTCCTGGAACACCTCGCGCACGCGATGGCCGGGGCTCTTCGGTGCGACCATGCACACGTCGACATCGGTCGGCGGCTTGATGCCGCCGAAGCGGATGTTGAAGCCGTGGGCGAAGAAGAGGGCCTTGCCCTTGGTCAGGAACGGGGCGACGGACTCGCGGTAGAGGCGGGCCGCGACGTGGTCGGGCACGAGCATCATGATCACGTCGGCCCACTTCGAGACGGCCTCGACGGTGTCGACCTTGAGGCCGGCTTTCTTGGCCTTCGGGCGGGACTTGGAGTCCTTGGCGAGGCCGACGCGGACGTCGACGCCGCTGTCGCGGAGATTGAGCGCGTGGGCGTGGCCTTGGGAGCCGTAGCCGACGATCGCAACTTTGCGGGCGCGGATCAGCGCGAGGTCCGCCTGCTTGTCGTAGTAGATTTTAGCCATGGATGAAGAGGAGTGAGGGTTGGGTTCGGGTGGTGGGTTAAACAGACATCGAGACGCCGGGCTGGGCGTGGTCGTCGTGGGCGGTGCCATTGACCTCGGCGCGGACGAGCGGCGGGTTGGCGGAGAGCGGATCGTGGCCGCGGGCCATCGAGACGCTGCCGGTGCGGACGAGTTCGAGGATGCCGTAGGGACGGAGCACCATCTCGAACTTGCCGATCTTCTCCGGCGTGCCGGTGACCTCGATGACGAGCGATTCCTCGTCGACGTCGACCACGCGGGCGCGGAAGACATCGACGAGCTGCAGCACCTGCGCGCGCGTCTCGGGGGCGACCTTGACCTTCACGAGGCCGAGCTCGCGGGTGAGCGCGGGCTTGTGCGTGAGGTCGTCGACGCGGAGGACGTTGACGAGCTTGTAGAGGTTGGCCTCGACGATGCGCGCGCCGGAAGCGGTGGTGTCGACGACGACGGTGAGGCGCGAGACGCCCGGCTGCTCGGTGCGTCCGACCGTGAGGGAATCGATGTTGAAGTTGCGGCGGCGGAACAGCGAGGCGACGCGGTTCAGGACACCGGGCACGTCCTCGACGTAGGCGATGAGAGTGTGTTTCGACATGACGGTTGTGGGTTAGCGGTTCTTGGTCGCCGGGGCGGAGGGCATCTCCCACTCCTTGTCGGAGCCGGATTCGAGCATGACGTCCTGCTTCGGACGGCGGATCATCTTGTCGAGATCGGCGCCGGCGGGGACCATCGGGAACACGGCGTCCTCCTTCTCGACGACGAAGTCGACGACGACCGTCTTTTTGTCCGCGAGAGTCTTCGCCACGGTGGCGTTGACGTCGGGGCGCTTGTCGCAACGCAGACCGGTGAGGCGGTAAGCCTCGGCCAGCTTGACGAAGTCGGGACCGGTCATCGGCGTGGCGGCGTAGCGCTTGTCGTAGAAGAATTCCTGCCACTGGCGCACCATGCCGAGGAAGGCGTTGTTGATGATGGCGACGTTGACCTTGATGCCCTCCTGCTCGGCGGTGGCCAGTTCGCACGAGGTCATCTGGAAGCCGCCGTCGCCGACGACCACCCACACATCCTTCTCCGGGCAGGCGAACTTGGCGCCGATGGCCGCGGGGAGCGCGAAGCCCATCGTGCCGAGACCGCCGGAGGTGATGAGCGAGCGCGGCTTCTCGTGGCGGTAATACTGCGCTTCCCACATCTGGTGCTGGCCCACGTCGGTGACGACGATGGTGTCGCGATCCTTCGTGGCGCGCCAGAGATCGTTGATCACGTGCGCAGCGTAGAGGTGGCCGTTGTCGGGCAACGACTGGATGTCGCGCACGGCGGAGTCGCCCTTCATTTCGGCGATCTTGGCCCACCACTCGGCGCGGTCGGCGGCCTTCACGCTCGGCTGGATTTCCTCCAACACCTCGCGAAGATCGCCGATGAGGGCGACGTCGACCGGCACGTTCTTGTTCACCTCGGAGGGATCGATCTCGACGTGGATCTTCTTCGCGTGCGGCGCGTAGGTCTTGAGGTTGCCGGTGACGCGGTCGTCGAAGCGCATGCCGAGCGCGATGAGCAAATCGGCCTGCTGGATGGCGGAGTTGACCCAGGCCTCGCCGTGCATGCCCATCATGCCGAGGTTGAGCGACGAGGCGGCCGGCACGGAGCCGAGGCCGAGCAACGTGACGGCGATCGGGATCTGCGCGGTCTCGGCGAACTTCAGCACCTGCGCGGTGGAGCCCGAGAGCTTGATGCCTTGGCCGGCGAGGATGACGGGGCGCTTGGCCGAGTTGATCAACTCGAGCGCGCGCGCGTATTCCGTGGGCAGGGCGCGGAGGCTCGGGCGGTAGCCCTGGAGCTTGGGCGCGACACCGTCCCAATCGAACTCGGCGGTGGATTGCTGGGCGTCCTTGGTGATGTCGACGAGCACGGGGCCGGGGCGGCCGCTGCGCGCGATGTAGAACGCCTCCCGGAGTGCGCGGGCAATGTCGCCGGCGCGGGTGACGAGGTAGTTATGCTTCGTGACAGGCAGCGTGACGCCGGTGACGTCCGTCTCTTGGAACGCGTCGGTGCCGAGCGCCTTGGAGCCGACCTGGCCGGTGATGCAGACGATCGGCGAGGAATCCATCATCGCGGTGGCGATGCCCGTGACCATGTTGGTCGCACCGGGGCCGGACGTCGCGATGGCGACGCCGACCTTGCCGCTGGCGCGCGCATAGCCGTCGGCCATGTGTGTGGCGCCCTGTTCGTGGCGCGTGAGGACGTGATGGATCTGCGGGTATTTCGTCATCGCGTCGTAGGTCGGGAGGATCGCTCCGCCCGGGTAACCGAACACGACGTCGACGCCTTCACGGATGAGGCATTCCCAGATGATTTCTGCTCCGGTGAGTTTCATGAAACTGCGTGGTTTTGAGTTGGAGGGGGTGATGAATCAGGTCGTCACGGCGCCTTCGGCGGCGGACGAGACGGTGGCGGCGTATTTCGCCATGACGCCGCGCGTGTAGCGCGGAGTCGGGCGCGTCCAGCCCTGGCGGCGGTAGTTGAAGTCGACCGCGGGCACGTCGAGGTGCAGGCGGCGTGCGGCGACGTCGATCTCGATGATGTCGCCCTCGTGCACGAAGGCGATGAGCCCGCCCACGGCCGCCTCGGGGGCGACGTGGCCGATGGACATGCCGCGCGTGGCACCGGAGAAACGGCCGTCGGTGAGCAGCGCGACCGAGTCGGCGAGGCCGGCGCCGGCGAGGGCGGCGGTGACGCCGAGCATCTCGCGCATGCCGGGGCCGCCCTTGGGGCCTTCGTAGCGGATGACGACGACGTCGCCCGCCTTGATCTTCTGCGCGCTGGCGGCGGCCATCGCGTCCTCCTCGCAATTGAAGACGCGGGCCGGGCCGCGATGCTTCTGCACGCTGCTGCCGGCGACCTTGAGCACGCAGCCTTCCTCGGCGAGGTTGCCGCGGAGGATGACGAGGCCGCCCTGCGGCTTGAAGGGTTTGTCGGTCGGACGGATGACCAGCTGGCCGGGCGTCTCGGGCGCGTTGCGCACTTCGGCGGCCAGCGATTGGCCGGTGACGGTCGGGCAACCGCCGGTGAGGAAGTTGCCCTCGAGCAGGCGGCGCAGCAGGAGCGTCATGCCGCCGGCGGCGTGCATCTCGGTGGCGGTGTAGAGGCCGCCGGGCTTGAGCGTGGCGATGGTGGGCGTGTTGGCGCTGATGCGGTCGAAATCCTCCAGCGTCAGCGGCACGCCGACCTCGCGGGCGAGGGCGAGCAGGTGCAACACGGCGTTGGTCGAGCCGCCGGAGGCGGCGACCGCCGCGATGGCGTTCTCGAAGGCCGGGCGGGTGAAAATCTTGGACGGACGCAGGTCCTGGCGGACGAGCTCGACGGCGAGTTCGCCGCAGCGGCGGGCCGCGGCGCTCTTGGCCGGATCGACCGCAGGGATGCCGTTGGCGCCGGCGGGCGAGATGCCGATGGCCTCCATGACGGTGGCCATGGTGTTGGCGGTGAACTGGCCGCCGCAGGAACCGGCGGTCGGGCAGGCGGAGTTTTCAACGCAGGCGAATTCCTTCGCGTCGATCTTGCCGGCGGAGAACGCGCCGACGGCCTCGAAGACGTCCTGCACGGTGAGGGCCTTGCCGTTGTGTTCGCCGTGGTTGATCGAGCCGCCGTAGAGGGCGAGGCCGGGGATGTCGACGCGCGCGAGCGCCATCATGACGCCGGGGTTGGTCTTGTCGCAGCCGGAGAGGCAGACGAGGCCGTCGAGGCTGTTGCCGCGCGCGACGAGTTCGATGGAGTCGGCGATGACCTCGCGGGAGATGAGGGAGGTCTTCATGCCCTCGGTGCCCATCGTGATGCCGTCGGAGATGGAAACGGTGTTGAACTCGAGCGGCGTGCCGCCCGCGGCGCGGATGCCGGCCTTCACGTGCTCAGCGAGTTCGCGGAGGTGAAAATTGCAGGGCCCGATCTCGGTCCAGGTGTTGGCGATGCCGATGAGCGGCTTCTGGAGGTCCTCGTCGGTGAAGCCGACCGCCTTCATCATGGCGCGCGCCGGCGCGCGATGGGGACCTTCGGTGACGACACGGGAGTTTCTGCGGAGGTCGTTCATGCGCAGGAGCGGCGCGTCGTGGTCGCGCGGTTGGAGGTGGAGGATTCAGGGTGCGTTTTCATCGGAAAAAACAAAAGCCGCCCGGTTTTGGGCGGCCTTTTCGATACTTTGGAGAGTGATTTGATTGTCTCTTAAGTGTGCGAAAGCCGCCCGGTGGAGGGGGTAAGCAGAATGACGACCGCAATAATAAGGGCGGCGAGGACGTTGAGCGGCAGCTGGAAGCTGTGAGTCATTCGATGCGAGAGACGGGCTAATGCATGGATATTAGAAAACACGCGGTCAACGGCGTATTCCCATTATGACAAGGCACCGCGGCACACGCGCCTCCGGCGGACTACCTGTCGTTCGACGGCCCCGACAACCCTTTCACGCCGCGCGCACGATGACCAACGCCACCGCGCTGACCACCCCCCACAAGGCGATGCCGAGCGCGAACGGCCGCCAGCCCACGCGCAGCAGATTTTCCCGGGACAGGCCCGCGCCGATGAGGAAGAGCGTGATCGCCAACCCGGCCTTCGCCGCGCGCACGAGCCAGACATAGACCGGCGCGCCCGCCGGCACCCACGACGCGAGCAGCGACGCCGCGAGGAACAGCAGCACGAACCACGGCATCGCCGCCTTCGCCCCGCGCTGCTGTTCGCGCCACGCCATCCACGCCACCAAGGGCAGGATCCACAACGCCCGCGCCAGCTTCACCGGCACCGCGATCGCCAGCGCCTCGGGCGA
>JAMPXH010000032.1 GCA_023701285.1 Candidatus Didemnitutus sp.
TCCGGAACGGGCGTGATCTGCTTGTCGGTGTCGACGTTGTAGGTGGTATTGTCGCCGGTCCAGCCGGTGAATACAACCTGGTTGAGCGGGGGCTCGTGGCGGACGCCAGGAGTGTCGCGCGAGAGGAAATAATCGACGGTGTCCGTCCAGTTCACGACGTTGAGTGTGTGGTCGAGGCTGTCGAAGAAGAGGTTCTCGATCTCGAAGGTGGAGGAGCCGCTGAAGTCCAGGGTCGAGTCGCCGGTGACGGTGAGGGTGCCGAAGACGTGGTCGCCGTCGCCCATGTTGATGGTGCCGCCGGCGAGGATGATGTTCACGTTCGGCGCGTAGATGTTGCTCGCGAGCGTGAGGGTGACGCCGACGCCGACGACGATGGTGCCGCTGCCGGTGAACTGGCCGGACCAGGTGGAGGTGGCGGCGAGGGAGAGTTCGCCGCCGCTGTTGAAGTCGATCATGCCCGCGCCGGCGATGGTGCCGACGCTCTGGGCGTAGGAGACGAGGTCGACCGTGGCTCCGGAGGCGACGTTGAGGTCGATGGCGGAGTTGTTGAGCGAGTTGTTGGCGCCGAAGGCGAGCGTGCCGGCGTTGACGTTGACGTTGCCGGAGAAGGTATTGGTGGAGTTGGACAGCGTGAGGGTGCCGGCGCCGTCCTTGGCGAGGGTGCTGGTGGAGGCGCCGGTGAGCTGGCCGGTGATGGTGGTGTTGGCGGCGCCGCCGACGGTGAGCGTGTTCGCGCCGAGGGCGACGGTGTTGCCGAGGGTGAGCGTGCCGGAGTCGGAATTGATGCGGGCGGAGGAGGAGGCGACCGTAATGGCACCGTTCCAGGTGTTGTTGCCGCTGATGTTGCGGAGGGCGCCGGTATTTAAGCCGTCGCCGGTGCCGCTGAGGGAGAGGGTCTCGTTGCCGACGGTGATGTTGTTTTGGAGCTGAAGCTCCGCGCCGGTGTTGACGGTCGTGCCGGCGAGCGTGGAGCCGAGGGCGTTGTTATGGCGGATGTTCAGCACGCCATCCTCCACCGTGCTCGTGCCGGTGTAATTATTGTTGCCGGCGAGGATGACGGTGCCGGTGCCATCCTTGGTGAAGGTGCCGGCGGAGGTGCCGATGACGCCATTGATGGTGGTGTCGCCGGCGCCACCGACCGTGAGATTCTTGCTGGAGGCGACGATGCCGCCGTTGATGGTGAAGAGGCCGGCGTCGGTGTTGATGCGGGCGGCGTCGTTCAGCCAGATGGTGCCGGCCCAGGAGTTGTTGCCGCTGATGCTGCGGAGGGCGCCGGTCTGGCCGCCGTTGTAGCCGGTGCCGCTGAGCTTGAGGTATTCGAGGCCGATATCGAGGGAGTTGATGGCCGCGTCGCCGCTGCCGGTGTCGGGGGCGAGCTCGAGAGCGGCGCCGGAGGCGACAACGGTGCCGCTGGTGGGATCGCCGGCACCGACCTGGCCGAGGGCGCGCTCGTGCTTGATGGTGACGATGCCGTCGTCGATCTGGGTGAGGCCGCCGTAGCCGACGGTGTTGTTGCTGGTAATGGTGAGCCGGCCGTCGCCCTGCTTGACGATGCCGCCGAAGTTGAGCTGGGCGGAGATGGTGAGGTCGCTGGTGGCGGCGCCGTCGGCGACGTTGATCACGCGGGAGGCGTCGGCAAGGGTGACGACGCCGCTGATGGTGGCTTCCTGGCTGGAGGCGAGCGTGGTGATGTTGCCGTTGAGTTCGAGGACGCCGGTGCCGGTCTTGATGCGGCCGCCTTCGAGGGTGATGGCACCGACGGTGTCGTCGCGGGAATTGAGATCGAGGAGGCCGTCGGACTTGATCGTGATGGCGGAGGTGTTGGCGATCTTGTTGTCGGCGAGGCCGGTGCCGTAGACGACCTTGGCGCTCTCGGCGGCACCGGTGCCGTCGCCGATGAGGAGGTCGCCGAGGATGGTCTTGTCGATCATCGGGAAGTTGAGCGTATCGAGCACAAGCGTGCCGTCGCGGACGTCGGTGGTGCCGGTGTAGCGATTCTCGTCGCCGTAGAAGGTGACGGTGCCGGAGCCGGTCTTGATGAAACCGCCGGTATTGCCGGCGGCGCCGACGATGGAGTTGATGAGGATGTTGCCATCGCCGCCGACGGTGAGCGTGTTGCTGCCCATCGTGACGATGCCCGAGAAGTCGCCGGGGCCGATGGTGAGGAGCTGGCCGGCGGTGCTGGAGAGGATGGAGGCGTTGCCGGTGAGGGTGACGTTGCCGCTCCACATGTTGTTGCCGCTGACGCTCTCGAGGGTGCCGCCGAGGCTGAGCAGGCGGTTCGAGACCGTGATGTTGTTCTGGAGCTGGAGGGTCGCGCCGCTGCCGACGGTGACGGTGCCGGTGCCGGCACCGAGAGCGGTGTTGTTGCGAAGATTGACCGTGCCGGCGTTGACGGTGGTGTTGCCGGTGAAGGTGCTGGCGCTGTTGAGGGTGAGCGTGCCGGCGCCGTCCTTGGTGAGCGTGCCGCTGCCGGTGGCGAGGGAGCCGGTGACCGAAACGTCGCCCGCGCCGGCGAAGGTGGTGTTGCGGTTGGTGCCGGTGAGGCCGTTGCTGAGGGTGAGCGTGCCGGCGTCGGACGCGAGGGTGGCGTTGTCCGAGAGCGTAACGGTCTGGTTGATGGTGTTGCTGCCGCTGAGATTGCGGATGGCGCCGGTGCCGGCCTCGCCGGTGCCGGCGATGCTGATGTTTTCGTAGAGGATGGAGACGCCGCCCTGCAGGCCGAGCGTGGCGCCGGAGGCGACGGTGGTGCCGGCGGCCTGGGTGCCGAGGGCGTTGCCGTGCGCAGCGACGAGGGTGCCGTTGTCGATGTTGGTGGCGCCGGTATAACTGTTGTTGCCGGCGAAGGTGAGAGTGCCGTCGCCCTGCTTGGTGACGGTGGAGCCGTCGCCGTGAACTTGGGCGTTGAAAGTAACGTTGCCCGCGCCGCCGACAGTGAGGGCGTAGCCGTTCAGGTTCGTGTAGGAACCGAGCGTGAGCGTGCCGGCGGAGGAGTTGATCGTGGTGGCACCGGAGGCGGCGAGCTGGCCGTTGAGGGTGTTGTCGCCGGAGAGATTGTGCAGGGCGCCCGCACCGGAGTGACCGGCGCCGGCGACGGTGAAACCGCCTTCAGTGACGGTGATGCCGTTGGAGAGTTCGAGGGTGGCGCCGTCGGCGACAACGTTGTCCCAGGTGCCGGAGGCGCCGAGCGAGTTGTTGTTGGTGATGGCAAGGGTGCCGTTGTTGACCTGGACGAAGCCGGTGAAGGTGTTGGCGCCGGAGAGCACGAGGCGGCCGTCGCCGGACTTCGCGAGGCTGGAATACCACGGCTGGCTGATGACGCCGGAGATGGTCGTGGTGCCGGTGTTGTCGACCGTGATGGTGCGGGTGCCGCCGCCGAGGTTGAAAGTGCCGCTGAGGGTGAGGTCGTTGGCGCCACCGATGGTGAAATCGCCGCTGGCGGTGACGGCGTTGCTGAGGCTGCGCGTGCCGCCGCTGGCGGAGAGTGTGCCGCCATTGATCGTGAGCCCGCCGCTGCTCAGGGCGGAATTGTTGCCGATGGCGAGGGTGCCGTCGTTGAGAGTCGTGGTGCCGGTGTAATTGTTGGCGGCGTTGAGCGTGAGGGTGCCGCTGCCGGACTTGGTGAGGCCGCCGGTGTTGGTGTTGGCGAGGGCGCTGGCGTAGGTGACGTTGTTGCCGTTGGTGTCGATCGAGATGGCGCCGGTGCTGTTGCCGATGCGGGAGGAGTAATCGGTCGTGATGCCGGAACCGTATTGCAGGGTGCCACCCGTGAAGCGGACCGTGCCGGTGGTGCCGAGGGCGTTGGCGGAGCCGACGCGAAGATTGCCGCCGGCGATGGTGGTGCCGCCGGTGTAGGAATTATTGCCCGAAAGCAGCCAGGTGCCGGTGCCGCTCTTGGTCACGGTGCCGCCGGTGCCGGCAATTTGGGAGCTGATGGTGCCGAGGCCGGCGCCATCGCCGTTCAGCGTGAGGGTGTTGGTCGCCGTGGTGGCGATCGTGCCGCCGGTGGTGGAAATCGTCAGATCGCCCGCACCGTTGACGCTGAAGGTGGAGGCGGAGCCGAGCGTGATACGCAGGCTCGATCCCGTGATGGTCTGGTCGCTGTCGTCGTTATTGACGATGCCGTAGGAATACATCGTCAGGGTGCGGGTCGTGCCACTGGTGCGCGAGATCGTGTAGGTGCCGGCGCTCGAATCGAAGCGGATGCCACCGACGTTGTAATTCGTGTTCGGGATCGAAATCGTGCCGCCCGCGGCGTTATTGAATATCGCCACCTCCGAGGAGGTGCTCGGCACGTTGCTGGAGGTCCAATTTGAAGTCGTGGACCAGGTGCCGCCGCCTGCGGTGAGCCAGAAAAGATTGGTCTGGGCGGTGGCACTCGCCATGCCGCCCACCCAAGCGCATGCCAGCACACCCAGTCGGAGAGCGACTGGGAGACGGCGCGGTAGCGCCAGCCAAGTGTATGGGGCCAAATGCATCACGGAGGGCGACCCCCAAGACAGCGAATTCCCGCTTGAAAGTCCAACCCAAATATAGGGTGAAACTCCTAGTTGTAAAAATCCCCGTGTTAACGGATAGGGTAAAATGCCCATAAAGAGCTTGCGCGTTTACCGTGAATCGCCTCTACTTCCCTTCACCACGTCAGCCGTCACCCCTCGGACTCACCTGCCATGAACTCACGTTTGCTCCGCCCGATTTCCCTCCTTGGCCTTTTGTTTGGCCTCACCACCACCTTGCTCGCGCGCGATGAGGGCCCCGCGGTCGCCTATTATCCGCAGACCGAAAACGTCGAGGGTGATCAACCGCTCTACCACACGTATGAGCTCGAAATCACCTCCCCGAGCAACCTGCCCGCGGGCTCGAACGTGGTGATCGATCCAGTCCTCTTCGTCATCCGCAAACCGGACGGCGTCAGCGACGAGCAGGCGCTCAGCCACGTCACGATCGAATCCCTCGTCTTCACCGGGCCGACGCAGAAGCAATACGCGACCGTCGTGTGCGACTTCCCGGTCGGCACGGTGGCCGGCGAATACGCCTTCGGCATCCGCACGCCGGGCTGGGGCGTGACGGCCAACGACACCTTCGGCTTCATCAACGCTAAAGTCTTCCCGCCGCGCCCGCGCGGTCTCCCGACCGTGACGTTGAACACGCCGCTGGATGGCTCCGTCTTCACGTGGTATGCCGGCGGCGCTCCGGTGGCGGTCCCGGTCCAATTTTCCGCCACGGCACCGGAAGCCTCCCCGCTCACGAGCGTCGATGCCGACATCAGCGGCACGGCCGTCACCTTGACCGACGTCTCGGGCCTCGGCACGACAGCGGCTGAAGCGGGCGGCGTTTTCTATCTGGCCCAACCCGGCCTGTTCACGGTCACGGCCCGCGCCACCAACGACGTGGGCACGGCGATCGACACCGCGGAGTTCACGGTCCAAGTCGTGGCCCCGCCGCCGACCGTCACGATCGAGCAGCCTGCCGCCGGTTCGAGCTTCACCATCACCGAAGGTGGCACCCTCAGCGTGCCGTTCGCCTTCTCCGGCGCGAGCGTCTACGGCAACCTTTCCCAACTCACCGCCACGATCAATGACGTGCCGGTGGCCTTCACGCCTTCCGGCCTCGGCACCCTGAACGCCAGCGGCCTCGCCAACCTTCAGATCGACGCGGGCGGCACCTACGTGTTGTCCGTCTCGGCGACCAACCCCTACGGCACCGCCGCCGCGACCGGCTCCTTCACGGTCACCGTCGTCGAACCCACGCCGCCGCCGCCGACGGTCACGATCACCTCGCCGGCCAACGGCACCGTCATCAACCGGGTCGCCGGTTCGCCCGCCACGGCCGTCCCCTACACCTTCACCGCGATCACCACCGCGCCCTGGACCATCAGCTCCGTCGGCGCCTCGCTCAGTGGCTCCACTTTGAGCGTTGTTCCGTCCGGTCTCGGCACGGCCACCGCCGGCGGCTCCGGCACCCTCTACGTTTCCACCCCCGGCACCTACTCGCTGGTGGCCACTGGCACCAGCGGCGGCTCGCATGCGGCCGATACGGTCTCGTTCACCGTCGTTGAAACCACGCCGCCGCCTCCCACGCCCGCTTGCGGCGTGAACTGGCTGCCCTCCGTCCAACTCGGCAAAGTCGTCAAGGGCGGCTCCACGGTCGACATCAAGTTCGAGCTCGATTGCAACGAGGAGTGGAGCGAAGACCGCAACTGCGACGGCGATCCTGACTTTTATCCCGGCCAGCGCACCAAGTCCAAGGACCGCATCGACTACTCGGTCGTCATCGCGATCTACGAGATTTTCTCGAATGGCTCCTCCTCCACCCCGCAGCTCTTTCCTTACAATCCCGGCCCCAACGCCCCCGGCTACACCATCCAAGGTAACGACATGTATCACTTGAACTTCGTCACCGCCAAGGGCGCCCGCCGGTATCAAGTCGAAATCTACCATAATCCGACGGGCAACGCACCGGTGCTGCTGGATTCCCGCCAGATTCGCACGAAGTAACGCGAGCATCACCGCTTTCAACTCAGGCATGGCCGCAAGCCATGCCTTTTTGTTTGCCCGGATGGAGTCCGGACAGGTCGCTGGGGCACGCGATTCATTGGCAACGCGGAGCAGACCGCAGCGTCGCGATCCAACCTGCGTCTCCGGTTAAAGCCCCTACAAAAATAGGGCCATAATACCTATCTTAGGCTTGAGCTCATAGGCCCTAGCCGTAGGATTTACCCTACAGCCTCACCGAAGCCAGCCCTCCTTCCTCCATGCACTCCGCGCTCCTCCGCACGCTCACGTCCGTCCTCCTTGGTCTCGTCCTCCCGCTTTCGCTGCTCGCTCGCGATGAGGGCCCGGCGGTCGCCTATTACCCGCAAACCGAAAACGTCGAAGGCGACCAACCGCTCTACTACACCTACGAGCTGGAGATCACCTCGCCGAGCAACCTCCCCGCGGGCACTGAGGTCGCGATCACGCCCGTGCTCTTCGTCATCCGCGCCCCAGCGGGTGTGAGCGATGCAGCCGCCCTGAGCCACGTCTCGATGAGCCCTTCGACCCTCGTCTTCACCGGCCCGGGCCAGAAAGTCTACACGACCGTCATTTCCGATTTCCCGGTCGGCTCCGTGGCCGGCGAATATGCCTTCGGCATCCGCACGCCGGGTTGGGGCGTCACCGCGGCCGACACCTTCGGCTTCATCAACGCCAAGGTCTTCCCTCCCCGCCAACGCGACGTGCCCTCCATCACGCTCAACACCCCGGCTGACGGCACCATCTACACCTGGACCGCCGGCGGACCGCCGGTGACCGTGCCCGTGCAATTTTCCGCCACCGCGCCCGTCAGCTCGCCCATCACCAGCGTCGATGCCGACATCAGCGGCACGGGCGTCAATCTGACCAGCGTCACCGGGCTCGGCACCGGCGCCGTCGAGGCCGGCGGCCCCTTCTACATCTCCACTCCGGGTGTCTACACCGTGACCGCCCGCGCCACCAACGACGTCGGCACCAGCACCGATTCGGCCGAGATCACCGTCAACGTCGTCGCGCCTCCGCCCACCGTCGCCATCGCGCAACCGGCCAACGGCGCCAGCTTCACCGTCACCACCGGCGAGACGCTCACGGTCCCCTTCGTTTTCTCCGGCACCAGCGTTTACGGCGGCATCACCCAGCTGACCGCCACCCTCAACGACCAAGCCGTCTCCTTCGCGCCCGCCGGCCTCGGCACGCTCGAAGCCACGGGCACGGCGGAGCTGTCCATCACGACGGGCGGCGTCTACGTTCTCTCCGTCTCCGCGAGCAACGACTACGGCACCTCCGCCACGATCGCCCAATTCACCGTCACCACCGTCGACCCGACCCCGCCGCCGCCGACCGTGACGATCACCTCGCCGGCGGACGGCACCGTCATCACCCGCGTCGCCGGCACTCCCGCCACCGCCGTGCCCTTCACCTTCACCGCCGAGATCGAGACCGGCTGGTCCATCAGCTCCATCGGCGCGACCCTGAACGGCCAACCCGTCGACGTCACCGCCAGCGGCCTCGGCACCGTCCTCGCCAACGGCAGCGGCACGCTCTCCGTCAGCGCGCCCGGCACCTACACGCTCGTCGCCACCGGCGACAGCGCCGGCTCCTCCGCCGCCGCGTCCGTCATCTTCACGGTCACGGAGACCGCGCCTGCTTCCTCCTGCTGCATCAACTGGCTCCCGCCGATCTGCCTCGGCAAGGTCCAGCAAGGCGGCTCCGTGCTCCCCATCAAGTTCACCCTCCAGTGCTGCCAGCCGAAGGACTCCGATCACGAGTGCGTGAAGGACAAGGACCGTTGCGGCTCGGGCTGGGGTTGGGGCTGGGATCGCGACCGCGACGAGCGTTGCGACCGCCACGGTCATCGCAGCCAATGCGACGACCATGACCGCCGCGGCAAGGCCGCCGACCACCGCGAATGCTCCAAGGGCAAGTATCGCCGCGACGACTCCTGCGAGCGCCACGGTCACCGCAGCCGTTGCGACTCCGGCTACGACGACCGCGAATGCTCCAGCAAGCGCAGCTACGATTACAGCCGCTACACCCGCTGCGACCGCCACGGCAGCCGCAGCCATTGCGACGAACACGACTACGGCCACGGCCACGCGCATGGGCAGGGCCACAGCGACTGCACCGAGTGCAACCCCGACCACTGCGGCAAGCCCGGCCACAAACACAACTGGTGCGACACCCGCGACACCACGGTCGTGATTTCCATCTACGAGATCTTCGCCAACGGCACCACCTCCGCACCGAAGCTCTACACCTACAGCCCGAACTCTCCCAACCCGCCCACCTACACCATCAACGGCGGTAACATGTATCACCTCAACTTCCCGACTGCCCGCGGCAAACACCGTTACCACATCGACGTCTACCGGCAGCCCGCCGGCAGCGCGACGCCGCAACTGGTCGGCACCAAGGAATTCACCACGAAGTGATTCCCTTCCGTCCGGCCCTGCCGGTCGGCTCTCTTCACCGCACGGCGCCAGCCGTGCGGTTTCTTTTTGCCCCGCGCCCGTGTCGCGGCCCCGCGCTCCACGCTCAAGCGCCGCTCTGCCGCGCGTGCGCGGCCCGACGCCGGCGACGCTTCCAGCCGAAATACAGCAGCCCGGCGCCGATCAGCATGGCGCCGTAAGTCGATGGCTCCGGCACGGGCGTGATCTGCTGGTCATACGCCAACCATTGGGTATCGCCGGAGAAACCCGTGAACGAGACCTGACTCAAGGGCGGCACACCGGGCTCGCCCGGATCGGTCGACGTCGTGAAATAATCCACCGCGTCCATCCAGTTCGCCACGACGAGCGTGCGCGATGTGTTGTCGAACGTCAGCACCCCGACGTGCAGGCTCGCGTCGCCCATGAAATCCACCACGGAATCCGCCGTCACGTTCAGCCCGCCGAACGTGTGGTCGTGTCCGTCGAGATTCAGCGTGCCGCCCGCCAGCGTGATCGTGAGGTTGGCCGCGTTGAAATCCGCCCCGAGGGTCAGCGTCACGCCCGCGCCGACGATCAACTCGCCGCTGCCGGCGAAGGCACCGGCGAAGGTCGCCGATCCCGCGAGGGTCAGCTGCCCGCCTTCGCCGAAGTCGATCAACCCCGCACCGGCCAGCGTGCCGATGCTCTGCGCAAAACCGGCCAGCGAGACCGTCGCACCGGCGTCGACCGTCAGGCCCGACGTGGAGCCGAGGGCTCCGCCCGCCCCGAGTTCGATCGCCCCGGCAAGGACCTGCGTCGCGCCACTGTAGGTGTTGGCGCCGCTGAGCGTCAGCGTGCCTGCGCCTTCCTTCGTCAACGAGCCGCTGCCGGATAACACGCCGCTGTAGGTCGCATTCGTGCCCTGGTCGAAGGTCACCGTCGCCTGGTTGACGATGTTGCCCTGCAACCCGGCCGCCGAGCCGCGCAGCGTGCCGGCGTTCACCGTGGTGCCGCCGCTGTAGGTGTTCGTCCCGCTCAACGTGAGCGTGCCGGCACCTTCCTTCGTCAGCGAACCCGTGCCTGACATCGCGCCGGTATAGGTGCCGGCGGTCGCTTGGTCGAAGACGACCGCGGCTTGGTTGACGATGTCGCCCTGCAAACTGGTCGCGCTGCCGCGGAGCGTGCCGGCCGCGACCGTGGTGCCGCCGCTGTAAGTGTTGGCACCGCTGAGCGTGAGTGTGCCGTCGCCGGTCTTGGTGAAGGTGCCCGCGCCGGAAATCGCCCCGGAAAGCGTGGAGTCGTAGCCGTTCGCATCGAACGTGCCGCCACCGGATGCGATCGTGATATTGCGCGCCGAGGTGAGGGCCGCCGTCGTGCGCAGCGTGCCGCCGTCAAACGTCACGCCGCCGGAGGCGCCGCCGAGATTGGCATCGGCGGCGACGCTCACGACGCCGGCCGTGAGCGTGGTGCCGCCGGTGTAGGTGTTGGTGCCGGAAAGCGTCAGCGTGCCCGTGCCGTCCATGCGGATGCCGCCAGCGCCGGCGATCGCCGAAGCGAGACTCACATCCTCGGAACCGGCGACGGAGAGCGTGTAGCCGTTGTTCAGCAAGGCCGCGCCCGTGTGCGCCAGCGCACCGACGTCGGCCGTCCACGTCTGGTTCGCGCTGAGCGCGATGTCGACGTTCAGCGTCTGCGTGGCGGTCGATTGATTGTTGATGCCACCACCGCCGACCGTGAGCGCATCGCCCGTGCTGCTGTTGAGCGTGAAGGCGCCGGCATCGGCGCGGAACAGCAGGCTGCTCACCTGGAACGCGCCGTTCATGTCCGTCGTCGTCTTCGCCACGCCGGCCATGACGATGGCCTTCTTCGATCCGATGGCCGGCGCGATGTCGCCGGCCCAGTTGTTTGCCTTCGTCCAATCGTCCTGCCCCGAAAGCGGGCCGCTGTTCTGGCCGCCGTCCCACACGAAGGTCGGGATGGGCGACAGTGTGTAGTAGCTCCCGTAGGACCCGACCACGACGGGCGTGTCGGACAACACCGCGCCGATGCCGACGTTGAGGTTGGCGAAGAAGACGTTGTCGAGAAAGGCTTGGCTGACGGTGTTCACGGCGACGCCGAAGACGTCGATGCCGTCCGTCCAGTTCGCGACCGTGAGCGTGCCGCTGTGCGTGCCGACGCTGCTGAAGACGAAGTGATTGGCGGTGCCGACGGCGCCGAAATCGATCGTGGCTCCGGTGAAGCCGAGCACGTTCACACGTTCGGAGAAGGTGCCGCCGAGCGCGAGCGCCGCGCCGGAGCCGAGCGTGAGGTTGCTGGCGTCGGCGATGACGTTGCTGTTCCCGAGCTGCAGGGTGCCGGCGCCGACGGTGGTCGTGCCGGTGTAGGTGTTGGCGCCGCTGAGGGTGAACGTGCCGGCGCCCTGCTTGGTCAGCCCGCCGGTGCCGGAGATGACGCCGGCGAAACTCGTGGAACCGCCGTTGCCGCCGGTCGTGAGCGTGCCGGAGCCGAGTTGCACGGCCGCCGCGGTGTTGGCGGAGGCGAGCGAGCCGATCGTGTCGGACTGGTTGTTGAGGTTGAGCACCGGCGTGCCGCCGGAGGCGAGCGTGACGGCGGAGGTGTCGCCGATCTGGTTGGCGTTCACGAGACGCACGGTCGCAGCGCCGGCGCCATTGCCGATGACAAGATTACCGGACACGGCCACGACACCGCTGCTCTTGGCGAGGTCGAGCGTGCCGGACTCCAGCGTGGTCACGCCGGTGTAGGTGTTCGCGCCAGTGCCGCTGAGGGTGAAGTTGCCGGCCGCGACCGTCACCTGACCGGTGCCGCTGATGGCACCGGCGTAGGCATTCGTGCCGGAGTCGCTGCGCAGGGTGCCGTGCAGGGTGAGCGCCTCGGCGCCGACGCTGATGCTGTTCTCGAGCTGGAGCGTGGCGCCGCTCGCGACGGTGGTCCCGCCGCCGACGGTGCCGAGCGCGGTCGAATTCCGCGCGATGAGCGTGCCGGCATTGATCGTCGTCGCACCCGTGTAGGTGTTGGCGCCGGAGAGCGTCAACGTGCCGGTGCCTTCCTTGGTGAAGGAGCTGGAGCCGCTGCCGCCGATGACGCCGGCGAAGGTGGTCGAGGTGCCGTCGCCGCCGGTGCGCAGGCTGCCGCCGTTGCCGAGCAACACGGAGGCGGCGGTGTTGGTGGACGAGAGGGAGCCGATGGTCTCCGTGCGGCCGTTGACATTGAGCGTGGGCGTGCCGCCGGCGGAGAGCACGACGCTGCTCGTGTCGGCGATCTGCTCGTTGTTCACGATGCGCACGGTCGCGGCCCCGCTGCCGTCGCCGATCTGGAGGTTGCCCGCGAGGGCGGTGATGCCGGCGGACTTGGCGAGGTCGAGCGTGCCGCTGTTCACGGTCGTGGTGCCGCTGAAGGTGTTGGCCGCGGTGCCTTCGAGGGAGAGCGTGCCGCCGGCCACGACCACGGTGCCACTGCCGGAGATGGCGCCGCCGTAGGCGTTGGTGCCGGAGGCGTTGCGCAGCGTGCCGTCGAGCGCGAGCGCCTCGGCGCCGACGCTGATGCCGTTCTCCAGTTGCAGCGTGGCGCCGGCGCTGGCGGCGGTCCCGGCGGCCGTGCTGCCGAGCGCCGAGGAATGGCGCAGCACGACGGTGCCTTCGTTGATCGTGGTCGCGCCGCCGTAGGAATTGTTGCCCGCGAGGACGAGCGTGTGCGCGCCGACCTTGGTCAGGCCACCGGTGCCGGAGAGCGCGCCGGAGAGCGTGAGTGCGCCACTGCCGGTGGTCTCGACGATCGTGGTGGTGTTGAAGGCGATCGGGGCGGTGATGGTCTGCGCATTGCTGGACAGCTGGATGATGCTCGGGACCGAGCCGCCGAAGGTCAGCTGGCTGCCGCCGCCCGAGGCGGAGAGCGTGAAGGCGGCGGCATCGGCGTCGAAGCGCAGCGTGTTGACGCTGTAGCTGCCGTTCATCACGGGCGCGGTGCGCGTGGCGCCGCCGAAGGCGAGCTTGAGGCTGAAACTCCCGACCGGAGCGGTGTCGCCCGACCAGTTGGCGCCGGTGCTCCAGTTGTTGTTCCCGCCGCCGCCATCCCAGGTTTTGAAGGGCGTGTTGTCCGCCACGATGAAATCCCAGGTGCCGCCGTAGCCGGCGAGAGTCTGGCCCGTGGCGCCGATCACGCCGCCGCCGATGCCGTAGAAATAGACGCCGCTGAGAAAACCGCCCTCGACACCGGCGGCACCCGATTGGAAAGCGAACACGTCGCCTTCGCCGGCGTTGAAATTGTTGATCGTGAGCGTGCCGGTGCTCGCACCGCCGCCGGTGAAGAGGAAGTAGTTCGCCGCCGCGGCCATGCCGTAGTCGATGATCGCGGTGTGATACGCGAGCGAGCCGACCTGCACGGAATGTCCGTCCAGGGCGAGCGTGGTCGCGGTCTGGAGCGTGAGGTCGCTGGCGGCGGAGAGCGCATCGTCGGCGCCGAGCGCCAGGGTGCCGGCGGCGACGGTCGTCGCGCCGGTGTGGGTGTTGTCGCCGCTGAGTGTGAGCGTGCCCGCGCCCTGCTTCGTCACGTCACCGGTGCCGGAAATGACACCGGCATAAGTGCCGTTGCCCGCTTGGTCGAAGACGAGCGTGGCGTCGTTGCCGATGTCGCCGACCAGGCTCGTGCTCGTGCCGCGCAGCGTGCCGGCGCTGACCGTGGTGCCACCGCTGTAGGTGTTGGCCCCGCTGAGCGTGAGCGTGCCACTGCCGGTCTTCACGAGGCCGCCCGTGCCGGAGATGACACCGGAGAAGGCGGTCGAAGCACCGGTGCCGCCGCTGGTGAGCGTGAACGCCCCGAGGGCGATCGCGCCGCTGCCGGCGATGGAGCCGACGGTCTCGTCGGCTGCGGCGAGTTGCAGGGTCGCACCGCCCGCGAGCGTGACGGCGGTCGCATCGGCGAGGGCACCGGCCGTGCCGAGGGCGAGGGTGCCGGCATCGATCTGCGTCGCACCGGTGTAGGTGTTGGCGCCGCTGAGCGTGAGTGTGCCGGCACCGGTCTTCACGAGGGTGCCGGCGCCCGACACGACACCGGCGTAGGTGCCGTTGGCGGCTTGATCGAAGGCGAGCGTCGCTTGGTTGAGAAAATCGCCCTGCAGACTCGTCGTCGTGCCACGCAGCGTGCCGGCGCTGACCGTGGTGCCGCCGCTGTAGGTGTTGGCGCCGCTGAGCGTGAGCGTGCCGGCGCCGGCCTTCACGAGGGCGCCGGTGCCGGAGAGCACGCCGGAAAACTCCGTCGTGGCCCCCGTGCCGCCGGTCGTGAGCGTGTGCGCGCCGAGCGCGACCGCACCCGCGCCAGCGAGGGAGCCGATCGTCTCGTGGCCGGCGGCGAGCTGAAGCGTGGCCGGCGCGGCGACGGTCACGGCCGTGGTGTCGCTGAGGGCTCCGGCGATCCCGAGCGCGAGCGTGCCGGCGTTGAGCTGCGTCGCGCCGGTGTAGGTGTTGGCGTTGGTGAGAGTGAGCGTGCCGGCGCCGTTCTTCGTCAGCGTGCCGGTGCCGGACAGGATGCTCGCGTAGGTGCCGTTGGCGGTTTGGTCGAAGATGACGGCGGATTGGTTGGCGATGTTGCCCTGCAGGCTCGTGGTCGTGCCGCGCAGCGTGCCGGCGCTCACCGTGGTGCCGCCGCTGTAGGTGTTGGCGCCGCTGAGCGTGAGCGTGCCGGTGCCGGTCTTCACCAGTGCGCCGGTGCCGGTGATGGCGCCGTTCGCGGTGGTGTTGGCGTTGCCCGTGAGCGTGAGGGTGAAGGACGCGAGATCGATCGCGCCGCCGAAGACGAGGTCGGCGGTGTTCGCGCGCCAGGATTGCGCGGCCGCCAGCACGAGGGCGTTGTCGATGGTCTGGGTCTGCGCGGAGTCGTTCGCGATGGCGTAGGTCGTGGAGGTGCCGTCAAGGGTGAGCGCGCTGCCGTAAATCGAGAAGGCGCCGGCAGCAGCATCGAAGAGCAGCGAGTTCAGGCTCCACGCCGTGTCGGCCTGCGCCGTGAGTTTGATGCTGCCGGTGAAGACGAGGTCTGCCGTGCCGTTGTTGGCGACGTTGCCGTTCGGGTTCCAATTCTGCTGGAGCGACCAGCGGTCCTGCGCGGGATGCCCGCCGTCCCAGACAAACACCACGGCACGCACCGATGGCGCCAGCCCAAGCAAAACGCTTGCGACAAGCCATCGGGAAGAGCACGCGCGAAGGCCCAGCCAACCGAAAAAACGTGGGACGCTGTGGCGCGATGAAGTGGTGGAAGACGCCTTCATCCCAATATGGAGCGTGCCCCTCACGGCACGAGTGGCAATCCGGAGCGGCCGATATAGGGCAAAGCACTACACGGCCCGGTCTATTCAGCCCTACCGAATTTTGGGAAATCGGCGTAATTCTCCCGCCAGCAGCGAAGCCCCGCGCGAGAGCGTCGCGCCGTCAGACCGCGGTGCGCTTGCGGCGCTTCCAACCGAAGTAGAGCAGGCCGGCGCCGATCAGCATGGCGCCGTAGGTCGACGGCTCGGGCACCGGCGTGATGCGCACGTAGGTGTCGTCGTATTCCTGCCAGTAGGAGCCGGGACCGTAGCCCTCGAACTGGATCTGACCGAGGATGCCGGGGAGGTTCGGCAGGTCGGTGATCTTCACGAGGAGAAAATCGGTGAACTCGATCCAGTTGCGGATGTAGAGCGTGCTGTCGGCGGCGATGCTGAGCGAATCGAGGAAGAGGAAGTTCGGCGAGCAGGGGTTGCCGCCGGCGAAATCGATCACGGCATTGCCGGAAACGGAGAGGTTGGCGAAGGTCTCGGTGATGCCGCTGGAGGAGCCGTCGAGCCGGAGGATGGCCTCGCCGCTGTGATTGCCGCCGTCGAGGGTGACGTTGGCGGTGTCGGCAATCTGCTCGTTGGCGGCGATGACGAGCGCGTCGGTGCCACGTCCGTCGCCGACCGCGACGTTGCCGGCGATGGCGGTGGTGCCGGCGTCCTTGGCGAGGACGAGTGTGCCGTGGTTGACGGTGGTGACGCCGGTGTAGGTGTTGGCGGAGGCCCCGGAGAGGGTGAGCGTGCCGTCGCCGGTCTTGGTGAGGCCGCGCGCGCCGGAGTTGTCGGCGATGACGGAGCTGATGGTGAGACCGCCGGAGCCGTAGACGTGCGTCACGAGGTCATCCATGCCCGTGCCGGTGCGCAACGTGCCGCCGCTGATGATGGAGCCGGTGGCGCCGTTGGAGAGGAGACCGCCGCTGTTGATCGTGAGGGTGTTCGAGCCGAGGGCGACGTCGATGCCGGAGCCGAGCTGGAGCGAGCCGACGGTGCGGTTGGCGGTGAGCGTCTGGTCGGAGGTGGGCGCGGCGTTGATGGAGGTGGTCCAGGAGCTCTGCGTCGTGTTGGTGCCGGCGACGGCGTAGATGCCGTCGGGGCTGCTGTTGTTCACGGAGGCGTAGCCCGCGAAAGCGGCGCCGTTGTTGACGGTGGCGTAGCCGAGGACGTTCGACGTGAGCGTGGGCGCGCTGGTGAAGACGATGCGGGGATTGTCGCCGGTGTTGCCGAGCGTGCCGCTGGCGTTGTAGGTGAAGTCGACCGTCGCGCCGGCGTTGCGGGTGAGCGAGGCGAAGGTGAGCTGCGCGGAGCCGCTGGAGTCGCCGCGCTGGGAGTTCACGGTGTTGGCGCCACCGGCGAGGGTGAGCGCGCCGACGGTCTCGCTGGTGTTGTTGTTCCCGGTGCGGCCGAGGAGGCTGATGGTGCCGCCGTCGAGCGTGACGGTGGCGGAATTGTTGACGCGGTTGGTGTTGTTGGTCGCGCCGTTGTCCATCGTGAACGTGCCGCCCTGGTCCACGGTGATGCCGGTGACGCTGGCGAGGGTGCCGCTGGTGCGAAGGCGGAACTCGGCGCCCGAGACCGTGACCGTGCCGGCGAGGGTGTTGGCCACGATGCTGTCGAGGCGGCCGTCGCCGGCGACGGTGAGGCTGCCGTTGCTGACGGCGCGGTTGAGGCGGGCGTCCTCGACATCGGCGCCGTCGAGGACGCGGATGGTGCGGTTGCCGCCGGCGAGATCGAGGCCGCTGTCCCAGATGAGGGTGTTGCTCGCGGAGTTGGAGCCGAGCACGAGAGCGGAGCCGTCGGCGACGAAATTGGCGGAGTTCCACGCCACGGCGGCGTTGCTGTTGTTGATGAGGACGGTGCGGTCGCCGCCGGAGGCGGAGAAGCCGCCGTCGCCGGTCCAGCGGACCTGGCCGGCACCGGTGCCGAGCGAGCCGGTGAAGTCGCCGGTGAGCTCGCGGACGCCGCCGGCGAGGACGAGGTTGGAGCTGCTGGAAATGTTGCCGCGGAGCGCGCCGGCGCGGATCTCGGTGTCGCCGGCGTAGGTGTTGGTGCCGCTGAGGTTCAGCGTGCCGGCACCGGTCTTGACGAGGCCGCCGTTGGTGAGGTTGCCGGAGAGCGTGCCGTCGACGGCGGCGCTGCCGTCGAACACGCGGACCTCGCGCTGGGCGCCGCCGAAGTTGATGGCGTTGGTGAGGGTGAGGTTGGCGTCGGCGTAATCGGAGGAGAGGACGAGGGCGTTGCCGGTGGGGACGAAGCTGCCGGAGTTCCACGTGAGCTGGCCGTTGGCGGTGCCGGTGGAATTGGTTAGCGTGACGGTGCGGTCGGCGCCGGAGGCGGAGAAGCCGCCGTCGCCGGTCCACTGGACCTGGTCGGAGCCGGTGCCGAGGCGGCGGGTGAAGGTCGTGCCGACGCCGATCTCGAGCACGCCGCCGGCGAGCTGGAGGTTGCCGCCGCTGTAGCCGCTGGTGGAGAAACCGCCGGCGAGGGCGTTCTCGCCGCCTGTGATGCGGAGGACGCCGCCGGCGATGACGGTGGCACCGTTCCAATCGTTGGTGGTGTTGGAGAGGGTGACGACGCCTTCGCCGCGCTTGGTGAGGCTGAAGGTGCCGGCGCCGTCGCTGACCTTGCCGCTGAGCGTGAGGTTGCCCTCGCGGGAGCCGACGGAGGCGTTGGCGCCAAGGGTGACGTTGCCGGCGAAGGTGTTGTTGCCGCCGTCGTTGTAGAGTGCGCCGGCGAGGCCTTCCTGGCCGCGGAGGATGCCGTCGCCCTTGATGGTGACGGACTCAGTGGTGGCGTAATTGAAGCCGCCGCGGAGCGCGAGGGTGGCGCCGTCGTTGACGGTGGTGGTGCCGGCGGTGGTGCCGAGGGCGCCGTCGGTCGTGACGACGGTGAGGCCCTTGTTGAGGGTGACGTTGCCGGTCCAGGGCGTGGCGCCGTCGGCGTTATTGTTGTTGAGGGTGACGATGCCGTCGCCGTTTTTGACGAGGTTGCCGGAGCCGATGATGTCGGAGTTGAAGTTGACGGCGCCCCAGCCGTTGACGGTGAGGTCCTTGCCGGCGGTGGTGATGGTGCCGTTGATGCACAGCACGCTGAAGGAGTAGTTGTTGATGCGGAGCTGCTCGGTGAGCGTGATGGGGACGTTGATCTTATGCTGGGCCTGCGCGCCGTTGTAGTCGTTGACGTTGATGGAGGGCAGGCCGGCGAGCACGGGGTCGCCGAAGGTGACGGCGCCGGTGCCGCCGAGCGTGTAGTTGTAGCTCGAGTCGAAGGTGAGCGAGTTGAGCTGCTGGGTGGAGTTGAGGGCGACGGTCTGCGGGCCGGAGGCGGGCTTGTTGCCGAAGAGGATGTCGGCGTTCACGCCGGGAAGCGCATCGCCATGCCAGTTGGTGGCCGTAGCCCAGGCGGTGGTGCCGGCGCCGTTGTCCCACTCGTTGGCGGTGGGCTGCCAGGGCGTCATCGAGACCTGCAGGTTGCGGATCTCGTGGATCTCCGTGGCGCTGCCGGTCGCACCGGTGAAGCCGAGCTTGAAGGTCTCGGGCCGGTCGTAGGTGGAGAGGTCGGCGGTGAACGCGGTCGTGTAGGTGCCGGAAGCGCCGAACTTCATCTCGACGGTAAGCAGGTTGTTCGCGTCGAGTGTCAGACGGAAGGAGCGATAATCCACGCCGGTCTGGTCAGGGCGCGTGGTGGAGCTGGGGAAATCCATCTGCTGCGGCAGCGCGGCGCTGGCGGCGATGAAAGCGTAGTTGCTGCTCTCGGGGCCGCGCACCGCGATGCGGTTCGGATAGAGCGTGGAGTCGACCGCCGGGCCGGGACCGGCGATGCCGCCGACGCGGCCTTCGTTGTTGTTCGAGTAGTTGCCCCAGTTGTCGAAGGCGAAGCCGAGGTAGCCTCCGGTGATGCCATCGATGTTGGTCTTCTGCGCGTAGCCCATCGATCCGCCGTAGGCTCCGGCCGCGAAGCTCTGGGCGCTGACGTTGCCGTCGATCAGGAAAAAGGTGATGCCGTCCGCGCCCGAGCCGTTGTAGAACGCATACTCCATCTCGATCTGGATCTGCGCATTGACGGAGAAGATCGCGTCGTCGAGCAGCGCGTAGGTCGACTGGTTGGTCAGATTTTCCGTGAGCCGCAGCCAACCCTGGCCATCGGGATCGATGTTCTGCGCGGCGGTCAGATAAGGGATGGTCGAGCCGTTGCTGCCGCCGAAGACCCACCCGCCCGCCGTCGAACCTTTGAAGTCGGTGGAGAACGTGATTTGCGCCTGCGCCCGCACTCCCGCCAACAAGGCCAACGCCAGCACCACCGCCATCAGGGCGGAGCGGCAGCAGCAGCGGGGGATAATTGTTTGGGCCATCTGGCAGTAGCTAACCCCCTTTCGGCCCTGCGTCGCAACCCAAAATTAGGGTATTCACCCCAGCCGATTGGCGCTTGCTAGCTCCTACTGCAAGTATCGGCCACACAAGGCATAACTTAAGTCCAAAGCGAAGGGCTGCAGCTGTGGCAGCAGGAATTCCGGCCGCTGCTGGGCCGGGAGGAGGGTAAAAAAGGCCTCCAGCCGCTGGACGCCGGCTGGGCTGAGCAGATCCAGCGACAGCAAGCGCTCGCGGGCGAACGCGAGTTGCGCCCGATCCTGCGCGGAGCCGGCCGCGCAGAGATAATTGATCCACGCCTCCAGCCGCACGGCGGGCTCCGCCTGACTCAGCCGCGGCATCGCCTCCCGCAGCATCACAAGGGCATCGCGGTCCGGGTAACGAATCAGGTGCTGCGCGACCAGGGATATTTCCGCCAACGAGACCTCACGCTCGGGCGCAAGCAACGCCTCGATGTCGCGCCGCAACGCGTCGCGCTGACCGGCCGCGGCGCGCGCCGCCAAGCCGAGCCGCACCACGTCGCGCCCGCTGAGGAGGAAGCGCGAGCTGGCGGCCAGCGCCAGCGCCTCGTTCGGCGCGCCGAATTCGATGAACAACTCCACGCGTTGCACCCGCAGGTAAGGCAGATCATCGACGGCTCCCGCCGTGCGCAGGTAGTCGCGCGCCCGCTCCGCCGGCAGGCGCCGCACCGCCAGCTCCAGCTCCAACGCCCGCCGCACCGCGGCATCGATGCCGGCATCCGTCGCGGCCGACTCGAGCGCCGTCCAATCCTGCATCGCCCGGCTGGCGAAGAGGAGCGCGTGCAACCACGCCGCGGTTTGCGTCGGATCGGACGCGAGCTGGCGGCGCGCCAGCTCCGCGAGGTCCTTGAACCGCGCCCGCGCTAGCAGGCTGCGGAACCAGACGCGCGCGGTGTCGTTGCGCCGCTCGGGATGCATCTGCATCAATTTGCGATACATCGCATCGGCGGCCTCGGGCACGCCGGCCTGGTAGAATTGCGCCAGCATCATCGCATAGGCGTAATTCTCCGGCGCGAGCGCATGCGCCATCGCCAGCGCGGCGATCGCCTCCCGCACCCGTCCGGCCTCGTAATGCGCCTTGGCTTGCTCCGCGAACAGCTGCACGCGCAGGTCCCGGAACTCGCTCCAGCGCGGCGGCCAGAAAATCTGCTTCAGGCTCACGTGATACCCGATGTGCCGCATCGCCCCGAAGACCGTGAAGCCGGTCAACAGCACCGCCAGCACCACCACCGCGCCGTGCAGGATCAGGAAGCGCCCCCAGAACGGCCGCACCTGCGCGACGGACGCGCCGCACATCCACACGCCGTCGGCGTTGCGCTGGAGGAGCGGGCACACACGGCGCTGGAAACGCGCCGGATCGTTCCACAGCGCCACCGCCTCGCAGCCCGTCTTGCCGGGCTCGCCCGAGTCGCTCGGGTTGTGGCACGGGCACTGCCCGCGCCGGCGCCGGAGCACGAACCAGGACTTGCGCGCGTTCCAATACCAGAGCGCACCCACCGTCCGCATCGCATCGCCCAGCCAAGCCTTCATCAGCCTCAGCAAGGAGCGCGGCCCGGACGGAGCAAGCCGCAATCGTTCAGTGCCCTGCTCCGGCCTGGTGTTCCTGGATGTATTCCTGCTTCAGGCCGAGCGATTCGGGCGCGTGCAGCACGAGCATCTTCATGCGGATGTCGCCGGGCACCGTGCGCGCGGTGAGTTTCGACACCACGATCATCAACCCGATCGCCAGCGGCACGGTCCAGATCGCCGGCTGCTCGCAGAGGATGCGGAGCAGCGGGTTCGACTGCCAGAACGCCGCGAGGTCGACCAGCTTCAGGTCACTGAGATTGATGACCGTCGTGCAAGCCAGCGCCGCCAACCCGCCGCCGAGCATGCCCGTGGCCGCGCCGGCCATCGTCATGCCGCGCCACCACACGCTCATGAACAGGAGCGGGAAATAGCTCGCCGCCGCGATCGCGAAGGCCTGGCCGACCATGAAGTTGATTTGCAGCTGCTCCACCTGCGTGCCGAGCCCGATGGCGATCGCGCCGATCAGCACAGCCGCGATCTTGAACATCCGCATGCGCTGCGCCGGCGTGGCGTCGGGCCGCAGGATGCGCCCGTAGACATCGTGCGCCAACGCACCCGTCATCGAGACGAGCAGCCCGCTGAACGTGCTCATGAACGCCGCGAACGCCCCCGCGCACGTGATGCCGCTCAGGATGCTGCCCCAGATGCCGCCCTGCTCGTTGAGGATGCGCGGCAGCTCGAGCACGACCTTGTCCGTGCCCTTCGCGCCGACGCCCGCGTAAAGCTCGGGCAGCAGGTTGCGCCCGAGCACGCCGAACACCGGCGGGAACACGTAGAACACGCCGATCAGGATCATCACCCACATCGTCGTGCGCTTCGCCGCCACGCCGTCCGGATTCGTGTAGAACCGCACCAAGATGTGCGGCAGGCCCGCCGTGCCGCAGACGAGCGCGATGATGAGCGAATAGGTGTAGAGCAGCGAATACGGCCGCGCCTGCTCGTCGGTCAGGCCGGCGGCCTTGGCCGCCTTCGTCGTCAGCGGGCCGAAGGGCGAGACCCACGGATCGTCCGCCGGCGCCTTTGCCGTGAGCGGCTTGCGCTCCACGCCGACCTCCTGCACCTGCGCCGCCGGCGCACTCAGCGCGCCGCGGCCGTCGTTGGCGCCCACATGCGCGCCATACCAGCCGTAGACCGACAGCAGCACGAAGATGGGCAGGCTGATCGCGAACATCTTCATCCAATACTGGAACGCCTGCACCAGCGTGATGCCCTTCATGCCGCCCAGCGCCACGTTCAGCGTGATCACCGCGCCGACGAGCACGACGCCGGCCCAATACGGCATGCCCGGGAAGATGTAGGCGAGCGTCGTGCCCGCGCCCTTCATCTGCGGCATGGTGTAGAAAAATCCGATGAACAGCACGAAGCACACCGCGATCTTGCGGAAGAGCGGCGAGTCGAACCGGCCCTCCGCGAAATCCGGGATCGTGTAGGCACCGAAGCGCCGCAGCGGTCCCGCGATGAACAGCAGCAGGAACAGGTAGCCGCACGCGTAGCACACCGGATACCACAGCGCGTCGTAGCCGCTCGACATCACCATGCCCGCCACGCCCATGAACGATGCCGCCGACAGATACTCGCCCGAGATCGCCGAGGCGTTCCAGCCCACCGACACCGAGCGGCCCGCGACGAAGAAGTCGCTCGCCGTCTTCGAGGTCTTCGCCGAGCGGAAGCCCATCCACACCGTCACCACGACGGTGACGAACGAGAACCCGAAGATCCACGGATCGACGCCGCCGAACAATCCGCCGCCGGCCGCGAGGAAGAGAGGGAGCGCGCTCATTGTTCCGCCCTCCCCTTCCGCACCTGCTCCGCCTCGTCGTTCTCCAGCCAGATCGAGCGCCGGATGAAATACCACGAGATCGCCCACACCGCCGGGAACGACAGCACGCCCACCAGCAGCCAGCTCAGCGTGAAGCCGCCCACGCGGGTCGCCATCAGCCCGGGCAGGAAATAGTTGGCGAGCGGCACCCCGAGCAGCATGCCGAGGAAGGCCGCGGCGCAGAGGATGGAGAGCTTCAATTGCCGGCGCATGAGCGTATGGAGAAACGCTTCGCTGTGCACCGCGTCGTCGTGGGGTATCGGGGCAGGCATTGCGCGCGAGACTGGAAGCCGTCGCGCGCGTGACAACCTTCATCTTGCCCCACCGCGTCATGCGCCCGGCTTGCTAAAAACTGCTGCGCGCCGGCACCGGTGCGCACGACACTTCCATTTGCCTCGCGCGCGCTCCGCGCCACGTTGGCCGGCGTGGAATACGTTTACTGGAGCCTCACCATTCTCCTCCTGCTCGGCGGGCTCGTCGGCTCCGTGGTGCCGCTGCTCCCCGGCACGACGCTCATTTTCGCCGGCGTGCTGCTGCACCGCTGGCTGCTGCCGGAGACGCTGGGCTGGGCGCCGGTGATCTGGATCGGCGTCATCTGGCTTTTCTCCGTCGTGGCCGATCTCGTCTGCACGCTCGTCGGCACGCGCCTCTTCGGCGGCTCGAAATGGGGCATGACCGGCGCGGGCGGCGGCGCCCTCGTGGGCATGTTCTTCTCCGTGCCCGCCTTGCTGCTCGCCACCGTGCTCGGCGCGGTGGCGGCGGAGAAGATCGCCGGCCGCCGCAGCAACGAAGATGCGCTGCGCTCCGGCGTCGGCGCCGCGCTGGGCTTCCTCGCGAGCACCATCGTGCGGCTGGTCTGCGCCTTGGCGATGCTCGCGCTCTTCGCCTACGCCGTGCTCACGGTCGCGCCGACCGTGGGGCCGTAGCCGTAGCCGTAGCCGCGGCCCGGCGCGCGGGCGGGCTCAGAAATCAATCGTCTTGAGCGGCCCGATCTTCACCTGGAAGCGGTCGTCGTAGGGCGTCACGCGCTTGAAATCGCTGCGGACGGCCTCGATCCGGCCGCCCACCGGCACGAGCAGCACCGAGGCCGTGGCGCCGGCGGAGATCGCCGCGATCGCCGGCCCGGCGTCCGGCAGCACGCGTTGGAATTCCAGCCGCGCATCGCCGCTCTTCACGCTCACGACACCGACGACGCGCAGTTTCTCGCGCAGCTTCACGTCGATGAGCTTCAATCCCTGCGTGGCGCGGTCGACCGTGATAAAGGCCTGGAACTTGTCCGGCGGGAACCGCGAGCCGTCCTCCAGACGCAGCGGCACTTCGTAAACGAGGTCCGCGCTCGACTGGAACGCCACCACGGCCTGCGGCAGCTCGAGCAGCTCGCCGAGCGACTTGCGGTCCTTCTCGCGCTTCGCGCGCTGCTTGCGGAAGCGCTTCTGCTGCGCCTCCGTCGGCTCCTTGTCGTCGGTCGCGAGCAGGGTCCATTGCACGTCGTAGTGCTGGGAGGGATCGTAGCGCGCCACCCACGAGCGCTCCACCTTGCCGGCGCGGTCGTATTCCACAAAGCGCTGTGTGTAGGCCCAGCGCCCGGCGTCGCGCGCGAACTGCCGCAACGCCTCCGCCAGCGGCGCCGGGGCGCCGGCCAGCGGATCGGAGGGATTCGAGGCCTCATCGCCGGACTGCGCGCGGCACGCCGCGGCGAGCAGGACCCCGAGCAGCACGGAAAGGAGCAAGCGCATGGGGGTGAGACCGTGTGCAGGACAGTCGTTCCCGCAACCGCGCCATGATGAACGGTCGCGCGGCGGGCCGCGGCGGCGGTTCCGTCGCAGACAACAAAAAGGCCGCGGAGCATTCCGCGGCCTCGAAGGGAGTGAGTGGCTGGCGCCGGCGCCGGTGCGCTCAACCCATGCGGCACATGAGCAGTTCGCGCTCGAAGATGAGTTCCTTCGGCAGCGTGGCGTGCAGGTCGAAGAAGAGTTCGCCCTGGCCGAGGATCTCGTTCTTCCACGCCTCGCGGTCGAACTTCTGCAGCTCGTCGAATTTCTCCTCGGAGAAGTCCAGGCCGTCCCATTCGATGTCGCGGTAGCGCGGCACCCAGCCGATGGGCGTCTCCTTGGCTTTGCCGCCAGCGCGCACGCGGTCGACGATCCACTTCAGCACGCGCATGTTCTCGGAGAAGCCCGGCCACATGAACTTGCCGTCCTTGTCCTTGCGGAACCAGTTCACATGGAAGATGCGGGGCGTTTCGCTGAGCTCCTTCTGCATGTTCATCCAGTGGCGGAAGTAGTCGCCCATGTTGTAGCCGCAGAAGGGCAGCATCGCCATCGGATCGCGGCGGACCTTGCCAATCGTGCCGGCGGCGGCGGCAGTCATCTCGGAGCCCATCGTCGCGCCGATGTAGACGCCGCTGGACCAGTTGAAGGCCTGGAACACGAGCGGCATCGTCGTGGCACGGCGGCCACCGAAGATGATGGCGTGGATCGGCACGCCCTCGGGATCTTCCCAGGCGGGATCGATCGTCGGGCACTGTTTGGCGGGCGCGGTGAAGCGGGCGTTGGCGTGCGCGGCGGTGATGCCCTTCTCCTTCGCCAGCGCGGGCGTCCACTCGTTGCCCTTCCAATCGATCGCATGCGCGGGCGGCTCCTTGGTCATGCCTTCCCACCACACGCCGCCGTCATCGGTGAGCGCGACGTTGGTGAAGATGGTGTTCTTCGCGAGCGCCTTCATGGCGTTCGGGTTGGTGTGGTTGCCCGTGCCGGGCGCGACACCGAAGAAGCCGGCCTCGGGATTGATGGCGCGCAGGCGGCCGTTGGCGTCGGGCTTGATCCACGCGATGTCGTCGCCGACGGTCCACACCTTCCAGCCTTGCTGCTGGAAATGCGGCGGCGGGATGAGCATGGCGAAGTTGGTCTTGCCGCAGGCGCTGGGGAACGCGGCGGCGACGTAGGTCTTCTGGCCCTCGGGATTCTCGACGCCGAGGATGAGCATGTGCTCGGCCATCCAGCCCTCGTCGCGCGCCATGGCGGAGGCGATGCGGAGCGCGAAGCATTTTTTGCCGAGGAGCGCGTTGCCGCCGTAGCCGGAGCCGTAGCTCCAGATCTCGCGGGTCTCGGGGAAGTGGACGATATACTTCTCCTTGTTGCAGGGCCACGCGACGTCCTTCTGGCCTTTCTTCAGTGGCGCGCCGACGGAGTGCACACAGGGGACGACCCGTTTGAAATCCTTGTCGATCAGCTCGAACACCTTTTTGCCGATGCGCGCCATGATGCGCATGTTGACGACGACGTAGGGTGAGTCGGTGAGTTCGACGCCGATCTGCGACATGGGCGAGCCGATCGGGCCCATGCTGTAGGGGAGCACATACATCGTGCGGCCCTTCATGCAGCCGCGGTAGAGCTCCTTCAGGGTCTTGCGCATCTCGTAAGGGTTGACCCAGTTGTTCGTCGGGCCGGCGGCCTCCTTCGAGAGCGAGCAGATGAAGGTGCGGTCCTCGACGCGGGCGACGTCGCTCGCGTCGGAACGCGCGAGGTAACAGCCCGGCCACTTCTTCTGGTTGAGCTTGGTGAATGTGCCGCTCGCGACCATCTGGGCGCACAGCGCGTCGTATTCTGCTTGGGAACCGTCGACCCAGTGGATGGCGTCGGGCTTGCACAGCGCGGCCATCTTGTTGACCCAACGGATCAGATTCGGATTCCTGCTCAGGGGTTTTGCAGTCTTCTTCATGGACGCCGACGCTGCGCATTGCGGCGGGGCGCGGCAACGGGAAAGCCGGCGGGCCCGCGGTAAATTATCCGCGCCCGCTCCGCATATAAGCCCGGGGCGGCGGTAAAATTCCACTCACCGGCACGCGTATTCCTACGCACCGCCGCGGCGTAGTCCTGGCGCGGCGGCGCGGGTTGAAGCTCGCGTGCGCGGACGCGCGCGGCATTTTGCCGCGCATGAAGACACCCCGCTTCACCCGTGCGCTCGTCGCGCTGACCGTGCTCGCCGCCGCCGTTCACGTCGTCGCTCAGGAGAACAAGACTCTGCCGGCGCCCGCCGCTCCGGCGTTCGAGATGACGACCTATTATTTCGTGATGCTGATGAAAGGCCCGGCCAGCGGCACGGGCACGAAGGAGGAAGCCGCCGCCGCGCAGGCCGGCCACATGGCGCACATGAAGAAGATGGCGGACGCGGGCAAACTGCTCGTCGCGGGCCCCTTCGCCGCCGGCGCCGCGAGCGAGTGGCGCGGCATCTGGATCATGAAGTGCGCGTCGATCGAGGAAGCGACCGAGCTCGCCTCCGGCGACCCCGCCGTGCAAGCCGGGCGCCTGACGATCAAGGTGCTGCCGTGGATGACGGCGAAGGGCTACATCCGCGACCCGGAGTTCCCCTTCGCCCCGCTGCCATGAACCGGCTGTGCCTCTTCGCCGGCATGATGCTCGGCAGTTATCTGGGCTGGTTCGCCGGCAGCGCGCTCGGGATGGAGTTGTTCGGCTGCTTCCTGCTCAGCGGGCTCGGCAGCCTGGCCGGTGTCTACGCCGGTTGGAAATTCGCGCAACGCTACCGCTGAGCGACCGCGCCCCGCTCACTTCATCGGCTCGATGTGCACGGACACGTCGGTGATCGCGTGACTCACCGAGGCGATGAGCGCATCCTTCACCGCATGCGCGATGTCGTGGCCCTCGCGCACGGTGAGGGTGCCGTCGACGCGCACCTGGATGTCGACGATGTGGCTGAGCCCGCTCTTGCGCACGCGGCACTTGTCGAGCGCCTGCACGCCGGGCACGCGCAACGCGATGGCCCGCACCTCGCGGTCGAAGTCGCGCGAGACGGCCTCGTCCATGATGTCGCGCTGCGCCTTTGCGAGCATCCGGAATCCGTTGAAGGCGATCACCACGCAGGCGAACAGCGCCGCCCAGTCGTCCGCCGTTTCCCAGCCCGGGCCGCCCCACAGCGCCACGGCGATGCCGGCGAAAGCCGCAGCCGAGGTCATGGCGTCCGACCAGTGGTGCATGGCCTCCGCGCCGAGCGCCGTGCTGCCCACGGTCTCGCCCGCCGCTTCCATGCGCCGGGAGAACCACAGCTTCACGAGCACGACGCCCGCCAGCACGAGCAGCGTCCACCACGCCGGCGCGTGATGCGGCGTGCGGATCTCGCGGATCGCATGCCACGCCACCCAGCCGGCCATGAAAAACACGAAGAGCGCCACCAGCAGCGCCGCGAGCGCCTCCGCCTTGCCGTGCCCGTAGGGATGATTCTCGTCCGGCGGCCGCGCGGCCACGCGGAAGCCCGCCCACACCAACGCCGACGTAAGGATGTCGAGCAACGACTCCGCCGCGTCCGCGATGAGCGCGTAGGTGTTACCGAAGACGCCGCCGGCGAATTTCACCGCCGCCAGCACGGCGTTCAACGCGATGCCGCGCAGCACGAGCCCCGCGCTGTCCTCCGCACGGCGGGCGACGCGGGCTTGCGGATCGGGCGGCGGGGACGACATCGCCTCACGTTACCGGCGTGGCGCGCCCGCTCAAGTCCGCAAGCGCCGGCCGCGCGCACCTGTCCTGTTGACCCGCTTTTGCCCGCGGCCTAGCCTGCTCTCCGCCATGGCAAAAATGGAAACCACCCTCGCGCAGGACCCGGTGCGTCAGTTTTCCGTCTTCATCGAGAACCGCGCCGGCCGCCTGCTCGACCTCACGGCCCTGCTCGCCCGGCACAACGTCCACATCATGGCGATGACGACGCTCGACACCACGGACTGCGCGATTGACCGCATGGTGCTCGACGATCCGGAGCGGGCGCGCGAGCTGCTCGCGGCCAACAATTTCTTCTTCACCGAGTGCGACGTGCTCGCCGTGGAGTTCGCCGACGAGTCGAAGCTGCAGGAGGTTTTCCGCGCGCTCTACGAGGTGGAGATGAACATCCACTACGTCTACTCGTTCCTCTGCCGGCCGCACGGCCGGAGCGCCATCGCGCTGAAGGTCGAGGACCTCGACCTCGCCACGAATTCGCTGAACAACCGCGGCTTCAAGATCCTCACGCAGCGCGACATCTCGCGCTGAACCGGGAGCGTCGGAGTTGTCACGCCGGGGCTCGTCGCGTCCGGCGCGCGGGCCGCGCAAGCCGCGCCGCGCAGCGGGCCGCTCAACCCTTCACGTCGAGCAGCTTCTCGCCGTCGAGCTGGTAGATGCCGGCGAGGTAACCTTCCTCGAAGACTTCGCCGACCTTGAGCTTGCCGAGAAACGTGAGCGGCATGTCCATGAGCGGCGGCACGCCACCGTTGGTCATCTTGACGATGATCCACTCGTTGATGCGCGGCATCGCGCCGAAGCAGCAACCGCTCTGGTCCTTCATCAGCAGGAACTCGGTGACTTTGCCGTCCTTGAACTTGGTCGGCAGCATGAAGCCCGTGATCGAGATTTTTTTGCCATCCAGCTCGCGCACATAGTCCGGGATCTGCGCCTTGGGCTGGCCCTCGGCCGGCGTCGCCGAGCCCGCGGGCTCGTAGCCGGGCGGCGTGTAGTTGAAGGCCGCCAGCAGCTCGAAGCCCACCTTTTCGCCGTCCGCCGGCGCCGTGTCCGCGGCCCGGACGGAACTCACGACGACGACCACCGCCAACGACAGGATCGTCCGCAGACGATGACAGGATGAAAACAGGCTCATGCGGGAAGGAGGCTCAGGGGTGGAAGTGGAAAGGGACGTCGCGGAAGTCGGTGCCGCGCACCCTAACCGCCTTGATCACTCCGTCAAAATGTTTGACCTCGCGCAGCCACGGGGCCGCGCCCTCGAAGCAGGACGTGTCGCCCGCCGTCTCGCCGGTCAGGCTGTTGGCCGTGGCGCGGAGGGTGATGACGCGCCGCGCGCCCTCAGCCTCCTGCACGTCGAAGGCGTCCATCGCCACGCGCACGAAGTTCTCCGCGTGCGCATCGAGCACCCATGCCTGCAACACGCCGCGCGCCGCGTCGTATTTGAACTCGAGGTTGAACTGATGCGCGCCGAGCTCCACGAGTTCGCCGCCGTTCGGCGCCTTGTGCACGTGGCCGCCGGCGGGGGCGTGCCCGTGGCCGGCATGCTCGTCGCGCGAATTCTTCGAGCCGTAATGCAGCACCTCGCCGGTCTGCTTCTTGCCGCAACCGGCAACGCACAGCGCAAGGGTTAGAGCTGAAAAGAGAGCAGCGAGACGAAGACGCGTTTTCATCAACGGAATTGAACCACAGATGGACACAGATTCACACGGATGAAAAGCACATCAGGTGGTCGCCGCTGTCCCGAGCGGCGACGGTGACGACGTGCATTCAGCGTTTGAAGGCGAGAGCCGCACCCGAGGAGGCGCCCGCACTGTTTAGGACGTCAGGAGCGTTGCGAGCCGAAGGCAACCATCACCGTCGGGGAGGGAATCGCTCGCCCAAGGTAGCAACGCAATCCGCCCGCCGACCAGCGGCACACGAGCCACTCGTCGCCGGCGCGCGCCACGAATCCGCACAATTCCTTGCTCGGCCAATGCGTCGCCGCGGAAGCTCCGTCGATTTCCGACAGTCGGCCAAGCATGAGCTCCGTTACGGCAAATTCGCGACCGTCAATCTTCACCTTACTGCCGTTCCGCAATTTCGCCGCCGTCAAAGCATCGAACTTCTTGGGCATTTCAATTTCGCGCAGCAATACCCATACCGATGCATGGCCGGCCCAGCCGTTCCACAGGAGTGATTCCGCGCCAGCTTCGTCACGCAACAGGTATTCGTGCTGCTTAAAACGAGCGCGCGTCAGCAAGCACTCGCTCACCGAGCGTGCCGCGACTTCAACGGATTTGCCATCGAGATTGGCCCGTGCGCGGGCGGGCAATCGAAACGTCGGTGCCGCCTTCATTTCCGGTGGCGGAAGCACGCGTGCCGGCGGTTCGTAGTTCTCAAAAATCATCACCCCAAAATACGCGACCAAGATCGCGACCCAGAACCACGTCGACCAGCCCACTTGGCGCGCTGCATCAATCGAAAAAGCCCAGAAGCCGCTTCCTGCTGCTTCTCGACGCTGGCGCGGCAGTCCGAACGCCGCCTCGACGTGTTTTCGTCCGAGCGTTTTCCCCAAATAGAACTCGATGTCCTCGCCCGTCCAACTCGCGACCCACATCTTTCCACCGCCGGGGTTCGCGTTGAAATAGCGGGCCACATCACCGACTTCGACATCCTCCGGCGCCTGGCCTTCGATGTAAACGACGCGCGACTCGTCCACCAACTCGACCGGGATCTGGCGACCCTCGAACTCCACAGTGTCGCCGACGCGCTTCGCCGCGGCTTCGGCGACCGTCAGTGGCTTCCGCGGCTCGAACAACGTGAACCATTTCCACTCGGGACCGATTCCCGTTTCTTCGTAAACCAGCGTCGCCGTGGTGCCGCTCTCATCGGCCATGTTGAACTCGTTCCAATAATACGTCTCGCCATCGTCGGCCACCATGCTGAGCACGACGCGACCGACGACTTTGTATCGCCGACCGTTGATCATGCCGGTCATGCCGAGGCGAAGCGCCGTGGGATTCGAGCGGCTCATGATGCGGGGAAGAAATGTGGCACGAACCGACTCAGGTTGCCCGTGATGAGCCGCGTGTCCTCGCGGATGCCGAGTCCGGCCGGCTCGTGATCGACGACCCACACGCCGAAGACGGGATGATTCCCATCGAAATCCGGCGGCGGCGCAATGGCCTGAAACACGTGTCCTTCCGCGCCGTAATCACCGCCGTTTTCCTCGCGTGCGACGCCGCGCTCGATCCACGTCACGTTCGCGCCTTCGCGGCTGAGCTTGGGTTTGCGCACATAAGTTTCGCCGAGTGGCGCCGGCGTTTCGTAGGCGGGCAGAAGATTCGGGTGCTCCGGGTAAAGCTCCCACAAAATCGGCAGCAGGCCCTTGTTGCTCAGGAGCATTTTCCACGCAGGCTCGATGAACTGCACCGGTTCGCCCGCAAGATGCGGCGCAAATTCCTCCGCCCACAGCCATTCCCACGGATAGAGTTTGAAACACAGCTCGAGCGGCTGCGCGTCGAGATCGACGAACTTCTTCCGCGCTGCATCCCAGCCGATTTCTTCAATGGCGCAGGGACGTGTCGTCACGCCGGCCTGTTCACAGGTGTCGCGCAAGTAGAGCACCGTCTGCTCGTCTTCGGCATTGCTTTGCACCGAGCTGAAATGAATCGTCCGCCCGGCAAATCGCCGCCACGCCTCGATCAAGCGCTCGTGGATGGAATTGAACTGGTCCGCATCCGACTGCACGTCTTGCAGCCAGAACCACTGCGTCACTGCTGCTTCCACCAGCGCCGTCGGCGTGTCGGCGTTGTATTCGAGCAGCTTCGGCGCGCCGACGCCGTCGAACGCAAAATCGAAACGCCCATAGAGCGAAAAATCATCGCGCTCCCACGAACGCAAAATGCTCGGCACCGCCGCCGCCGGGATGCCGAGCCGCTCCCACCAACCGCGCGCGATCACCTGCTCCGCCGCATCGACGCAAAGATAGTGCAGCGTCTTCGCCGCGCGTTCGAGCGCGTCCACTTCCGCCGCCGTCAATTCGTAGCACGCCGATTCGTCCCAATACGGCCCGTTGTCGTGCGTGTGATAGGTCAGCCCGACGCGCTCGACCCTCTCGCGCCAATCCGGCCGGGGCGTGCACACGTGACGGCGCATCAGGAATAGCCGCCTCCGCGGTAAGTCGACGTGTTGCCAAATCCGCCACGCGGGATGTCCGTGCGCATCGCCTGCGCGAGAGTGGCGGCGCTATCCGTCGGCGTGGACATGTTGATCACGCTCTCGTGCGGCGCGTCGTGCCAGGCACCGTCGTAATAATATTTCCGCGTGACCGGATCGTATTGGTTGTAGGGCCGCGGATAAAAACCGCGGAACGGCGCGTGATAATACCCTGCGCCCGCAATGAAGTGGTCGTTGCCGTAGGCGCTCTCGGGGCTGATGCGCGGTTCCGCCACCGTCTGCGTGGGCGCGCACGCCGTGATTGCTCCGACGGACAATCCGCCGAGCAGCACCAACCGCACTTTCACCGACCGCTTCAACGTGCGCCGCTCAACCGAGCATCGCCGCCGCCACGATGATGCACACGCCGAGAATCACCGCCGCCGCGACGATGGCCGCGGCCACATTCTTGTTCTCGACGATCTCGCGGTGCAGATCGCCCGGCGTGCACTTGTCGAATACCTTGTAACCGATCACCGCCAGCGCGATGCCGATCGCGGCGAAGAGGATCATGTAGGTGACCGCCTGCCACAGCGATTGCGCGTGCCAACCGGCGGGAACTGTCGATTCGGCGCCGAATGCCGCACTCGCCACCGCCAAACTACCACCTAACCAGAGAAGTTTTTTCATGGGGCAATGCGCGGCACGCTGAGGCACGGCGCAAGGGGAGTCAACCCACGCGCCGTAGCCGGCAATTCGAAGTCACGGCGAAATTTTCTCGGGTCTTCGCACCCTTCGCGGTTTCAAAACTCACGACACCGGCGCGATCGTTTCGGCGACGGAGACTCGGTAGGCTTTCCACGCGGGTAACAGGCCGCCGAGCATCGCGAGGCCGACGAACGTCCCGGGGCCCCACCAGAAGATCGGGTTCCACTTGAATGGTTCCAAGACCACGCCGGTCTGCGTCTGGATAATCGAGGCGACGCCGAACGCCAACAGCGCAAACGCCAGAAACCCTAGCGCCGTGCCGAGCAAGCCGATCGCCGCCGCCTCGCCGAGAATTGCGCCGAAGACGGTGCGGCGCCGCGCGCCGAGTGCGCGCAGGATGGCGATGTCACGCTGCCGCGCGCTCATGGAGTTGTAGATGCTCACGAGCACCGAGCCCGCCGCGACGACGGCCACGAGCCACGCCACGAGCGTAAGCACCTGGTCGACCCAGCTGATCTTGTTGAAGAGCTCGGCCACGATCGTGCCGATCGGGTAGGCGAAGGTCATCTTGTTGCCCTGCTTGTTGATCATCATGTCCAGCATCACGCCCGCCGAGGCGGCGCGGAGCTGGATGAGGGCGGCGCTGATGTCGGTCGCCGTGCGCGGGTCGTGCCCGGCCATCGTCTGCACGCCGCTGAGCGGAATCCAGATGACGCGGTCCACGGGCGTGCCCGTGGGCTCGAGGATGCCGGTGACGGTGTAAACCTCCTCGTGCTGCGCCGAGGCGTCGAAGGCCAGGCCGTGGTAAGGCTGGAACGTCCCGCCGACGCCGAGCTTGAGCTTGCGCGCCGCGAGCGCGCCGAGCACGGCCTCGCGCTGCCCTTCGGCGAAGAGCCGGCCGCCGGGCGCGACCGCGTATTTTTTCCCCGGCAGATACTCGACGTCGAACAGGCGCGCGGTGGTGCCGACGATGCGCCAGCCGTAGTAATTGTCGCCGACGGCGATCGGGATCGCGGTCTTCACCGCCGGGTGGCGGCGCACGGCCTCGAAGTCCTGCGCGGAGAGGTTGCCCGGCGAGGCCTCGAGGTGGAAGATGGCGTTGAGGACGAGCTGGAGCTTCGAGCCGCGCGCGCCGAGCACGGCGTCGAAACCGGAATTCGTCGCGGCGAACACGGCCTGCGACTGCGTCTTCACGACCCAGACGGTGAGCAGCAACCCCGCCGCGAGCGCGATGCTGCCGGCGGTCACGAGCGTCGAGAGCGCGTGCTGGCGGAGCGAGCGGTAGATGAGGTTCCAGATCACGAGATTTTCGCTTGGGGATTTTCGATTTTCGCTCTCCCGAACTTGGTCCCGAAAAACACGCAGGTCCGACCGCCGCTGCCGCTCGCAAGGCGCCGATAGGCGCTCGGAAAATATCCGCCCGCCGGCACAGTCCGTTTTGTGTTTCGCGTGGCCATCAGGTTTGGGGCGCCGCCCGGTTGAGCGTGCGGAAGTCCTGCACGGTCTCGAACTGCGCGAGCACCGCCTCGTCGTGGCTGACGAGCAGGAGCGCGGCGCCGTTCTCGCGGCAGACCTCGCGGATGAGCGCGAGGGCCTCGCGGCTGTTGCGCGCGTCGAGGTTGCCGGTGGGCTCGTCGGCGAGGACGAGTTTCGGGTGGTTGGCCAGCGCGCGGGCGACGGCCACGCGCTGCTGCTGGCCGGTCGAGAGCTGGCGTGGGAAATGGTGCAGCCGCTCGCCGAGCCCCACGCGGCGGAGGAGAGCCTCGGCGCGCGCGCGGTCGACGCCGCGCCCGAAGGCCATGCCGAGCTCGACGTTCTCGAGGACACTGTGGCCTTGGAGCAGGTTGAAGGTCTGGAAAATGTAGCCGAGCGTCTCCGCGCGCAGCCGGTCGCGCGCCGCTTCGCCGAGCGTGGCGACGTCGCGGCCATCGAGCTCGATGCGTCCGGAATCGGGCGCGAGGATGCCGGCGATGAGGTGAAGGAAGGTCGTCTTGCCCGAGCCGCTCTCGCCGCGCAGCGCGCGCTGCTCGCCGGCTGCAAGGGCGAAGGCCGGCACGTCCACCACCGGGATCGTGCCACCGGCCGCCGCCCCGGATGAAGGGTAACTCTTGCGCAGATCGTGGACGGCGAGGAGGGGCATGGGCGGAGACTCGGCGCCCAACGAAAGTCAAACCACCGGGCAGGTCAACTGGTTCACGCTCGCGCGCGGACGGAGGCGGCCGGCCGCGCGGCGAGTTTGGACTGGCTTCACCCCCAAGCGTTTGCCAAGGTCGCAGACCTCAACCCCACCCTACCCTCGCTATGCTGACCACACACCTCTGGAAGCGGGCGGCCCAGGCCTTGGCCTTGTGCGCGTCCGTCGTTCCTGCCTATGCGGGTGATGCGAACATTCGCATCCCGGACCTCAACACCATCAACTTCAACGTGCTCGGCTCGTCCGTGAACGGCCACACGTTGCTCTACCTGTCGATCTTCGCGTGCCTCGTGGGCGCGGCCTTCGGCCTCCTCGAATACTTCAAGGTCCGCAACCTCCCCGTGCACGACTCGATGCGCGCGGTCTCGGACATCATCTGGGAGACCTGCAAGACCTACCTGCTCACCCAGGGCAAGTTCCTCGCGATCATCGGCGCGCTGATGGCGGTGTGCATCGCGTATTACTGCTTCGGCTCGCTCGGCCGCGACGCCGTCACGCACCAGATCGACTTCAACCGCGGCGGCAGCCTCTTCGTCATGGTGCTCTCCTTCACCGTGCTCGGCATCCTCGGTTCCTACGGCGTGGCGTGGTTCGGCATCCTCATCAACACCCGCGCGAACAGCCGCGCCTCCTTCGCCGCGCTCGCCGGCAAGCCGCTGGCCGTCGTCCAGATCCCGCTGCAGGCCGGCATGTCCGTCGGCCTCATGCTCGTGTGCGTGGAACTGCTCGTCATGACGGGCATCCTCCTCTGGGTGCCTCCCGCCCTCGTCGGCGTGTGCTTCCTCGGCTTCGCCATCGGCGAGTCGCTCGGCGCCTCCATCCTCCGCATCTGCGGCGGCATCTTCACCAAGATCGCCGACATCGGTTCCGACCTGATGAAGATCGTCTTCAAGCTGCCCGAGGACGACCCGAAGAACCCGGGCGTCATCGCCGACTGCACCGGCGACAACGCCGGCGACTCCGTCGGACCCTCGGCCGACGGCTTCGAGACCTACGGCGTCACGGGCGTCGCGCTCGTCACCTTCCTCGCCATCGCGCTCACTGGCAGCGAATACGCCGTGCTCTGCGGCAAGCTCATCGTGTGGCTCTTCGTCATGCGCGCGCTGATGATCTTCACCTCGCTGATCTCGTATTGGCTGAACAACATGATCACGCAATCGAAGTATGGCCTGCGCGATGACTTCGACTTCGAGCAACCGCTGACCAACCTCGTGTTCATCACCTCCGGCGTCTCGATCGTGTTCACCTACGCCGCCAGCTACCTGCTCCTCGGCAACCTCACGCTGACGCACGCGGGCGTCGAGCAGGCCTTCCCCAACCTCTGGTGGATACTCTCCAGCATCATCTCCTGCGGCACGGTCGCCGGCGCGCTCATCCCCGAGTTCACCAAGATCTTCACCAGCCCGCACTCGAAGCACGTCAAGGAGGTCGTCACCGCGTCCCGCCACGGCGGCGCCTCGCTCAACATCCTCTCCGGCCTCGTCGCAGGCAACTTCTCCGCGTTCTGGAAGGGCCTGCTCATCCTCGGCCTCATGTTCGGCGCGCACCTCGTCGGCCAGCACGCCGAGTTCGTCGCCATCATGCCGCCCGCCATCGCCTTCGCCGCACCGATCTTCGCGTTCGGCCTCGTGGCCTTCGGCTTCCTCGGCATGGGCCCCGTCACCATCGCGGTCGACTCCTTCGGCCCCGTGACCGACAACGCCCAGTCCGTCTACGAACTCTCCCAGATCGAAGGCCGCCCCGGCATCGAGGAGGACATCAAGTCCAAGTTCGGCTTCACGCCCGTTTTCGAGAAGGCCAAATACTTCCTCGAGAAGTGCGACGGCGCCGGCAACACCTTCAAGGCCACCGCCAAGCCCGTGCTCATCGGCACCGCCGTCGTCGGCGCCACCACGATGGTGTTCGGCATCATCCTCCTCCTCGAGCGCGTCTACGGCACCGGCGCGGGCCAGCCGTCCGTCATCGCCGCCCTCTCGCTCGTCAAGCCCGAGGTCATCTTCGGCCTGCTCATGGGCGGCGCGGTCATCTACTGGTTCACCGGCGCCACCATCCAAGCCGTCGTCACCGGCGCCTACAGCGCCGTCGTCTTCATCGAGAAGAACATCAAGCTCGACGCCAAGACCGCCTCCATCGAGGACTCGAAACACGTCGTGCGCATCTGCACCGAATACGCGCAGAAGGGCATGTGGAACATCTTCATCGCCATCTTCGCCTTCGCGCTCTCGCTGGCGTTCTTCAATCCGTTCTTCTTCATCGGCTACCTCATCGGCCTCGCCTTCTTCGGCCTCTTCCAGGCCCTCTTCATGGCCAACGCCGGCGGCGCCTGGGACAACGCCAAGAAGGTCGTCGAGGTCGACCTCAAGATGAAGGGCACCCCGCTCCACGCCGCCTCCGTCGTCGGCGACACCGTGGGCGATCCCTTCAAGGACACCTCGTCCGTCTCGATGAACCCCGTGATCAAGTTCACCACGCTCTTCGGCCTCCTCGCCGTCGAGATCGCGGTCTCGATCCAGAGCCACAACACCAAGCTCGCCATCGCGATCCCGGTCTTCGCCGTCGCGCTCTACTTCGTGTGGCGGTCGTTCTACGCCATGCGCATCCCGACCGAGACGGCCGGCACGCACTGAGCGCACGCCACCCGCGCCCTCCGGCCGCGGGTGGCCCGATGTAGGGCGGGGTCGCCGAACCCCGCCAA
>JAMPXH010000142.1 GCA_023701285.1 Candidatus Didemnitutus sp.
ACCATCCAGTTGGCGATGTCGCCGTTGTCGGCGACTTCGAGCGCGCCGAGGATGGAGAGATCGATGTGGCCACCGCGGATCATCGCGAAGGAATCGGCGCTGGAGAAGAACGCGGAGCCGGGGATCGTGGAGATCGTCTGCTTGCCGGCGTTGATGAGGTCGGGATCAACCTTGTCCTCCTGCGGAAATGGGCCGATGCCGAGCAGGCCGTTTTCGGACTGCAGCGTGACGTTCATGCCGGGCGGGATGAAGTTCGCGACGAGCGTCGGGATGCCGATGCCGAGGTTGACGGTGAAGCCGTCGCGCAACTCGCGCGCGGCGCGCTTCGCCATGAGTTCGCGGATGGGCGTTTCCTTCTTCGAAGCGGCCGCGCCCTGCACCGTGCGGAACTCGATGCGCTTCTCGTAGCGAGGGCCTTGCAGGATGCGGTCAACGTAGATGCCGGGCGTGTGGATCTGGTCGGGATCGAGTTGGCCGACCTCGACAAGTTCCTCGACCTCGGCGACGCAGACGGCGGCGCAGGTGGCGATCATCGGATTGAAGTTCCGCGCGGTCTTGCGGAAGACGAGGTTGCCGGCCTTGTCGCCCTTCCACGCTTTCACGAGCGCCACGTCGGCACGGATGCCGCGCTCGAGGACGTATTCCTTGCCGTCGAAGGTCTTCGTCTCCTTGCCTTCGGCGAGCTTCGTGCCGAACGCGGTGCGGGTGTAGAAACCGGGGATGCCCGCGCCGCCCGCACGGAGGCGCTCGGCGAGCGTGCCCTGCGGGATGAGTTCGAGCTCGAGTTCGCCGGCGAGGACCTGGCGCTCGAACTCCTTGTTCTCGCCGACGTAGGAAGCCACCACCTTGCGGATCTGGCGCGTCTTGAGGAGCAGGCCCATGCCGAAGTCGTCCACGCCGGCGTTGTTGCCGACGATGGTGAGGCCTTTCACGCCACTGTCGCGGAGCGCGAGGATGAGATTTTCCGGAATGCCGCAGAGGCCGAAACCACCGGCGGCGACCGTCATGTCATCGTGCAACAAGCCGGCGAGCGCGGCCGCGGCGGAAGGGAAGACTTTGCTCATGGGGGGAAGAGATTTGGGACACAGAGGAAAGACAGGAGGCGGCACAGAGGTCACAGAGTTGCCTCTATCTCCGGTTTTCCACTGTGGCTCTCCGTGTCCTCTGTGACGAAAATCATAAGAGTTCGACGCAGGCGGCGAGGCCTTCGCCACCGCCGATGCAGATGGCGGCGACGCCGCGCTTCAGGCCGCGTTGCCGGAGAGCGTGGATGAGTGTCACGAGGATGCGCGCGCCGCTGGCGCCGATCGGGTGGCCGAGCGCGATGGCGCCGCCGTGCACGTTGAGTTTGTCGTGCGCGACACCGAGCTCGTGCATGAACGCCAGCGGCACGACGGCGAAGGCTTCGTTCACTTCCCAGAGATCGACGTCCGAGACTTTCCAACCGGCGGCGGCGAGCGCCTGTTGCGTGGCGGGCACGGGCGCGGTGGTGAACCAGACCGGGTCCTGCGCGTGGCCGCCGAAGGAAACGAGGCGGGCGATGGGCTTGAGGCCGATGGCGGCCGCGTGCGCGGCGGTCGTGACGACGAGCGCGGCGGCACCGTCGTTGATCGAGGAGGCGTTGGCGGGCGTGATGGTGCCGTCCTTCTGGAAGGCGGGCTTCAGCTGCGGGATCTTGTCGTATTTCACCTTCGCCGGACCCTCGTCGTGCTCGACCTTCGTGGTGTTTCCCTTCGCGTCGGCGATTGCCACGGGGGTGATTTCGGCGGCGAAGCGTCCGTCCTGCTGCGCGGCGTTCGCGCGCTGGAACGAGGCGATCGCGAAGGCGTCCTGCTGTTCGCGCGTGAAGGCGTATTTCGCGGCGCACTGCTCGGCGCAGTTGCCCATGTGGAGATTGTTATACGGATCCCACAGACCGTCGTGGATCAGCGAGTCGACGAGCTGGCCGTGGCCGAGGCGGTAACCGTCGCGCGCCTTCGGGAGCAAGTAGGGCGACTGCGACATGCTTTCCATGCCGCCGGCGACGAAGAGCGTGCCCATGCCGGCGTGGAGCGAGTGCGCGGCTTGCATCACGGCCTGGAGGCCGGAGCCGCAGACCTTGTGGATCGTGACGGCGCGCGCCGACTGCGGCAGGCCGGCGTGGATCGCGGCCTGGCGCGCGGGCGCCTGACCTTGGCCGGCTTGGAGCACGTTGCCCAGCAGCACATCGGTGACGTCACCGGGCGCGATGCCAGCCTGCGAGAGCGCGCCGCGGATGACCGTCGCGCCGAGACGCGAGGCCGGGACGGACGCGAGGCCGCCTTGGAAGGACGCGATGGGGGTGCGCGTCGCCGAGAGGATGACGATATCGCTCATGGGGAAAACGGGGTTCGTTCAGAAGCGCCTGCGCAAAGGGGGAACAGGACGCGGGGATTGGGGTTGCCCGTCACGAAACACCGGAACGGGGCGGAAGAAAAGGAGCAGGCCGCGGGTGGCAGCGTCTATTTCGCGGCTTAATAATGCGTTTTGCCCGACTGAACGCGGGGCCGCAGCGCGCGCGTCAGGCCGTGGGTCGCTCGATTTTGAAAACCTCGCGAGTATTCGCGTAGAGCTCGCCGCCCATGCGGCCGATCAGGTCGAGCTTGGCGGGATCGAGCTTACCGTCGGCACCGAGCACGGTGTCATCGACGTGGGCGCAGAGGATGCGTCCGAAGACGACGTTGCCCGCCAGCGGGCCTTCGCCGATGCGCACGATGCGGTCGACCCGGCACTCGAAGGAGAACGGCGACGCGGCGACGCGCGGGGGTTTGACGTGGAGCGAGGCTGCGGTGGCGATGGCGAACTTCTCGAACTCGCTCTCACCGTGCGGCAGCGGCGCGGAAGTGGCGTTCATCGGATCGCGCAACGCGTGCGGCACGACGCTGACGACGAATTCCGGCACCTGCTCGACGTTGACGATGGTGTCCTTTTTTCGACCCGTGCGGTCGTTGGCTCCGGTGAAGAGCAGCGTAGGTGGATTCGCGCACACGCCTTGGAAGAAGGAAAACGGCGCGAGGTTGGTGCGGCCGTCGGCGGAGATCGTGGAGACCCAGGCGATGGGGCGCGGAGTGATGGCGCCGATCATCCAGGCGTAGGCGTCGCGCGGGGAGAGTTTTTCAAAATCGAGGAGCATGGATTTGACGGGAAGCCGACCGACGGCGGTGAACGTGCCTGAAAGCGAACCGGAGGCAAACACCGGAGCCTCGGGCGAAGCGCCACTCAACCGAGCCAGCTGAGCGGATAATTCGGGTCGTCCAGGGCGAGCGCCTGTTCGGTGAGTTCGAGCGGGAAGGCGGTGTCGAACATGACGGCGAGCTCCTCCGTGCGCGTGTGCTCGAAGCTCTTGAGTGTCGTGCCCGGGTGCGGGCCGTGCGGAATGCCCTGCGGGTGGAGCGTGAACGAGCCGGGCTCGACGCCCTTGCGCGAACCGAAGTTTCCGCGCACGTAGAACAGCACCTCGTCGGCCTCGGTGTTGTCGTGCGACCACGGCACCTTGATGGCCTCGGGGTGATGGTCGAGGTAGCGCGGCGCGAAGGTGCAGATGACGTAGTTCTTGATCTCGAAGGTCTGGTGGATGGGCGGCGGCAGGTGGACGGTGCCGGTGATGGGCTCGAAATCGTTCGCGTTGAACGTGAATGGATAGAGCGCGCCGTCCCAGCCCACGACGTCGAACGGGTGCGAGGCCATGATGTTGCGCGTGAAGCGCGCGCCGCGATCCTTCACCAGCACGGCGAAGTCGCCGGCCTTGTCCTCGGCGATGATCTCGGTCGGGCCGTGGAAATCGCGCTCGCTATACGGCGCGCCGAGACGGATCTGTCCCTCGGGGTGACGGTAGCGCGCGGGGATGCGGACGGGGTGCGTCGATTCGAGGATGAGATAATCCTCCTGCGCGATGTCGTCGGGCACGAGGCGGTAGATCGTGCCGCGCGGGATGACGATGTAGTCGTCCTGCTTGTAGCGGAGCTTGCCGAAGTTGGACTCGAGCCAGCCGCCGCCGGAGAAGACGAAGATGACGTCATCGTTCTGCCCGTTGCGGTAGAACTCGTAATCGGCCTCCATGACCTTGGCCGGACGGCAGCGGGAGCAGGTGATGTCGGGGTTGAACATCAGCGGCACGCGCCCGGTGTAGGGATCGCCGGCGCGCGGCAACGCGGCGCTCTTCAGGTGATGGTGGCGCAGCGGCAGGTGCGCGGCGGTGCGGGCGGGTTGCTCGCGGTAGAGTTCCACGTGCTTCACCATCGTGGGCGGACGCAGGTGATAGACGATGCTGTAGGCGCGGTCGAATCCCTCGGTGGTGATGATGTGCTCGTAGTGCAGGCCCTCGCCCTTGTAACTCGTCGCGGGGTCGCGCGGGAACTTGATGTGATGCTTGCGGGGCATCGCCCCGAGGGTGCGGTAGAAAGGCATGGGATTTTCGAGTGGGGATTTTCGAGTTTCGATCGGGCCAAGCCGCCCATCGATCAGGCCAAGCGGAGTTGAGAGCTAATTCGCCGGGCGGTGCCGGCCAATCGAAAATCGGGAAAGAGGTCGCAGGCTGGAGCCGAGGGTGTGTGTCAGGGGGCTCGGGGTAGCAGCCGAAAGCCGGCTCCAGCCTGCGACAAAGGGTCAGAGGGTGCCGCGCCTCATCTGTTCGCGCTCGATGGCCTCGAAGAGCGCGCGGAAGTTGCCCTCGCCGAAGCCCATCGAGGTGCCCTTGCGCTGGATGACCTCGAAGAAGAGCGTCGGGCGCGCAAAGACGCACTTGGTGAAGAGCTGGAGCAGGTAACCGGTCTCGTTGTCACGGTCGACGAGGATGCGGAGCGGACGCAGGACCTCCTTGTTCTCGTCGATCTTGCCGACGCGCTCCTCAAACTGCTCGTCGTAGTAGCTGTCCGGCACATCGAGGAAATCCTGGCCCATCTTCCGCATCTCGCCGATCGTCGTGATGATGTCGGGCGTGAGCAGGGCGATGTGCTGGACGCCGGCGCCGTTGTATTGGTCGAGGAATTCCTGGATCTGAGAATTCTGCGAGGAAGGCTCGTTGATCGGCATCTTGATCCAGCCGTCGGTCGAGCTGACGACCTTGGACATGAGCGCCGATCGGCCGGTGTTGATGTCGAAGTGCATGAACAGGTCGAGGCCGAACACCTGCTCGTAATACGTCACCCACTCGTCCATGCGCTCGACGTTGGCGACGACATGGTCGATCATCGCGAAGTTGATCTCGCGGTCCTCGATGCCGCCCGGGACGTTGCGGAACCCCGGCAGGAACTCGCCCGACTGCTTGCGCTCGACGAAGCTGTGGATCGTGTCGCCGTAGGCCGCGATGGCGGCGGTCACGACATGATCGTCCTCCACGAGGCTGTGCACGGCGGTGGCGCCGCGGCGCTGAGCCTCGGCGAAGGCGTGCCTGGCATCCTGCACGCGGAACGACACGTCGCGCACGCCGTTGCCGTGCTTGGCGAGGTGCGCGCGCACCGCGTCGGCCTCCGGGCCCGCGCCCTGCGGCTCGGTGACGAGGAAGTTCACGCGGCCCTGCCCGACGACGTGCGCGCGGCGGCCGGCGAGGCCGGTGGACGCGTCGCCGTAGGCCCGCGGCACCATGCCGTATTTCTGGACGAAGAAATCGCGCCACTGGTCGGCGTCATCGACCCAGAATTCGATGTGATCGAATTGTTTCAGGCCGAGCGGATTCGCGGCGGCTTTGCGTTCAACGGGCTTGTCGAAAAAAGTGCGGCTCATGGCGACGCAGGAGGACGGGCGTGGAGGTTCGCGGACGGGGGTAGGGCGCGGACTGTAACCGCGAACCTCCGGCGGGTCCATACGCCGAACGGAGTAATCGCCTTGCCTGTCTGCCCGGAGCCCGCCCAAGCTTGCGCCACAGACGACCGCCCACCGCCGCGCCCCACCCCACTCCCCGCCGCGCCATGCCTCCCGCCAATCCTGTCCTGCTCGATCATGTGCTGACGATGCTTGAAGACGTGCCCGTCGGCCTGCTGCTGCTCGATGCGCAGGGTGCGCCGCTGTGGTTCAACGAGGAGGCCGCACGGGCCTGCGCGGTGTGGAATCACGGCGAGCGTCACGCTGCGGCGTTACGCGCGCGCAGCGCCTTCAAGGTCCCGCCCGTGCTCGCCGCCGCCTGCGCGGAGCTGCGGCGCGACCCCACCGCGGAGCCGGTGAAGGTCGTGAGCGAGAACGCCCGCGGGCTGCACGCCCGCATCAAGCTCCAGCACGCCCGCGCGACCGAGGCCGGGCACGCCTTCCACATCCAGCTCGATTACCGCCGCCCGCGCGGCGACCGGCACCGCCCGCTCTCGCCGGGCGCGGTGGCGTTGCTCGCGCGCCTTTCCGAGCGCGAGCGCGAGGTGGCCATGCGTGTGCGCGAAGGCCTGCGCACGGCGGAGATCGCGGCCGAGCTGCGGCGGAGCCCGCTCACGGTGAAGACGCAGCTCGCCGCCATCTTCAACAAGCTCGGCGTGCGCGGCCGCACGCGCGTCGCGGCGCTGTTGAACCGCTGAACGGCGCGCGCTCCTACGGCCGCGCGGCCAGCGCCCCGTTCACGGCGAGGATGTAGGCGCGCGCCTCGCCCATCAGACGACGCATCTCCTCGCGCGTGCCGGGCGCGCCGAAGATCAGGCGCGTCGCCGGCTGGCGCTCCAATTCCTCACCGCTGAACCGGCGCCCGCCATCGCGCCGCCGCTCCAGCCGCGAGGCCAGCCGCCAGCTCCACGCGCCGCGCGCGGCCTCGAGCGGCACCTTGCAGACGATGCGGTCGCCCGCGCGGTGCGTCAGCGCGATGACCGGCGGCAGCACGGGCGGATGCGAGAGCTCCGCGTGCCGCAGGAACAGCCCGCGCTCGAGCATGCGCGTGTGCGCGTCGCGCAGGCTGCGCTGCAGCTGCAGGTAGGGTTGCACGCCGTTCGAATCGGCCGGCGCGTAGAGCGGCGCGCGCAGTTCGATCGTGACCACGATGTCGTAGTCGGCGCGCCCGCGGGCGGGCGTGCCGAAGAATTCCGCCCGCGCCCCGGCGAGCGCCAGCGGCTGGCCGGGCACGGTGACGAGGCGCAGCACCTCCGCGCCCACGCGGTCCGCCTCCGCCTGCAACTGGTCCGCGGGCGGCCGGTCGTTGGCGAAGAATTGCACCGCCTCGATGAGCAATACGAATGCGATCACGCCCGCCAACGCCCACCCGAGCACCCGCACCAACCCGAGCGCCTCGGCGCGGCGGCGCTCCTCGGTCTCGCGCTCCGCGCGCTGCTGCGCGGCCGCGTCCACCAGCTCGATCAACGGCGTCGCGTTCCAGTCGATCTTGCGCGCCGGGTGGACGGGTGCCGCCGCGAGCTCGACCGGCCCGGCCACGGGTTCGGGCGCGAACGCCGGGATGTATTCCAATTTCGAGTAGTCGGGCTTGGCGCGCGACGAACTGGACTCGGAGGGATTCACTCGGTGACGCGGCGTGCCGCGACCCGGATGGCCGCGACCCCGCCGCGCCCGGTTCTCGGGAGCGCCTCCGGGCGTTGCGAGCGAGAACACCCGTTTTAGGGATTACAACTCAGCCGCGGCCAGAGCCCATTGGCCGCTCCGGCTAAAGCGGTGATAAAAAGACCGGGCCGAAGCGCCTGCGGACCTCGCGCGCTTTGACGCGGGCACCGCGAACTGATTGCGTGCGAGTGGCGGCATGGTCCCTGCAAGAAAACTTCCTCCGGTCCCGCGCGCCGGTCTGGTCCGCTCCGGCCGGCGCGGCGCCACCATCGTGGAGGTGGTGATCGCGGCGACGCTGCTTGCCTTCGTCATCCTCGGCACGCTCGCCGCGGTCTCGCGCGGCATGACGCTCACGCATCACGCCCGCATGATCACGCTCTCCGGCCAGGTGCTGCAGTCCGCGATCGAGGACCTGCGGCTGAAAAACTACGCGGTGATCTCCGGCTTCACCGCGCAGACGCAGCCGGTCGACCTCACGCCCACGATCACTTCCGAACTGCTCAGCAGCGAATTCACTAAGACGATGACCCTGCAGGCCCGCTTCACCACGCTGCATCCCTCATCCACCACGGAACTAGGCCTGGTCGGCGTGGAGGTGACCATC
>JAMPXH010000143.1 GCA_023701285.1 Candidatus Didemnitutus sp.
AGTGGCTGCTCCAGGGATTCGCCCAGCGCGCACAGATGCTCTCGAAGACCATCGGCTATCAGCTCGGCGACATGAAGACGCTGGTGAACCTCGTCAACCTGCAGGCCACGCTGGTGCTCCAGCAGCCGCGCAGCGCGCTCATCAACTCCTTCGAGCTGGTGCTGTCCCCGCTGTGGAAGACGAAGTTCTCCTCCGTGTCGCTCGGCATCGCCAAGCAGAACCTCCTCTCCGCATTCGGCGACACGGCTGACGCCCTCGGACTGCAGGGCCTGGCCGATCTCGCGCGCAACAGCGACATGGCCCGGCGGCGCCTCGACTACGGTGTGAAGGATTCCGACCAATACCTGACCTGGAAGCAGAAGTCGGCCGACACCGATGTGCGGCTGGCCGCGCCCGACCGTCCGGAGTCGGTCACGAGCCGGTTCTTCCGCACCTCAAACGGCCTCATCACGAAGGTCCGCGACTTCTCCAACATGGGCGCGAATGACGCCCGCGACACGCTGGGGCTCCCCGTGCGCACCCGCGAGACTGCCTCGGCGAAGTTCCGTCCGCTCGGGGTTTTCACCACGGTGTCGAACGTGATGAACAGCGCCCTGGTCGACGGCGTCTACTCGGCGATGTCAGACCTCGCGTTGCGTGGCCTCCGTCTCATCGAGGCCGGTGGCGGCGAGGCCATGGCGCGCCAGCTCGAAAGCGGCGCCCTGCGGCTCACCCACACCGACCTCGGCTACAACCGCCGCTGGCTGATCTTCAACGACAAGGCGGCGTTCGACTACCTCGCCGACCGAGTGGTCTCCACGATGGGCGAGAACAGCCTTGAGCAGTTCGTCGCCAAGGCTTGGCGCCGGCAGCAGGCGGCCAAGGGCGGCCCGTTCGAGGTCATCGACGGGCGCCAGTTCATGGGCGTCGTCACGATGGCGCTGAGCGAGCTATCGCTTCAGGCGAACATGGTGAACACCCCGCTCGCGCTGATGAACAGCCCACTCGCGCGCGTGTTCAGCACCTTCTTGATTTGGCCGTGGAACGCGATGGTGCGGAGCGCCGGAGTTTTCCGCGACGCCCGCGGCCGCTGGACCTCCGAGGCCGCGCTCGACGGGCTCACCGTCGTGATGATGGGCGTCGTGCCGGCCACGCTCGCCGCGTCGTTCGTGGTGGACCTCTACGACGAGAAGGTGCTGGGCAAGCGGTCGAACATGCGCGAGCTGCCGGCGGACGCCGTGCTCCCCGGTGCAGCGCTCGCCCACCCGATGGCCTCGTTGGAGCGGCTGGCGCGCTATGGCGCGTTCGGCCTCGCCAGCGAAGCGGTCAATGGTGTGCTCAACTTCGACGATGCGCGCGGCGGGTTCTCGGCCGACAACCGCATCTTCATCCTCAATCAGCTCAATTCCTTCCGCTACCTCATCGGCAACCTGTATCAGCAGGAGGGCAATTTCACCTACCAGTCCGCCGGTCGGCCGCTGCTCCAGTTCGTCGGCATGAACGGCCCGCTGCAATACCTGCAGCTGGTGAGCAACCAGCTCGGCGTCGAGAATGCGGAGACCCAGGTGAATGCGCGGATCAACTCCGGCAACTATCTGCGCGCCGCCGGCCGCGCGCTCGACCTCGACGTCCGCGTGATGAGGGGGCCTCAGTCCATCCCCACCCCGATGACGCCCTACATCCAGCAGATGGAGCTCGCGGCACTCACCGGAGACAGCGCGATGTTCCAATCGGCCTACGCGCGCGCAATCCAGGAGGCGTCGCAGGAGGGGAAGGCCGAGCCCGTGAAATACGTCCAGCAGGCGTTCGCCGACCGCCACCCGCTGCGCCGGATCTTCCGCACGGTGCCGTCTCAGATCGAATACCGCCAGATGGTCGGCTCGATGAACGAATCCGGCCGGGAGTCGGTCTCGCGCGCGGTCCTCGCCTACAACTCCTACCTCCAGCGGCTCGGGCTGAAGCCAGTCACCGGTCGGGACGAGCAGAAAGTGGCGCCGGCTGGAGCTCGGCCGATGTCGCTCGGCGAGGCTCGCGCTGCCGCTGCAGCCGCGTCCTACGGCTACGGCCCCTGATTTGTCACGTTCCTATTGCATTGACTTTCTCCGCCAACTCTTAACCTCCTACTACCATGTCAGAGCAATTCCTCACCCGCGGCGACGGCTCCCTCTGGCCCGACCTCGCCAGTGTTCCGGCCACCGCCGAAGGGCAGAACGCGAAGAACGCGGTCGACTTCAACACGCGGGCGCTGCTGGTCAAGGTGGTCCCCGATGGCGGCAGCGCCGCGGACGAGGCGACCTCCACGTCATTCTCGAAGACGGTCGCTGCCTCGGGCACGCCCGAGAAACTGACGGCGACCGACTACTACGTCGACCAGATCGTCATCGTCCCGCTGCGCACGAACACCGGCCTCGTCTACCTCGGGTTCACGAGCGGCAACGACGAGCAGCAGGTCGAGGTCGGCACCGCCGTGGTGCTCAAGGCTCCGCCGGGCAAGAAGCTGAATCCTGCCAAAATCTACGCCGACGTCACGGTGAACGGCGAAGGCGTGCGAGTCATCCTCATCGACTAAGCCATGAACTCACCGGGTGCTTCCGTCATCACTCCCGGGATCTTCCGGGCGAACCGCAACGGCTTGGTGCCGAGGCCGAGCTCGGCTGACGTCACGGCCAAGCGCCTCCTGCGCGCGGACGGCTCTTGGAGCTCGACCTTCGAATTCGCCGACGGCTCCGCCGCCGCGCCGAGCATCACGTTCGCGAGCGATCCGGACACGGGGTTTTATCGTCCGAGCGCTGACGTCCTCGGAGTCGCGCTGGCGGGCGTGCGCCGATTCAACTTTGGCACAAACGGCGCGAACTCACCGCGCCTTTTCGGCAACGACACCAACTCAGGCTTTGTCGAGTGGGACTCAGCCGGCATGATGACTTTTCAGGCTGCCGGCACGAACCAAAACGTCGTGCTCGCGCCGAGCGGGTCGGGCTTCGTTTATACGGCCAAGGGGGCAAAGTTTGAGACTTACGGTATTTCATTAGGCGGTAACCCTCCGCTACCGTATACGTCGGCCGCACTTAGGACCGGCAACGATTGGAGGTTGCTCGACGACGGCCCGCTGCGAGTGCTGATCGGAACAACGCATGTGGCTGGTTACACCATGTCGGGAAACTACCTCCTCGGCACCACCACGGACTCCGCCAACGGCCGCCTGCAAATTGCCTCGGACGGGACCGCCGCGACGGGCATCGGGCTCGGGACAGACTCCGGCATGTTCCGCAGCGTCGCCGGCGTCATCAATCTCTTTGGGCCGTCGGCAGTCACCCTCCAATCGGCGGCAGGCACATTCACGATCAATACTGTCGGCGCGAACGTTCTTCGATTTCAGCAAAATGGCTCGAACTCGCTGGCGTTCGACTCGTCGCAGAACGCGACGTTTGCGGGGACTGCGATCAACGCAACGAGCGCATACGTCAACATCGGGGCAGCCAAGCAGTTCGCATGGAACGCCAGGTCACAGATGTTTTCTCCGTCCGACGGAGTAATTCTGCTTCAGAACAACGCCGCCACCGGCTTCTCCTTCCTCCTGTTCGGCGGCGAGACCAGCGCCTTCCCGGCGCTGAAGCGGAGCAGCACGTCGCTTCAGGTGCGCCTTGCTGACGATTCGGGTGACGGCGGGCTTACCGCTGGGACGATAGTTGCCAACACCTGCCTTAATGTCGGCGGTGCTGCTGCCACAGTGGGAGCAGGAGCCGTTTCCTACGGCGGAACGACCGCAACGACCGTCGGCGCAGCCGGTGCAGCCTCGGCGCTCCCGGCCAACCCGCTCGGCTACATCATCGTCAACGTCGCCGGAACGACGGCGAAGATTCCGTATTACAACAGCTAATCCGGCACCGGCAACACAGGCTGGGTCGCCAAATAACTTCTCTATGCACGAACTCACGAACCGCCAAATTGCCGAGCTCTGGAACGGGCTCGTTTCCCTCAACGGCTACACCCGCGTCAAGGGCGATGCCGTCGTCAACGTCCCCTACGACTTCACGGGCGCAGTCCGCCGCAAGGTGGCCGACAACTTCGCGGCGCTCCGCGAAGCCCACCGCGCCTTCGAAGCCAGGAAGCTCGACCTCATCCGCTCGGTTACCGGCGGCAAGGAGTCGATCGACCCCGAGGCCGAGCGATCCCAGTATGACCAGTTCCTGTCCGCCATCCGCCCGATCGAAGAGGACAAGGTGAAGGTCGATGGCCTCAGCCCGCTCTCCGACGAGGATCTCAAGCTCGACAAGAATCCTATCCCGCCCGGCACGCTCGCCACACTCGACCTGCTGAAGGTCGGCGCCGACGAGTCGTGCGACGACGACGAGTAGCCGGTATGAGCACGCTTGAGCGCAAAGTCTTGTTCGGCGCCTTTGCGCTCTGCGTGATGTTTAGTCTCGCCGGTTGCAAGTCGACACCCGCGCCGCCGCCGGCGTCCGACGTGGCCAGCGCAGGCAGGTTGTCCGAGGCCACGCACGAGCAGCAGTCGAAAGCCGCGGCCGCGGTGCAAGCTGCGTCCACCGCCAACGAGCAGAACCCCGACGGCAACCCCAAGGAGGCTGTGCGCGGCGAGCTATCCGTTGCGTCAGCCAACCTCCCCGAGCCTTCTGACAAAGACCGCGTCGATGCGCTGGCGCGAGCCAACCTCGCCCTCTCCGGGAAGTTGTCCGATGCCGAAGCCAAATGGGCGGCCGCGCGCGATGAGGCCGCAGCGCTACGCAGCCGGATCGCCGAACTCGAACAACAGGTGAAGCGCGAGCGCGAAGAGGCGGCGCGAGAGCTTCAGCGTCAGCTCCAGGCGGCACGCGACGAAGCGCAGCGGGAGGCCGAAGCGAGGGAGCGCCTTGTGCTCACGCTCATCTTTTTCGGCACGGGCGCGCTGCTGCTGGTCGGCGGAGTGGCCTGTGGAGTGCTCAGCGCCCAGATCCCCATGCTAGGGCCGCGCGCCGCCACGGCGATTGGAGCCGCCGGCGGCCTGCTCATCTGCGTGGGCATGCTCATTCGCTTCGTCGAGCGCCTGATGGACCGCCATCCGGGGCTGTTCTGGGGCGGCATCGTGGGCGCCGTGGCCCTCGTCGCGATCGCGCTCTCGCTCATCTACGCGAACCATCGCCACGCCAAACCTTCTTCACCATGAACATCCAGGATATTGCCGCCGCAGTCGTCGCATCCTCCTCGGTAACCTGCGGCATCCTCTGGGTGCTCAACGGGCGGTATGCGACGAAGGAGGAGCTTCAGGTCGTGCGCCAGCGCGCCGACGAGTGCCACACCAAGCACGACCTGACCGCCCAGCCGATCGACACCCTGACCAAGGCCGTCGACGAGCTGAAGAACGTGGTCGAGCGCTTCTCGAACGAGGCAAGCGTCCGGCACGAGGCGATGATGAAACAGCTCGGCGAGCTGCACACGCGCACCACCGTTCTCGAAGAGATCGCGCCGCGCGGGCGGAAGCGCTGACTTTCATGCAACCCATCGAACTCCTGGCCGTGGTGTCGGACCCGCACTGCGGCTCAACCGTCGGGCTGATGACGCCCACTTACGAAACGCTGAAGGGCCAGACCATCTCGCAGAGCCCGGTCCAGAAATGGCTGTGGGGATGCTATCAGGATGCCGTCGGCTTCGTCCGAGACGTGAAGGGCGAGAGCCCATTGGCGCTCGTGATTAACGGCGACTGCATCGAGGGCATTCACCACGGCACCAAGGAGGTGATCTCTCCGGAGGTCGGCGACCACAAGCAGCTGGCCATCGACTGCCTGAGCCCGCTGGCCGAGCTCGCCACCAAGCGTTTTATGATTTCAGGCACTGAATGCCACACCGGCGCGAGCGAAATCTCGATAGCCACGTCGCTCGGGTGCGAGCGCAACCCAGACTTTCCAGCCCCGAAGGATGGCAAAAAGGACAACGACGGCGCCTACATCTTCGACCGCCTGGCGCTGGACATCAAGGGCGTCCGGCTAGTGGCGCGCCATCACATGCCAACCAGCGTCCGGCGCAATCTGTCGGCCACCCAGCTGTCGATCCAGCTGGGCGAGGAGCAGCTTGAGGCGGTGAACAACGGCGAGCCCATGCCCCGCGTCCTCCTCATGGCCCATCGCCACCGCACCGGCCATTTCATGGACGACAACGGCATGAGCGTCGTCACCGGAGCGTGGCAGGCGCTGACGCGGCACGGCCACAAGGTCGTCAGCGCGGCCCGCTGCAAACCCTCGGTTTTTATCCTCGACTGGCGAGGAAAGAAAACAGGCGAGCTACCGCACGTCCACTATCGCACCTATCGCGCGCCGTCGCAAAGTGCCATCGCCCTATGAGCACTCCCAAATCCGGCGACAAGGTGATCGGCAGCAAGCCGCTGTGGCAGCTGTGGGCCGAGCAGGAAGATGCCAAGCTGAAGCGCGGGCAAGAGCTGATCGACGGCGGCGCCTTCACAGCGGAAGATTTCGCAAAGCACCTCGGCTGGAGCCGCTCGCGCGCCCGCCACCACCTCGAAAGGCAGGGATTCCCGTGCGAGCTCGCGGCAGACCCGCGTCGCTACCGAAACGCGGTGGTCAGGTTCTACACCATCCCTTCGAAAATCGTCCCAGAATTGTCCCAAGCACCAGCTTCTCCGAGGAGAATGCGGCGGTCTTGAAAACCGCTGAGCCGAAAGGCTCCGGGGGTTCGAATCCCTCCCCTTCCGCCACTCTGAAAACGCGAGTGAAACAAGCTCTCTTTCACGATCAGGTCACGCTCAGACATTAGCCTCATTTTGCCTCAATTAGACTGTTGATTTTGTCCCAGCCTGTCCCAAGGTGCGGGCGTGACACTGCCCTACGGAATCAGCCGCGGCTACGACCGCTCGAAGAGAACCTCGCCGTGGTTCGTGCGCGTGAACGGCAAGAAGGTCGCCCACTTCTCGACCGAGGAACTGCGCGACCGGGACTACAACCAGCGCGTGGGTGAGGCCAAGCTCTACGGCCAGCAGGCAATGGTGCAGCTCGGCGCTGGGGACCGCCATGCGATCGAAGAGATGAAGCGGCAGGCCGCCGCCGTCGGGCTCGACGCGCTCGAAATCTTCCGCCTCGGCCTCACGCTCACCGGCGACACCCAACGGAGAGTGAAGGAGTGCGGCAAGGCCGGCGCCGCGTTCACCGACTGGGTGGACGCCCGGCTCAAGCGGGGGACCATCCGGGTGCGCAGGGCGAAAGAGCTGAAGCACATGGTCGAACGCCTGTGCGAGCGCCGCGGCGATGAGTATGTCCACCAGATCTCGCGCGAAGACATCCGGTTTTTCCTCAAGGGCCTCGACGTGTCGGCGCAGACCGAGCGCAACAACGCCGCATCGCTCCGCCAGTTCTTCGACTGGTGCATCGGCGAGGGCTGGCGCAAGGATAACCCGGTGGTGATGGACTACCGTATCGACCGCACGCCGGCAACGTTCACGGCCGCGCAGGTCAAGGGCCTATTCACCAAAGCGGCGAAGCTGCACCCCAGCCTGCTGCCGATGATGATCCTCCAGTGGTTTGCCGGCATTCGGCCGACCGCCACACATCTCATGGACTGGCGCGACATCGACTTCGGGAAGCGCCACATCGTGATACAGCCGGAGGCGAACAAGACGCGGCAGCCAGATCTCGTGGACTCTCTGCCCGATGCGTTCTGGGAGAAACTCGCGCCGTTCCGCCAGGATGCCGGTCCCGTGCGCGCACCCGCGCACATCAAGCGCTATCGCGAGGTGCGCAACGCCCTCGGCTACGGTGAGCCGCCGCGCAAGCGCTGGCCCACTGACGTGGCGCGCCACTCATTCGCCTCGCACCTCTATGGCCTGTCGGGCGACATCGTCGAGGTTTCCCGCGCGCTCCGGCACACCGGATCGAAGGTGACGCTGAAGCACTACGTGGCCAAGCACGTCACCCTTGAAGAGGGGAAGGCATACTTCGCGCTCGCTATCCCGCAAAAAACAGGGGCACAAGCAGCACTCCCCAGACGAGGGCTAAG
>JAMPXH010000033.1 GCA_023701285.1 Candidatus Didemnitutus sp.
TTGAATACTCACCCATGAGTGCCTCAAAAGACGAATTTTCCCATACCACCTTATCGCTAGCTCCCAAAGGGAGGGCTGAGGAAATGGAAGCGACGCTCCGAAAGCGAAAGGCAGCGGGCCTAACCTACAATGAGCAGTGCGAGCGCAAGGAAGCAGAGTGGTTTGCCGCTCGGGAAGCGACTGCGCTTGCTTCCCCCGCAACCACTCCGGCCCCCGTCCGGCCGCTTGCCTATCGGCTAAAAACTACCGGCTGGGTTGTGCTTTCGGGTTTGGTCCTCCTACTCCTCGTATTCCTCTTTCCACCTTGGCTGGGGGTTGAACAATTGCCAAGCGAACAGGATACAGTTCGCGCTGTGGGAAGACGCATCATCTTTAATTCGCCTTCGCCAGAATTTGTGAGGGATCGGGTTTGGGGCGCAGTCGAGGGCCCCCATCCCCAACTGGGTAAATACTACTTCGCCAAGATCGACTACGCTCGGTGGTGGACGGAAATGTTCGTTTGCGTTGCGGCAGCTGGTGCAGCCGTGGTTGTTGTGCGTTCGCTCCGACGAGTGCGGCGCGGCTGAAACAACCTATCGTGCATTTGGGAGGGGTATCGGTTTCGGCAGGGGCCCCTTCGATCTATCGCCAAAGACGATTCTAGGCCCGTTTCCGTGGCAGCAAAGCGGCATTCACTCGCCCACGACCTGTTCAGGTGAGCACTGGCCCGTTAGGCCTGTGTTACCGTTCCATGCCGCCGTCTTCGTCAGCTTCGATTTTTCGGGCTAGGCCCAGCACGTATTGCTTGGGGTCGGCGATCGGCTTCCCGGCTGCCAGTTGATCCTCAACCACTGAGTGGGCCTTAATGAGTGCTGTCAGGCTTATCTCGGGAAACTCATGCTCAAAGCTCTCCAAATCAGGGAGTGAATTCGCATGTCCCACGTCAGTGGGACACACAGGTTCTAGGTGGCGGTTCTTTGGCGATTCACCTGATGATTCGGTGGAATCCTGATTCACCCCCGGGGGACCGTTCAACGGCACTGTGGGGTGTGGTGGAACAGCAGACCCCTCCGATCCGCAAGGCCCTCCCTGTTCAGTGGGGAGGGCTGGAATCCGAATCCGGTAGATGTTCGACTTCCCGATGTTGCCACGGTCTTCTTTGACGAGCCATCCAGCGTCAATGAGTCGCCCTACGCATGCGGTCGCCCACCTAGGACTCGTCCTCGTCCTCTTCGCGATCCTCCGATACGACGGCCAGCATACGCCCTCGTCGTTCGCGTGATCCGCAAGGCAAAGCAGGACCAAAAGTTCAGTGCCCTTGAACGGAGCTGTTTCCCAAATCTCCGACATGAGTGTGATGCTCATGCGACGAGCCTCCCGCTAGCGAATGCTTCTCGGAGCAACCGTGCACACTCGGCATCTACCATCTCGTTCAGCTCATCGCCAGCGTGTCCCTTTACCCACTGCCATTCAACGCTGAGCCGTTGCGTGGCGAGAATCAGACGCTCCCAAAGCTCACGGTTTACGACAGGAGCACCACTTACCGTGCGCCAGTTTCGCAGGAGCCAGAGACTTATCCACGTAGAGGCACCATCGCGCAGATACCGGCTATCCGTGCGCACCCGCACCGTGGCACCATCCGGCAGCGATTCGAGAGCGTGCAACGCCGCGAGCAATTCCGCTTGGTTGTTCGTTCCACGTTCGACGACACCCGACAGCATGCGCCGATAACCGAGCGCATCCTGAACAATCGCGGCCCACGCGATAATGCCGGGGTTCGGCTTCGCCCCACCGTCACACACTACGATGAAGTCGGGTTCACTAGCTTGACGCCGGCGATTCGAACTTGTTTGGTCACGTTGTTCGCCAGAACAACCTTCGCCCTCGGATTCAACCGGGGGCCTTTCTTTTTCCGCCAGCGGCGGTGAAGTGGTTGGCGACATGGCGAATCATGCAGCAGCGGAGGTTTTTTCTACCCGTGAGCTGATGAGAAGCCCGTCTACCTCATCGTTGGCGATCAGGACTGTCTCGCCAATCCGATGTGGCGTAAGACGCCCAATCTTCAGCCAGCGGAGGACTGTGTTTTTGTGGAGCCCGAGGCGCTTCGCGACCTTGGACGGCTTCGAGTAAGTGCGTTCAGCGGGGGATGCCGAGTTCGCTTGGGTGTGGTTGGTGATGTGTTCCATGCACCATTTGATACCACCCGCCGCACGTCCCAAAAATACGGGATGGCGAAATTTATCCCGCAATTACTCGGAAGCTGATCGTCTGGGCTTCGGACCTCTCTTGGAATCGAGCTTCAGCCCGAGCAATTTTGCTTTGGCGCGAACGTCGTCTGTAGTGCAGCGGACGCCGAAACCAAGAAGTCGATCGACCAGTTCGCCCGCTGACCATTTTTCGTGTGCGGGTGATCCGTGCCGGACAATGAATTCGAGATTCAGGAGAACGGGGTCCCGCGCCACACGCTCACCTGCCGCGACAGCTTGGAACGATGGGAACGTCATGGCCATTTTCGCGAGGTCATTCAGGAATTCCACGTCGCTGCGGTTGCCTCGTTCCAATGCAAGCATCACGCGATGCCCAGCTTTCGTGTTGAGCTCGGCTATGCATCTCTCGCGCTCCTCAGGCCGCAGGACGTGGCCGTAATGGAAGAGCCCAAGCCCATCGATATAGAGTTCGAAGGCCTCGCTGCTGGCGAAATTGCCTCCGAGCGCTGCCTCGCGAATCGCTTCGAGACTACCCTCCCGTATTTTTGCCTGACCAGCGCGACGAGGCATGGGATTAAATCGCCGCGAGTTTCATGCGGTCCTTTCGATGCTGCTCAGCGAGATTCGCACCTCCACGCGCTTCTTCTTCCCGACGTAGTGCGCGGATGTGGTGCGAATGTCACGATGCCCAAGATGATACCGTGCGGCTTCGATTCCGTGAGCCGATGCGATTAACGACCCGCTCTCCTTGCGTAGCGAGTGAACCGCTTTCGGTTGCCTGATACCTTTTCCCTTCAGCCATGCGTTCAGGAAACGCCATGTGCAGTCGCACCGGTAGTAATCGTAAGTTGCCGACGTGTCAGGTTCAGCACCGTCCAACACGAATTCCGAAGTAGCGTCCTTCTTGAATGAGCGAAGCACTTCCGCCGCTTCAGGTGCGAGATCGACGACACGCACGGACTCTTCCGTTTTCGGTTCAAAATACGCGGTGCGACGAACATGTATCTGCCCTTCGCCAAGGTCCACCTGCTCCCACGTCAGCAAGTCTGCTTCTTTGCGGCGAAGTCCCGCCCACAAGCACAGGAACAGCGCCATGTATTGCTGACGCTTTTTCGCCCGCTCGTCATCTTCACCGTCACTATGCAGCAGTTCACGTTCGGCCACCGCCAGTAACCACTCAGGGTTCACATCCGACACGTAACGCTGTGGACCGGGGTCTTTCAATTTCACGCCGGCGAACGGGTTGGGCGGAAGCTGGACGGAGAGCGCGTTCACCACGTCCGGCGAGAACAAGGCTCGCACGCAACGCAGGTAGGACGCCGCCGACCGCTCCGCTGACTTTCGTTTTACGGGTTCGCTTCTGGCCCTCGCAACGTAGGCATTGCGCCATGCGTTCACTGAGTCGGGCGTGAGTTGCGCGAGAGTAAGAGCATCGACTCGTTTCAGCCATTCCGCCCTGCCGCCTGTCGCGTAATCGTATTTCTTAAGCCGTTCCTTCGATTTCAGGCCCTTCTCTGCGCCGGCGATATCCGCGACCATTTTGCGCAGCTTCACCGCGTATCGGCGCTGCGTCATTGGTCTCAGGTGACTCCGCTTTGCCACGTCAGCGAGGAAGTCGCCTACCGTTACCTTACAGGCTTCCACGCCGCGCGGCTTGTATTTGGCCAACGTGGCATCCCACCCATTGGCATCGAGGAAGCCGGCGATCTCCTTAGCTTTTATCGCGGCCACTGATGCATTGGCAGTGCCGAGAGCAAACGCTTCACGCAAACCGACGTGTTGAAGCCGCACTGACCATTCCGGCACTTCATATTTCCTCCCATTCCTCGTGTATGTCTTGCGATAGAGCCGATCCTTCCAGTGATCGACGTGGAAACGGGAGAGAGTGGCCTTATCATGCTTGGCCACTTCTTGGCCACTTTGGGTTGTCACGATTTGGGCTGCTTTGTTCTGCACGGTGCACTCCTTCTTTTCGTTTCCCAGAGCAGAAGCGATGCAAAACAGATACTAACTGCACCAATTCACCAATACTTCTAACGCGCCGAAGCGAATAACTGTTAATCACTTGGTCACTGGTTCGATCCCAGCCCGGGCAGCCACGCTATAACCCGCGGTTCCCGCGGGTTTTTTGTTGGCCGGAGCGACGTCGGGGTTGTAAAAACCGGCGTTTCTCTCCGGCGGTCGAAAGATTTGTTTGCCTCACCCCGGGGCGGTCGCTCAACTTCGGCCTCTTTTCCACTACGCCTGCCTCCAATCCCGGAGTCACAGGGGGAACGAAAGCCATGAAGAAATACCAACTCACCGTCACGGCCCGCGAGGGCACAGGTCGCAGCGCCTCCCGGCGTCTCCGTAAGGCCGACAAGATCCCGGCCATCCTCTACGGAAAGCACACCAACCCCGAAACTCTGGCCGTCAGCTCGCCCGAGTTCGTCAAGCTCCTCAAGTCGATCGCCGGCCGCGCCGCGCTGATCGAATTGAAGCGCGATACCGGCGCCGCCGCGCTCTCCTTCCTCCAGGAAGTCCAGCGCGACCCGATCACCGACCGCTACCTGCACGTCGACCTTCAGGAAGTGAAGGAAAACGAGAAGATGGTGATCAACGTCGCCATCAGCCTCGTGGGTGAGTCCACCGGCGTGAAAAACGAAGGCGGCATCCTCGAAACCGCTTCCCATCGCCTCCGCATCCGCTGCCTGCCGCAGGATCTGCCGCCGGTCATCGAAGTCGATGTCACCGAGCTCAAGGTCGGCGAGGCCATCCACGTGAGCGGCCTGAAGCCGGTCGCCGGCGTCGAATTCCTCGACGACAAGCATCAGGCCGTCGTCCTCTGCGTCGCTCCGCCGGCCGAGGAAGTCGCCGCCGTCACGCCCGAGGCTGCCGCTGCCGCCGCCGCTCCCGCTGCGGGTGCTGCCGCCCCGGCCGCTGGTGCCGCCGCTGCCGCCGCCGCTCCGGCCGGCGATGCCAAGGCCGCCGCTCCGGCCAAGGACGCCAAGGCCGCCGCCCCGGCCAAGAAGTAATTCCTTTCCCGCGATGCGCCGCCCGCGCGGCGCATCGCGTTGCAGCACGTTCTTTGAGTCATGTCCGTCACGCTCCTCGCAGGACTGGGCAATCCCGGTGCGAAATACGAAGGCACGCGCCACAACCTCGGTTTCACCGTCGTTGAGGCGCTCGCCGCCGCCGAAGGGCTCTCGTGGAAACACGAGCCGCGCTTCGAGGCCGAGATCGCACGCTGGAATGTCCGCCCCGGCGAGACCCGCTGGCTCGTCAAACCGCAGACTTACATGAACGAGAGTGGCCGCGCCCTGCGCCGGTTGCTCGACTTCCACAAGCTCCCGGTCGAGTCGCTCGCGGTGGCCTACGACGAAATCAACGTCGATCTCGGCCGCGTGAAACTGTCGGTCGCCGGCTCCGCTGGCGGCCACAACGGCATCGCCAGCCTGCTCGAGCATCTCGGCAACGGATTCGTCCGTTACCGGCTCGGCATCGGCTTCGCCCGCCCGCCCGGCATGGACCTCGCCGACTACGTGCTCGGAAAGTTCTCCCCCGCAGAAAAAACAATCATCGATCAAAACCTGAAATTCTTCGCCGAAGGCGCCCGCCTGCTCTTCACCTGCAGCCCCGCCGACGCGATGAACCGACTCAATCGCAGAGACCGCAATGAATCCCAACAAGCGTAATTACAAAGCCACCTTCATCCTCGATAACCGGGGCAAGGAAGACTCCGTCGATACCATCATCGAGGGCGTGAAGAAGGAAATCGCCGCCGTGCACGGCGAAGTCACCGCCGTCGAACAACTCGGCCGCCGCGACTTCATCCGCGTCACCGACGACAAGTTCCCCGCCGGCGTCTACGTGCAGGTCAACTTCTCGGCCCCGGCCGATGCGACCGCCCAGCTCCACGAGCGCCTGCGCCTCAACGACAGCGTCTACCGCGCCCTCGTCGAAAAGGTCTAAGCCCAACCCGAACGCGCCCCGCGCTTCACCCCATGGCCAATCTCAACAAAGTCATGCTCATCGGCAACCTGACGCGCGATCCGGAACTCCGGGTCACGCCCAAGGGCACCGCCATCTGCACCTTCTCGCTCGCCGTGAACCGCAAGTTCCGCGACGAGTCCGGCGCCGACCGCGAAGAGGTGACCTACATTGACATCGAGGCTTGGGGCAAGGCCGGCGAGAACATCTCCAAGTATTGCACCAAGGGCCGCCCCCTGTTCGTCGAAGGCCGTCTGCGCCTCGACCAGTGGGAGGACAAGAACACGAAGGAAAAGCGCAGCCGCATGAAAGTGGTCTGCGAGAACTTCCAGTTCCTCGGCAGCGGCGGTGGCGCCGGCGGCCGCGGCGGCGAGGGTGGGGAAGGCGGCGGCGAGAGCCGCGGCTACACCGCTCCTGCTCCCCGCGCCAGCGCCCCGAGCCGTCCGGCTCCGGCCCAGCAGGAGAATCTCGACGAAGACGTGCCGTTCTGATCCGCGGCCCGCGTTCACACCTTACAAAAAACAACCAACAAAGTCTGACAATGGCTCACAGCGAAGTGCTCCTCCTCAAACTGGTCGACGGCCTCGGTGCCGAAGGCGACCAGGTAAAAGTCCGCGCCGGCTACGCGCGTAATTTCCTCCTGCCGCAAGGCATGGCGGTCCCGCTCACCGTCTCCAACCGCAAGCAGGTTGAAGCCCTCAAGAAGGCCCGCGCCCTCCGCGAGGCGAAGGAACTCAACGGCGCGCAGGAAATCGCGGCCAAGCTCGCGAAGACCAACATCGCCATCGCCGTCAAGACCGGCGAGGGCGGCAAGCTCTTCGGTGCGGTCACCACGAACGATATCCATGCCAAGCTCTCCGCGGCCGGCATCGAGATCGAGAAGCGCCGCATCCACCTCGGCCAGCCCGTCAAGACCCTCGGCAAGCACGAGGTCAAGATCCGCCTGCACGCCGACGTGAGCGTCGACCTCGCGTTCGACGTCGTCTCCGAGAACCCGATCGAGCCCGCGGCCACCGAGGCCACTCCGGCCGAGAAGGGCGAGCGCCCGGTTAAGCGCGAGCGCGCCCCGAAGGCCTGAGTCCTGCACCGCACGCCGGTCCCCTTGCGAAGCCGCGACGCCCGTCGCGGCTTTTTTCATGGCCGCGCGGGTGGTCAAGACCACGCTGCCGCACGGCGGGCGCACGCAGGCGCCGGCACGGGCTTGCTCACAAGGCGGTGTTCAAAAAATTGTGCACAATCCGGGATTGCCGGCTTCGTCCGGTCCCGCAACAACTGCACCTTCGATGGTTCAGCCTGGCTCCGACAATCCCGACCGCCCGACCTCGCGCCGCAGCGCCTTGCGCGGGGATGCGTCCGCCGCCTTGGCCGCCAGTGGCCGGGAGATGCCGTGGAGCGAGGAGGCCGAGCAACACGTCATCGCCTGCTGCTTGCTCGACGGCAGCGATACCATCGCGCGCTGCATGGAGTCCCGGATTTCGGCCGACTCCTTCTTCTCCGCGGCGAACCGGCTCATCTTCGAGACGATGGTCGAGATCTACCAGAAGTCGCCGCCGGTGACGCTGGAGGTCCTGGCCGAGGAACTGCGGACGCGCCGCCACCTCGAGGCGATCGGCGGGGTCCCTTATCTCATCCAGATCACGGGCAAAATCCCCACGACCGCACACGCCGGCTACTTCATCGAGAAGGTCCGCGAGAAGCACCTCTTGCGCGAGCTGATCAAGACGGCCACCGGCGCGGTCGAGCAATGCTACAGCTTCACGGGCGGACTGGAGGAGTTCATCGACCGCGTGGAGCAGGATCTTTTCAAGGTCACCCAGGACCGCGTGAGCGACTCCGCCGCGGAAATCAAGGAGGCGATGAAAGATGCCCACACCGTCATCGCGAAGCTCCTCATGAAGAAGGGCGAGCTGACGGGCGTGACGTCGGGGTTCAAGGACCTCGACCAGATGACCTTCGGCTTCCAGCGGCAGGAAATGATCATCATCGCGGCGCGCCCCTCGATGGGTAAGACCTCGTTCGCGCTGAACATCGCGGAAGCCGCCGCCCTGCCCAAGAAAGGCGACCCGGTGCCGACCCTGATCTTCTCGCTCGAAATGAGCGCCTCGCAGCTTGCCTTGCGCATGCTGTGCTCGCGTTCCCGGGTGAATCTGAAGCTGCTGCGCGACGGCTTGGTCAGCAAGAACGGCGAGGAGGTCAACGCCCTCGGTCGCACCGCGGAGGAGTTCAAGAAGGCTCCCATCCTGATCGACGACTCCTCGAATCTCACGATCATGGAGATGCGCGCGAAGGCCCGGCGCATCTACGCCCGCAAGAAGCTCGGCCTGATCATCGTCGACTATTTGCAATTGCTGAACGGCACGGATCCCCGCGCGCCGCGCGAACAGCAGGTCGCCGAGGTCTCCCGCGGATTAAAGGCCATGGCGAAGGAACTCGACCTCCCCATCCTTGTCCTGTCCCAGCTTAACCGCTCTTCTGAGAAGGAGAACCGCACGCCCCGACTCTCGGACTTGCGCGAATCCGGCTCGATCGAGCAAGACGCCGACGTGGTTCTGATGCTGTCCCGCCCCAAGGATGCCGACGAAAAATTCCAAACTGCAGCCAACGCGGCGGACTTAATCGTTGCCAAGCAGCGTAACGGCCCGGTAGGTGATTTGAAATTAACTTTCATTCAAGAAATTACGCGCTTTGAAAACTTCACTCCGTAGTCCGGCGTTCCGGGCTTTCGTTTTCCTTTTTGTCCTTTTTACCGGCGCGGTTGGCCTCTGGGCCCAACAGCAGCCGCCCCCCCCGGCCCAGATCGGCAAGCTGACGGTGAAGTTCGTCGGCGTGTCCAACGTCAGCGAGCAGGTCGTCCGGGCCAACATGTCCTTGCGCGAGGGCACGCCGCTCGATGAGTCGCTCATCGACCGCGACATCCGTTCCCTCTACCGCACCGGCCTGTTCGAGTTCATCGAGGTCAAACGCGAGGAGCTGTCGGAGACGGCGGTCAACCTCGTCTTCGAGGTCACACCCAAATACCGTGTGCTCGACGTCCGTTTCGAGGGCAACAAGGCCTACAAGGAGCGCCGCCTCCGCCGCGAGCTGAAGACCCTCCAGAACGGCCCGCTCGACGAACGCCAAGTGAAGGAGGACTCGGAGAAAATCTACGAGTATTACCAGAAGAACGGCTACAACCAGGCCCAGGTCTCCTACACCATCGACCGCAACCGCAGCACCGGCTTCGGCACCGTCACCTTCAAGATCCGCGAAGGCGCGAAGGTGAAGATCAGCTCCATCCGCTTCGTCGGCAACGACAACGTCAAGGCCCGCCGCCTCCGCAAGGAGATGGAGACGAAGAAGTGGCATCCCTTCTCCTGGATCACCGGCGGCGGCCGCTTCAAGGACGACGAGTTCGACGAGGACCTCGAGAAGCTGCGCGACTACTACCGCGAGGAAGGTTACCTCGACGTCGAGATCGCCGAGGACAAGGTCACCTTCGACTATCCCTCCGCCAGCAAGCTCGTCATCACCATCCGCGTGGAAGAAGGCCGCAAATACCGCGTCGGCGACATCACTTTCAAGGGCAACAAAATCCATCCGTCGCGCCTGCTCGGCCTCGTCGTCCGCCAGCGCAAGGGCACCACCTTCGTGCCCTCCAAGCTCGATAAGGACGTCGAGAACCTCGAGGACTTCTACGGTCGCAGCGGCCACCTCGACACCCGCGTGCGCCTCAACCGTAAACCCAATCTCCAGACCGGCGATATCGACGTCGAATACGAGATCACCGAGAGCGAGAAATTCCAGGTCGAGTCCGTCAACATCGAGGGCAACTCCAAGACCAAGAGCATCGTCATCCTCCGCGAACTCGTGCTCGGCCCCGGCGACGTGTTCGACTCCGTGCGCATGAAGATCTCGAAGGCGCGCCTCGAGAACACGCGCTTCTTCGACGACGTGAACGTGACGCCCGAGTCGACCAACATCCCCGGTCGCCGCAACCTGCGCGTCGCGGTCAAGGAAGCCCGCACGGGCAACCTGACCTTCGGTGCCGGCTTCAGCTCGCTCGAACGCGCCGTGGTCTTCGCCGAAATCACCCAGTCGAACTTCGACCTGTTCAACCGGAAGTCCTTCTTCCAGGGCGACGGCCAGAAGTTCCGCCTGCGCCTCCAGCTCGGTTCCGAGTCCAGCGAAGTCGTGCTCGCCTTCGAGGAGCCCTGGCTCTTCGAGCGCGAACTGGCGCTGGGCTTCCAGCTCTTCCGCACGACCTCCGAATACCAGAGCGCCTACTACGAGGAAATCCGCACCGGCGGCCAGATCTACATGCGCAAGCGCCTCTTCGGCCTCATCGAAGGCACGGCGACCTACACTTACGAAATCGTCGACATCGACAACGTCGACGCCTCCGCGCCCGCCGTGATCCAAGGCCTCGCCGGTCAGACCTCGGTCTCCAAAGCCGGCTTCGCCCTCCTGCGCGACACGCGCGACAAGATCATCAACACCACGCGCGGCAACCGCGTGGAACTCATCACCGAGGTCGCCGGCGGCCCGCTCGGAGGCGACGTCGACTATTACCGCCTGGAGTTCCGCGGTTCCCAGTTCTACCCGGTCTTCGAATTCCAGGATCAGGTCCTCGCCCTCATCGCCCGCGGCGGCGTGGTGCAGGATTTCGGCGACAGCACGGACGTCCCGTTCTACGACCGCTACTTCCTCGGCGGACCGCAGACGCTGCGCGGCTTCGAGTATCGTGAGGTCGGCCCGAAGGACCAGTTCGGCGAGCCGCTCGGTGGCAAGTCCTACGGCTTCTTCTCGGCCGAATACTCGTTCGATATCGTCAAACCGATCCGCTTCGCCGTGTTCTACGACGGCGGCTTTGTGAATCGCGGGGCCTACGACTTCTCGCCCGGCAACTGGAACGACAACTTCGGCTTCGGTCTCCGTCTCTTCGTCGCCGGCGCCCCGCTGAGCCTCGATTTCGGCATCCCGCTGACCGGCGATCGCTTCAACAAGAAGGGCAGCCAGTTCAACTTCTCCTTCGGCACCCGCTTCTGATTATCTCACCTCTCCAACCACCTACCCTTATGAAAAAGATCACCCGCACCCTCCTTGCCTTGGCCGGCCTGACCGCTGCCTCGGCGCTGTTCGCCCAACCGGCGCTCAAGGTCGTGGTCGTCGACATGGCCCGTGTCTACGACACCCACTACAAGACCGAGGAAGCCAACGCCAAATTCAACGACGCCGCCCAGCGCGCGCAGGAGCAGCTCGATCAGCTCACCAAGCAGCTCCAGTCCGCCGAGGAGGAATACAAGGTCCTCGTCGAGGAGTCCAACAGCACGATCAAGAGCCAGCAGGCCCGCGATCAGGCCAAGGCCGACTCGCAGAAGAAGATCGAGGACATGCGCCGCATCCAGGCCGAGGCGCAGAACTTCCGCGTCAACACCCAGCGCTCGCTCCAGCAGCGCGCCAAGATCCATCGCGACAGCATCATGGATGAGATCATGAAAGTCGTGAACGACATCGCCCGCTCCCGCGGCGCGACCCTCGTGCTCGACAAGTCCGGCCCGAGCGTCTTCGGCGTTCCGGTGGTGCTGCACTCGGACCCCGGCTACGACATCACCGACGAAGTCGTGAAGGAAGTGAACAAGGACCGCCCGGCCTCCGCTCCGGCCGCGACTCCCGCCAAACCGGCGACCGCTCCGCAGGCGACCACGCCCGCGCCCGCCAGCGGCGGTTTTACGGTCCCCGGTCTCACCGGTGAGCCGAAAAAGCCCTAACGCACACTTGCCAAGCCCTGTTCCCCGGAACAGGGCTTTTTTGTCGCCATGCAGGTCGCCTTCACCCCCGCCGAAATTGCCGGCTTCGTCGCTGCCGAGCGCGCCGCCGGCACCACCGCCCGCACCATCCGCGATATCGCCTCGCTGAAAACCGCGCAACCCGGCGATCTCTCCTTCCTCGGCAACCCGAAATACCGGGCCGACGTCGCCGCGACGCGCGCCTCGCTCATCTTGGTGCCGCTCGATCATGTCGGCGAGCCGCAGGCGGACCAGCAGTTCCTTTACGTCAAGAATCCCTCCGCGGCGCTCGCCCGACTGTGCGCCCGCATCGAGCAGCAACTCTGGCCCAAACCGGCACCCGGCATCCATCCCACCGCGGCCGTGGCTCCGGGAGCGCGGGTGGCGCCGAGTGCGACTGTCGGGCCGCTTTGCGTGGTGGAGGAGGGCGCCGAGATCGGTGAAGGATCTCATTTACAGGCCTCGGTGTTCGTCGGGCGGGACGCCCGCATCGGCGCCGGTTGCTGGATCATGCCCGGCTGCGTGATCGCCGCCGCCTGCGAGTTGCGCGATCGCGTGCGGCTCCAGCCCGGAGTGATCGTCGGGTCCGACGGCTTCGGCTACGAATTCGTCAACGGCCGCCACGAGAAGGTGCCGCAGATCGGCCTCGTGGTGATCGAGGAGGACGTCGAGATCGGCGCCAACTCCACCATCGATCGCGCCCGTTTCAGCCGCACCGTGATCGGCGAGGGCACCAAAATCGACAACCTCGTGCAGGTCGGCCACAACGTCATCATCGGCAAACACTGCATCCTCTGCGCTCAAGTCGGCATATCCGGCAGCACCACACTTGAGGATTATGTCATTCTCGGCGGCCAGGCGGGCATCGGCGGCCACATCACCCTGGGCAAGGGCACCAAGGCCGGTGGCCAGACCGGCATCGCCGCGGACACGCCTCCCGGCAGCTACCTGAACGGCACCCCGGCGTTGCCCTACATGGCCGAGCGCCGGTTGCAGATCCTGCATCAGAAGCTCCCGGATTTGTTCAAGCGGGTCGAATACCTCGAACAACGTCTGGAAAAGACTTCCGCCTCCGCGCAATAACCGATACCCCCGCAGCGAATGAAGGACACGCGCCTCAAAATTTTCTCGGGTTCATCCAATCGCTCGCTCGCGGAAGAGATTTGCCAGTCCATCGGCGTCCCGCTCGGCGAGGCGACCGTCACGTGCTTCCCGGACGGCGAATCCTTCGTCAAGATCAACGAGAACATCCGCGGCGCCGACGTCTACATCATCCAGTCGACCTGCCCGCCGACGAACCATCACCTGATGGAACTGTTGATCATGATCGATGCCGCGCGGCGCGCCTCCGCGGCTCGCATCACGGCCGTCATCCCTTTCTACGGTTACGCCCGCCAGGACCGCAAGGACCAGCCCCGCGTGCCCATCACGGCCAAGCTCGTCGCCAACCTGCTCACCGCCGCCGGCGCCAACCGCATCCTCACGATGGATCTGCACAGCCAGCAGATCCAGGGCTTCTTCGACCTGCCGGTCGACCACCTCTTCGCCTCGCCCGTTTTCTTCCAGTATCTGGCGTTGAAGCGCAGCCCCAAGCTCGTCGTCTGCTCGCCCGACGTCGGCGGCATGAAGATGGCCGCGGCCTACGCCGATTCGCTCGGCGCCTCGCTGGCGCTCGTGGCCAAGAAGCGCGTCAACGCGACGACCGTCGAGGCCATCAATATCGTCGGCGAGGTCGACGGCTGCGACGTGCTGCTGGTCGACGACATCACCGAGACCGCCGGCACCATCACCGCCGCCGCCAAGATCCTGCGCGAGCACGGCGCCAAGAGCGTGCGGGCCGCCATCAGCCACTGCGTGCTCGGGGATGTCGCCTACGACCGCTTGAAGTCCGGCCACCTCGACGAGTTGATCACCACCAACTCCGTGCCGGTCGACCCGCGCGATCTGCCCATCACCGTGTTGAGCATCGCCCCGCTGCTCGGCGAGGCGATCGTGCGCATCAACAGCAACGAGAGCGTCACGAGCCTTTTTAAGATCAAGGGCTTCTGAGGCGGTTGCGGAACCGCTCGGGCTGGCTAGTGTCCGAGCCAACTCTCCCTATGAAAACCACCCTGGTTGTCGTATCGCTGGCGGTCGGCATCGGTCTGCTGACCCTCAACGCACAGACCAACAAGTCGGGCCGCGCGTCGGAATTCAAGCAACCCGCACTGCGCGTCGACAATGCCCCCGTCGCCGAGGGCAAAGCCCCCGCGCTCACCAGCTACGCGGACTCGCTGACGGATGTCCGCTCGGCCGTCGTCTCCATCTACTCCAGCAAGATCGTGCGCCAGCAGGTGCCCGAGATTCTCCGCCGTTTCTACGGCCGCGACCTGCCCGACCGCGAGCAGCGCCTCAGCGGCATGGGCTCCGGCGTCCTCATCTCCGCCGACGGCTACATCCTCACCAACAACCACGTCATCGAGGAGGCCGACGAACTCAAGGTCGCCCTCAGCGACGACCGCGAATTCACCGCCAAGCTCGTCGGCACCGACCCGAAGACCGACATTGCCGTGATCAAGATCGAGGCGGAGAACCTGCCCTTCGCCACGCTGGCCGACAGCGACAAGCTCCGCGTCGGCGACGTCGTCTTTGCCATCGGCAACCCGCTTGGCATCGGCCAGACCGTGACCATGGGCATCGTCTCCGCCACCGGGCGCAAGAACGTCAACCTGCTCACCGACCGCGCACCCGACGCTTACGAGGATTTCATCCAGACCGACGCCGCGATCAACTTCGGCAACTCCGGCGGCGCGCTCGTCGACGCCAAGGGCCGGCTCGTCGGCATCAACAGCGGCATCGCCACCACGAACCGCGGCAACATCGGCATCGGTTTCGCCGTGCCGATCAACCTCGCGAGCAACGTCATGGCCAGCCTCATCGAGCACGGCACCGTGATCCGCGGCTACATGGGCGTGGCCAGCGAAACGCTCACGCCGGACATCGCCGAGTCGTTCGGCCTGCCGCGCGATACGCGCGGCGTGATCGTCACCGACCTCAGCCCGGCCGACGGCCCGGCGGCCGAGGCGGGCATCAAGCGCGAGGACATCATCACCGCCATCAACGGCCGCGCTGTGAATTCCCGCGACGATCTCCGCCTGCTCGTCGCCCAAACACTGCCCGGCACCAAGGTGGCGGTCACCGTGCTCCGCGACGGGAAATCCCGCACCATCGACGTCACGCTCGGCACACTCGCCGACGATAACCTCGCCGAGCTGTTGGTCGGAGTGACGATCGAGCCGCTCACCAACGAACTGCGCCGCGAGTATCGCATCGATGCGCGCGTGGAGGGCTTGGTGATCACGGCCGTGTCGCCGCAATCGCCCTACGCCGGCGTGTTCCCGGTCGGCTGCGTGATCGAGCAGATCAACCGCGTCCCGGTGACGGACCTTGCCTCCGCCCGCTCCGCCATCCGCAGCGGCCGCAACATGGCCTTCATCCATTATCGCGGCATCTACCGTTACCTCGTCTTCGAGGCGCGCTGACGCGTTCCGACTCCCGGATAAATGACAAGGCGCGCCCGCGGGCGCGCCTTGTTGTTCGCTCAGCTTGCTGAGCGACGAGCGATCTGCGTGCTTCGCGCGATAGCTTAACCGGACTCATGCAGTTGATCGAAATTTGATGCCGCACTGCCTCAGATCAGTCACTCCCGACTGATGAGCTCCTGATAATTTGATGGTCGCCGCTGTCCCAGCGGCGACAGGCGTCGGTAGGGACACCGACGCCCACCTCCTGCATGATCCCGGCTCAGCTGCCGGGCTTCGTCGCCGGCAGGGCGGCGAGCTCGGGCGGCAACTGGTCGGCCGGGTAGGTCGGGTAGCTCATTTCCAGCAGCGAGATCGTCGGCACGCTGAACTTGGCCTGACCCTGGCTGCGGTCGACGAGCACCGCGACTGCGACCGGCTGGCCACCGGCCTTGGTGATGATGTCGAGGCACTCCTGCACCCGGCCGCCGCGGGTGATGACATCCTCCACAACGAGGATCTTCTCGCCCGGGGCGATCGTGAATCCGCGGCGCATCACCAGCACGTTCTGCTCCTTTTCCGCGAAGATGAAGCGCGAGCGGGCCTGGCGCGCGATTTCCTGGCCGATGACCAGGCCGCCCATCGCGGGCGAGAACACCGTGGTGAATTCCAGCCCGTCCAGCTTGGCCTTCAGCAACGTGCCGAGGCGTTCGACCTCCGGCATGTATTGGCAGACTTGGGCGCACTGGAAGAAATGCCCGCTGTGCAGGCCCGAGCGCAGGACAAAATGGCCCCGCAACAGGGCCTTGGTGCGCGTGAAGATTTCGATCACCTCTTGCTGGACATCCATGCCCGAAAACGTGTGGCAATCGCGGCCGAAATGGAATTCATTTCTCCCGTCTGTCGCCATGTCCACGCTTGCCGCACCCGCGCTCGAGGATGAATTGGGGGACGTGCTGGAAAAGGCCGCCCGCCATGCGGCGCTGAGCTATGAAAAACTGGCGGCGGCGGCGGATGTGGATCTCTCCCGCATCCAGGATGCCCTCGACTATCGCCCGGATCTCACGCCGGCCGAGTTGGGCCGGTTGGCGCAGGTGCTGCACTTGAACGAGGTCGGTCTTTGCGCGCTGGCGGCCAACGCCTATCCCCGCCCCGAGCTGTGCGCGCTGCCGTTCAGCCTTCATCCGTTGCGCATGCCCTTCGGCATCGGCGTGGCCAACGCTTACCTGCTTACCCAGGACGGCGTCACCGGGGTGCTGTTCGACACCGGCGCCAGCGGTGCGGAACTGCGCCGCGCCTGGCCGGCATCGATCAAGAAACTCGCGGCGGTGTTCGTCACGCATTACGAAGCGGAGCACATCGGCGGGCTCGACGACATCATGCGCGACTTCGGCTTGAGTCATTTCTACGGTCCGCCGACCGGTCGTTGGCCGCGCTGTCTTGCGCTCGGCGAATCCCAGGCGGTGGAGGTCGCGGGCTTCGGCATCACGGCGTTGCTCACGCCCGGGCATGCGGCGGAGCACAACTGCTACATGGTGCGGCGACGCGGCGCGGGTGGGGACGCGGATCTGCTGATTTCGGGCGACCTGATTTTCGCGGGTTCGCTGGGCGGAGGCTATTTTTGCTGCCAGCGTCAGATGGTTCACGCGCGGCGCGTCCTGGAGAAATTGCCCGACCACGCGCTGATCGCCCCGGGACACGGACCGCTCTCCACGGCCGGAAACGAGCGTCGTTTCAACCCGTTCCTCGCCTGAATCAGGCGCGCTGGACGACGGGCAGGAGCACGCGGAAGACCGCGCCGCGGCCCGGTTGCGATTGCACCTCGAGCCGGCCGCCTTGCAAGGTGAGCAATTCGCGCACGATGAAGAGGCCGAGGCCGGTCGAGTCTTCGTCGCCGGTGGGTTGGGCGGAGAGGCGTTGGTTCGGGGCGAACATCTTGGCGAAATCCGCCGGACCGAGGCCGGGGCCGCTGTCGCGCACTTCTGCGTAACCCCACGCGCCCGTCTGCCCGAGCGCGACGGTGACTGCGCCGCCGGGCGGGGTGAACTTGAGCGCGTTGCTGATGAGATTGTCCATCACCTGGCGCAGGCGATCCTCGTCGGCTTCGACGCGGGGCAGGGCGGTGATCGAGGGCAGGATTTCGAGCCGCTGGTTCTTTTGTGCGGCGACGGGCAGCAGGCTTTCGACGGCGGCGCTGCTGACGGCGGCCAGATCGATCTCCGCGGTGTGCAGCTGCAGGTTGCCGTCCTCGATCGCGGAGGCGTCGAGAAAATCGCGCACCAGGTTGCGCATGCGCGCGGTGTCCGCCTGGATGCCATCGGCGAGGCGGCGCACAGTGGAGGCGTCGTCCGGGCTGGTGCCGATGAGGCGTGCCGTGGCGTTCAGCGCGGTGAGCGGGACCTTCAGGTCGTGCGAGGCCATCTGCAGCAGGCGCGACTTGAGCCGCTCGGCTGCCTCGGCGCGGGCGCGGGCGTCCTCGGTGGCGGCGCGCATGCGGCGCTCGGCGCGCAGGCGCACGAGTTGCACGAGGGTGATCGCGCCGAGGAGCGTGACGCCGCCGATGCCGGCGGCGGCGAGCGCGAGGTTTTGCGAGCGGCGGCGGCTGAGCTCCGCGCTCTGCAATTCCTGCTCGCGCTTGAGGAGGGTGATTTCCAGTTCGCGCTGTTCCTGTCCGTAGCGGGCGCGCAGCTCGGCCATGCGGCGCCGGTCCTGGTCGCTGCGGATCTCATCGGTCACGCTGCCGAGCTTGCGTTGATACTCGAGTGCGGGGGCGAATTCGCCACGGGCCTCGTGGGTGAGCGCGAATTCCTGGTAGATGTCGACGAGCACCTCGGGGCTGGCCAGCGACTGGCCGATCTGCAGGGCCTTGTCCAAGTGGGCGAGGGCGTCGGTGGTGCGGCCGGCATTGCGGAGCACGCGCGCGAGCCGGCGGTGGGTGTTGGCGATGTAGCGCCGGTATTTGAGCGATTCGAAGGTGGTGAGCGCCTGCTCGAGGTAGGCGAGGGCGGTCGCGTAGTCGCCGCGACCGTCGGCGGCAAGGCCGAGGTTGGTGAGCGTGACCGCGATCGCGCGGCGGTTGCCGGAGGCTTCGCGAATGCGCAGGACCTGAGTATGCAGCGCGGTGGCGCGCTCGTAATCGCGCTCGCTGAGGTAATGGTTGCCGATGCTGTTGAGGATGCTGGCGCGCATCGGCTGATCGCCGGCCTGCTCGGCGAACTGGAGGCCGAGGTCGAAGTGGTGAAGGGCGTCCTCGTTGCGGCCGAAGCGCTGGTAGGTCAGGCCCAGGCCGCCGTGCGTGCGCGCGAGGCGGGCGGGGTCGTCGATTGCCTGCACGAGGCGGAGTTCCTCCAGGTGCGTCTCGATCGATCGGGGGTAGTCGCCGATGTTCCAGTAGATGCGCCCCATCATGTAGAGAAAATCTACCTGGAGGCGGGTATCGCCGATGCGCTGGGCCCGCGCCAAGCCGTCCTTGGCCCCGGCAAGACCGTCGCTGTAATCGCCCCGGCGCCGCATCAAGTTCACCATCTGCAGGAGGGCGCGCAGGATGTCGGGCTCCGTCTTGGCGTTGGCCAGCCGTTCCTGGGCGTTGACGAGGGTTTCGTCGGTCTCGGCGAAATCAGGATCGCTCAGATTGGCGGCCGGTAATTCGGCGGCGGGCAGGGCTGCGGTCGCGCAGAGGCAAAGGAGCGTGAACCAAAGGCACCGGGCGGAGTGGCGGCGTCCTGATGAATCGGAGCGGCGTGCTTCAGACGAGGTTCCCACGGGGGCAGCACGATTGGCAGGATTGGTTGGCTCCGTCGAGCGCAGGATTGCGGAAGAGACGGAAATGGAGACGCGGGCCGCCTGCGTGGAAGATCGCGACCACGGCTGCGTTACGCGCGGCCCCGGATAGAGTGACGGCCTTTGTGGTTGGGCAGATGCGTTCTCGCGCCGGGCAAGAGTGGCGTCCATGCGCTCGGTGGCGAATCGTCGGCGCGATGACGGATTGCGCGCTGGAGGCAGCCACGGCGCGTGTGGGGCTGCGGTGACAAATATCGCGGAGGCTGGCCAAGGCAACGATGTCGCTTCGATGGCCGAAGGAGCTGCGCTCTGCGGTCCGCTGTGGCAGGCTGGATTTTTCCGGGGGAACAGGTCGGGAAAGGTGTTGACACCACAGTCGCGTCATTAAGTTTTGGCGTTCCGTTTTTTGGCTTCCTAGCTCAATGGTAGAGCAGCTGACTCTTAATCAGTAGGTTCGGGGTTCGAGTCCCCGGGGAGCCACCAAACTTGTTGTTTGCAGCTTCACCCTCTTCAATGCGCAGCGCGCCACGCCGGCGTAGCTCAACGGTAGAGCACCTGTTTTGTAAACAGGCGGTTGCGGGTTCGAATCCCATCGCCGGCTCCACTTTCGCCGGCCACGATCCCCCGCGTGCCAGCCGATTCTTTTACCACTGCCTGGTGGTGTAATGGTAGCACAGCAGATTCTGACTCTGCTTGTCTAGGTTCGAGTCCTAGCCGGGCAGCCACGCGTTTTTTGCACAAACCTGACCCCGCAATGAATGCGCATTGACACCCCAGAGCGATTTTCAAACAAAACAGCTCTTTCGCCGCACACACCTCTTGCCCCGTAGTTTCCATTTTCCTCTTTCGATTCGCCGCCCTGCTCGCATGGCGGCTCCGGCGTGCCCGGGCCTTGATCCGCGGCCGATGGCCACGCGCTAACCTCCGTTTTTTGCACCGCAACTCTTCGTCAATTAATCCCATCCAAATCGCACCATGATTACTGCACACATGCCCCTGGCGTTTCTGATGAACATGACTCCGATGGAGCTCTTCAAGTATGGCGGCCCTATCATGTGGCCCATCTTGCTGACCTCCCTGCTGTCGCTCACCGTGGTCATCGAGCGCGTGATTTTCATCATCCGCGAGAATTCCCAGCGTGATCAGGCCGCCATCGAGCAGATGCTGGAGAAAGTCGAGTCGCGCGACATCGAAGGCGCGATGGAAATCGGCCGCAAGACGAAGGACTTCGTCGCGCGCATCCTCGTCTACGCTCTCTCGCACCGCGAGCACTCGCTGGCCAACGCCTTTGTGCGCGCCTCCAATCAGGAGCTGAACCGCTACAAGCAAGGTCTCACGATTCTCGACACCGTCATCACCGCCTCGCTGCTCCTCGGCCTCCTCGGCACGGTCACGGGCATGATGGAGACCTTCGGCGCCCTCGGCGCGGGTGGCGATATCGCCGCCAACGCGGCCCGAGTCATGGCCGGCGTCGGTGAGGCGCTCATCGCCGTTATGACCGGTCTCGCCATCACGATCATCACGCTCGTGCCGTTCAATTATCTGAACGCCCGCATGGAAGAGGCGCGTCACGAGGTGGAAGACGCCTCGAACTCGCTCGAGATCATCATCAACAAGCAGGAATCCACGGTCCGCAGCTAAGCCCTCGCGGCTTCGCGCGAATCCGCGTCAACCTCAACCCTACGCACCATGCACGGCGGCGGCGGTGGCACAGGCCCAGATGGAGTCAAGAAGGCACGTATCGAAATCGTGCCGATGATTGACATCATCTTCTTCCTGCTCGCGACCTTCATTCTCTTCACCCTCTCGCTGAACAAATCGGACGGCATCACGGTCGCTTTGCCGGCCGCCGATACCGCCATCGATCGCGACCCGGCCGGCACGGCCACCGTCTCCGTCACCGATGAGGGCACGCTGGCTTGGAACAAGGATCTGGTCACGCTCGACGAGTTTCTGGTCCGCTTGCAGCAGTTCAAGCAGGCCGAGCCCGACGGGCGCATCCTGATCAACGGCGACGAACGCGCCTTCTTTGCCCAAGCCATCTACGTCTTCGACGAGGCCCGCAAGGCCGGCTTCACCAAGGTCTACATCGAGACGCGGATGAAGCAGCAGTGAGCTTCTAAGAAAGCTCGCTCCCGTCCGTTAATCCTCCCGGCAGGACCTCAACTTCCCATCCCTCATGCAAGTCAAGCTACGGCCAATGAAGAAGGCACGCATCGAAATCGTGCCGATGATCGACATCATCTTCTTCCTGCTCGCCACGTTTGTGCTCTTCACCCTCTCGCTGAACCGCATCCGCTCGGTGCCGGTGGACCTCCCGTCCGCCCAAGCCAGCACGAATGCGGCCAAGGAGGAGCCGACCACGATCCAGGTCTCCGAAGGTGGCGCCATTTATTGGAACCGTGAGCTGGTCGACATCGCGGATTTGCCCGCGATGCTGGCCAACTACCGCAAGGAAGTGGAGGACCCCAAGATCCTCATCGCCGGCGACGAGAAGGCCCGCTTCGGTGCCACTGTTGCCGTGCTCGACGAAATTCGTAAGGCCGGCATCGAGAAATTCTCGGTCGAAACCCGCACCCGTCCGACGGGCAAATAAGGAGCAACCATGCGCAGAGACCTCATCATCGGTGTGATCCTTTCCATCAGCCTCCACGGTCTGTTGCTGGGTGCCTTCAACCGCAAGGCTCCGCCCAAGGCCAAGGTCGTCGAGGAAGAGGTGAAAGTTGTGCAGATGGAGATGCCGGAGATCGAACCGGAAAAGGAAGATATCGTGGAAGAACTGGCCGAGGAGGCGCCCACGAACCAGCTCGCTCCGCCGATGCTCGCGGACGTTCCCTCCGTCTCCGTCACCGCCTTCACCCAGCCGCTCCAGCCGCCGCCCCCGCCCGGCCTCACCGCCGCCAAGGGCGCCATCGCCATCCCGGTGGTCAAGCCCGGCACCAAGCTCGGCCAAGGCATGAAGGATCTCTTCGACGTCGCCAACCTCGACCAGATCCCTGTCGCCCGCGTGCAGCCGGCCCCCAACTATCCCTTTGAAATGAAGCGGGCCGGCATCTCCGGCACCGTCACGCTGGAATTCATCGTCGATTCCAAGGGTGACGTCGTCGCGGTGCAGATCATCCGCTCCTCCCAACGCGAATTCGAACAGCCGGCCATCCAAGCGGTCCAGAAGTGGAAATTCCGCCCGGGTCGCAAGGGCGGCCGGGCCGTCAACACCCGCTGCCAGATCGAGATTCCCTTCACCCTTACTGACGATTGATCATGCCGTCTTTCTCCCCCCACCTGCGTCGTCTCCTGCTTGTGGCGGCATCCGCCGCCAGCCTGACGCTGGCCTCATTCGCCCAGGAAGAGCGTAGCTACGCCCTGAGCGATGCCACCAGCGAGGTGCTCGGCACCACTTACAAGACCGCCGCCGAAGCCAAGAACTACGACGGTGCGCTCGCGGCGATCAACGGCCAGCTGGCCAAGGTCGCCGACCAGACCAGCTTCGACGCCGCCGTCCTCCTCCAGATCAAGGCGCAGACCCTGCTCCAGAAAGGCGATTTCAGCGCTGCCGTCGAGCCGCTGGAGCGCGCCCTGAAGCTGTCCGATTCGAAGAAGCCGACTTACTTCGACGAGCGCATCACCCAGGAATTCCTGTATTACTTGGCGCAATTGCACTTCCAGGAGGCCACGACGACCAAGGTCGCCACGTCGATCGCCGGCCACTACGAGAAGGCCGAGAGTTTCATGGAGCGCTGGATCGCCAATAACCAGAAGCAGAATCCGGATGCGCTGCTCTTCTACGCGTCGCTGCTCTACAATCGCGCCATCCAGAACGCCGAGACCCCCAATGTGGAGCCGATCAAGAAGGCCCTCGGCGTCGTCGACTCCGCCCTCCGGATGTCGACCCACCCGAAGGACAATCTCTACGTGTTGAAGCTCGTCTGCCTGCAGCAGCTCGACCGCAACGAGGAAGCCACCGAACTGCTCGAGCTCCTCGTCAAGCAGAAGCCCGACAACCGCACCTACTGGCAGCAGCTCGCCGCCCTTTATCTCGGCCAGCAGAAGGATATCCGTGCGATCATCACCTTCGAGCGCGCCCAAGCCAACGGGTTCATGAACGGCCCGAAGGACAACTTCAACCTCGTCGGCATCCACTTCAACCTCGGCCTTTACGACCGTGCGGCTGAGCTTCTCGAAAAAGGCCTCACCGACGGCACGATTGAAAACGAGGAGAAAAACTGGGAGCTGCTCGCGTATTCCTATCAGCAGCTCAATCGCGACCTGAAGGCCATCGACACCCTGAAGCGTGCCACCGAGAAGTTCCCGGAGTCGGGCCAGTTGGAATATCTGATCGCGCAAAACTATTACGGCTTGGACAAGGCCGAAGCCGCCCTTCCTCACCTCCAGTCTGCGGTGCGCAAAGGTGGCGGCGCCAAGCCGCACACCACCTACCTCTTCCTCGCGTTCATCGCGTATGAGCTGAAGAAATTCGACATCGCCCTCGAAGCCTCGGAGCAGGCCATCGCCACGCCCGAAGGCAAAGCGGAGGGCGAGCGCATGAAGCAGGCCATCCTGGACCTGCTCAAGGAGCGCGAAGCCAAGATGCAAAAATCCTGACCCATCTAACGACACCCCCATGAACAAAGTCTACATCCTCTTGCCGGTCATCGGCGTGATCATGTTCTCGGTCTTCTACGTGAACTTCAACAAGGGTCACGAAGCCAAGATCGCCGAGGCCAAGGCCAAGGTCGAAGAAGAGCGCCGCGAGAAGGCCAAAAAGGAAGTCGCCGCGCGCGAGCAGGCGATCAAGGCCGCCATCGAGGCCGCGGAGAAGCGCAAGATCGAGCGCGAACAGCGCGAGCGCACCGAAGAGGCCAAGAAAAAGGCCCGCCTGGACGCCGAAGATCGCCGCCAAAAGGCCTTCGATGACCGCAAGCGCACCAAGGACCAAGTCGAGCGCCTCAAGAAGGACGTCGAAATCGTCAAGACCGAGGTCGCCAAGCTTGAGGACGAGAAGAAGAAGCACCGCGATGAGCAGGCCTTCCTCCGCACCTACGTGAAGCAGGCCGAGTCCAACGTGAAGTATTACTACGACCTGCTCGAGAAACTCAACGCGGCGGAGAAGGCCCGCGCCGAGGCCGCCGCCGCTGCCGCCAAGAAAAGCTAACCTTTCCGAAGCACACGCAACATGAACAAATTTTACATCATCGCTCCGATCGTTCTGCTGGGCGTCTTCGTCTTCTTCTACCGCGGCGCCCTCCAGGATATGGCTGTGCGCGACGCCGAGAAGGCTCGCTTGGCTCAAATCGAACAGAAGAAGGAAGACGCGCGCCGCCAGGAAGTCGAAGAGAAGGCCGCGGCTGATGCCCGCCGTCGCCAGGAAGAGCGCGAAGCCGCCGACCGGGCCAAGGAAGAGAAGCGCGTCCGCGAATACGAGGAAGGCATGCGCCTGCTCACCGAAGAGGCGAACCGCTACGCCGCCGAGGCCGACAAGAACGCGAAGGATGCAGCCGAACTCGAGATCCAATTGCTCGAGCTGCGCAACCTGCGCGACAAGACCAACCGCGAGGCCTTCGAATTGGCCAAGCAGGTGGAACTCGCCAAGGTCGAACGCCGCAACGCCGAACTCGAGATCCAGCGCATGGTCGACATGGTCGGTCAGCGCGTCGGTTCCAGCTCGTTCGCGGCCATGCCGCCGCCGCCCGCGCCGGCCCGCAAGTAAGCGCACCGCGCGCTTTGATTTTCAGCCGCACCCTCGTGGTGCGGCTTTTTCTTATCCGCGTCGCGCGGAAGAAGAATCTGCTTGCTTCACCTGCGCGAAGACCTCTGATTGACCACTCAATTCCGATTCGGGGCGTAGCTTAGCCTGGTAGAGCGCTACGTTCGGGACGTAGAGGTCGTGAGTTCGAATCTCACCGCCCCGACCATCGGGAAAAGAAGAAGCCGCTTACGTTCGTAAGCGGCTTCTTCTTTTTCCTGTCTGCGCTGAGCCGGGATCATGCAGGAGGTGGGCGTCGGTGTCCCTACCGACGTCTGTCGCCGCTGGGACAGCGGCGACCACCCCATGGTCAGGAGCTCATCCGCCGGGAATCGCGTCCAACGGCATGAGTCCGGTTGAGTCAGCTCTGTCCCCCCGATCATCGGGAGAAATGCGGCGCCGAGGCGTCCGCTACAACGCCAGCCGATCCGACTCAGCCGAGACCGTTGCGCAGGCACCAGCGAACCAGGGTCGGCACATCATGCAGCCCGAGTTTGGCCAGGATACGTGCGCGGTGTTTCTCCACGGTGCGCGTGCTGAGCCCGAGTTGGGCGGCGACTTCCTTGGACACCAAACCGCGCGCCACCAAACGCACGACCTCCTGCTCTCGCTCGGAGAGTGCATCGGCGCCGAGACGCGGGAGGTTGGGCTCGGCCGCCAGGGTGGGGATGGGCGGCGGGACATTGGCCGAGAAAAACATGCCGCCTTCGAGCACGCATTGCACCGCGCGGTCGATCTGCTCCAAGGGGGAATTCTTGTCGACGAATCCCGCCACGCCGAGCGAGACGAGCTCCGCGGGCAGCTGCGCTTCGGGATGAGCCGTGAGCACGACGACTTTCGTCTCGTGCTTGTGGCGGCGCAATTCGCGCACGATGTCGCGACCGTCCATGTCGCGGAGGTAGAGATCCGCGATCAGCAGGTCGGGCGGAGCGCTCAGGCACGAGGCCAGGGCCTCCTTGCCGTTGCCGAAGTCGCGCAGCTCCTTCGGTTGAAAGCGGCGCTGGAGCGCCTCCTTGAGGAGTTCACGGAACGTCGCAGTGTCGTCGACGAGCACGAAGCGCAACGCGGAGGACGCGGCGGGAGGGGGCATGGCGAGTTCAATCACACCCAAGTTATACCCGGTCGCAAGGCCTCAATGCTTTGCGTAGAATTACGCCTCGCCTAAGACGTGGGGCACCCCTAGGCATCCGGCACTAAAACCGCTACAATCTCACAGACCTACCCCCGTGAGACTTTCGTATCGTTGGCCGCCAGCATGGCTTTCCGACGATGGCGTGAGCGGTGGCAGATCGTTGTCCCTTTCCCCACCTAACCTGAACCAAGCCCTATGAAATTGCACCTCCGCACACCGTTTTTGGCGGGATTCACCCTTGCCTGCACGGCGGTCGCGAGCTGGGCGCAGACTGCGCCCGCCACGACCCCTCCACCTTCGCCCGATCGGGAGGGCGAGGTGGTCAAGCTGGATACCTTCACGGTCACCGGCACCAACATCCGCCGCATCGACGAAGAGACGACACTCCCCGTGACCGTCCTCGACGCGGATGATCTCGCGGCCTTCGCCGCGCCGACGCCCTCCGAATTGCTTTCGATGCTCCCCAGCGGCGGCGTCATCACCCTCGGCGAATCCAACGTCCTTGGCGCCGATGCCCGCGGTGACAACACCTCGCTCAACCTCCGTGGCATCGGCTCGGGCAACACGCTCGTGCTCGTCAACGGCCGCCGTCTGGCGCCCCATCCCGTCAGCCAAGCCGAGGGTGGCGTGCCTTCCCTCGCCGTGAACGTCAACCAGCTCCCCAACGCGGCCATCGAGCGCGTCGAGGTGCTGCGCGAAGGTGCCTCCGCCATCTACGGCGCCGATGCCGCCGCGGGTGTCGTGAACACGATCATTCGCAAGGACTATCAAGGCTGGGAAGTGAAAATGCGCGGCAGCGTCACCGAGCACGGCGGCGCCAACGACTGGCGCGTCACCGTCACCTCCGGCGATTTCTACAACGCCGGCCGCACCCACGTGACCGCGATGCTCGACTTCTATCACCGTGACTTCCTCGGCACGAAGGACCGGCACTTCTCGAGCCAGTCCGACATCCGTAAGACAGCCAATCTGCCCGAACCTTGGAGCACGACCGACAGCGACTTCGACAACAGCTCCTCGGCGTCGAACTTCGGTAACTTCATCCGCGGCTCCTTCGACGCGAACAACAATTTCGTCGGCGCCCGCCCCACCAGCAATCGCGGCATCTCCACGACCTCGCTCACGTTCGCCGGTGGCGCGCCGAACATGACCCTCACCAGCGGCGGTGCGTTCTTCATCGTGCCCAACACCGGCGCGGCCATCGGCGTCGCGGCGAAGCAGACCACGCCCTCCCGCACCGCCGGCAGCGTCGAGAACGATTATTACTACAATCTCAATCAGCACCGCACGATCCTGCCCGCGACCGATCGCTTGAATTTCTTCACGCAGATCGACCACGAGATCAACGACCGCCTGTCAGCCTTCGCCGAAATCGCCTACTACCGCGCCGACTCCACCGGCACGCGCGACCCGCAGGGCACCGACGGCACGGATGACTTCAACCTCTACGTCGGCATCGACAACCCCTACAATCCCTTCGGCTCCCGCTTCTACCACCCGACGGGCCTCGCCAACACCGACGGCACGCCGCGCATCACCGGCACTCCTGCCGCCGTCATGATCGCCGGCAGCACCGGAGTCCGCCCGCGCGAGTTCAAGGAGCGCTCCATCAACGTCCTCTCGCAGTCCTTCCGCGGCGTCGCCGGCCTGCGCGGCAAGACCTTCGCGGATTTCGAGTGGGAGTCGGGCATGATGTATTCCCGCGCTTGGACCCGCGATGAGGAATCCTTCAACGTCCGTCACAGCCTGCTGCAGGATGCGCTCCTCCGCACCGACGCGACCGCCTTCAACCCCTTCGGCTACACCTTCAAGCTCACGCCGAATCCCGGTGGCGTCACCGGCGGTGGCACCGCGGTCAGCAATCCCTACTTGATCCAGATCGACAAGGCCTACACCAACCCCGACTCCGTCGTCGACCCGCTCTACGACACCTTCATCCGCGAGGGCCGCACCGAGCTCGCGACGTGGGACGGCAAGATCAACGGCACTCTGTTCGATCTCTGGGGCGGCGGTGGCCGCGTGGCGGCCGCGCTCGGCGCCGAGTATCGCTGGGAATCCTACAGCGATTGGCGCCCGCCCTATCACGGCCTGAATCCCGACGGCTTCCTCGTCAACGCCCCCGGCTTCCCGGCCGTCGACAACGACTTCGTCGGCCTGTCGCCGAACCGCAATCTCTACTCGGATCGCGACGTCATGTCGACCTACGGCGAATTGCTCTTCCCGATCGTCAGCCGTAAGAACCGCCTCCCGCTTGTGCAGGCGCTCGAGGTTGGCGTCGCTGGCCGCTACGAGAAGTTCTCCGACTTCGGCGATGCGTTCAAACCGAAGTATTCCGTCGCCTGGCGCCCCACCGGCAACCTGCTGTTCCGCGCCTCGTATAACGAATCCTTCCGCGCGCCCAATCTGGTGCAGACCAACACCTCGCCGCTCCAGCGCTCGGTCAGCGGCGTGTCCGATCCGTATCGCTTCACGGTCACCAACGTCATCACCGACGGCAGCGTGAGCCGCACCGTCTTCCGCCAGGGCAACGACCAGCTCGATCCCGAGGAGTCGCGCATCGCGACCGTCGGCTTCGCCTTCGAGGTGCCGAAGATCAAGGGCCTCACCTTCACCGCCGACTGGTGGCGCATCGATCAGAACAAGGTCATCGACAACCTGACCGCCAGCGGCCAGCTCACGCGCGACCGCGACCTGCTCGACGTCCTCAGCCGCGCCGCGATGGACGCCGGCATCGACGTGAACACGATCGACGTCGGCTCGGGCACCGCCGGTTACCTCGGCAACACCAAGGTCAATCGCGCTCCGCTCACGGCCGCGGACCTCCTCGCGTTCTCCACCTACAACGCCGCGAATCCCGGCTCCCAGCGCATCCCGGTCGGCCGCGTGCTCTCCGTGGTCGACGACTACATCAACCTTTCCGGCCGCGACATCGAGGGCATCGACATGGCACTCTCGTATCGCTCCCCGCGGTTCTCCTTCGGCCAGTTCACGATTCGCGGCAGCGCGACCTACACCACGAAGTTCCTCGAGAAGCTCGACGAGTTCTCCGAGCCCGACAGCGTGCTGCAGGAAGACGGCCGCGCCAAACTGCGCGCCAACGGCAGCCTCACCTGGCGCATCGGCAAGTGGACGGCCGGCTGGTCTTCGGAATACTACGGCGGCTCGATGGACCCCGGTGCGGCCCTGGCCACCGGCGCCACCGGTCAGGCGCTCTACGAAGCGCTCGGCAGCCCGAGCTACATCAAGGTGTTTCACGACATCGGCGGCGTCGTCCGCTATCGCTGGTGGATCGAGGACACCTGGCAGCACAACGTCTATCTCCAGCACCGTTTCGGTCGCCAGAAGGACATCCACAACAACGTGACCGTCCGCTTCGGCATCACCAACGTCTTCGATGAGGAGCCGCCGCTCGCGGATGAAAGCCGTGGCTACCAAGGCGGCACCGTGAGCGCCAAGGGCCGCACGTTCTACATCGATATCACGAAGAAGCTCTGACCTTTTTCATCCGGCCGGGGCGCGCAGGCGCCCCGGCTTTTTTTATGCGAACCCTGGGTTTCCTCTTTCTGACTGCGCTGCTGCTCGGCTCCGCCGCGGCGAAGCCGTTGGAGACGCTGTCCGGGCCGCTTCGGGCCGCCGCAGCCCGGGAGGGCATGCGCGTGGGCGTGGCCATCAAGGATCTGACGACCGGCGAGGAGCTGTTCCTGCGCGGCGACGAGAGTTTCCGCCAAGCCAGTTCGATCAAGATCCACATCCTGACGGAACTTTACCGCCAGCATGCCGCCGGCCGGCTCGACGTGCACGCCAAGGTTCCCTTCACGCCGGAATCGCGCGCTGCCGGCAGCGGGCTGTTGAAGCACCTCGGGCGCGATAGCGTCACGATGAGCCTGCGCGATTATGCGGTTTTGATGATCGTCCTGAGCGATAATTCCGCCACCAACCTGCTCATCGACCGCGTCGGCATGGAGGCCGTGAACGCCTCCCTCACGGCCCAAGGCACGCCGGACATCCGGCTGCGCCGACGCATGATGGATCGCGCGGCGATGGCGCAGGGGCAGGAAAACGTCGGCACGCCGCGCGGATTCATGCGCTCGCTCGAACTGCTCCATCGCGGCGAAGTCGTCGATGCGGCAACGAGCCGGGAAATCCTCGCCATCCTCAAGCTGCCCCGCTTCGGCCGCCCGGCGATTCGGGAGCCGTTGCCGGAGAGCGTGGCCGTGGCGCACAAGGGCGGCTCGCTTTCCAGTGGCGTGCGCTGTGACAGCGCCATCATTTACCTGCCCGGCCGCCCCTATGTGCTGTGCGTCATGACCGAAGGGCGCAAGGACAGCGCCGAAGGGGAAGAGGTCATCGCGGCCGTTTCCCGTCGCGTCTATCAGCATTTCTCCGAACTCCAGTCTCCATGAATCCGAGGTCCTTGCGTTGGTCGTCCCTATTCCTGTGTGTCGCCGTCACCGTGCAGGCCGTGCCGGTGCGGGTCGAGCCCGTCACCGAGCCGCACGGGATGGTGGTGGCGGCGCATCCGGAGGCGGCGCGCATCGGCGCCGATGTGCTGGCGGCCGGAGGCAATGCCATCGACGCCGCCGTGGCCGTGTCGCTCGCGCTCGGGGTGGCGGAGCCCTACGGCTCGGGCTTGGGCGGCAAGCTGATGCTGCTCTATCACGATGCGGCGAACGGCGAGACCTATGCGGTCGACGGGATGGATGCGGCCGGCTCCCGCGTGGAGCCGGATGTATTCCGGGCCTTGCCTGAGCGTCAGCGCTCCTATGGCTGGACGTCGGTTTGCGTGCCGGGTCTGGCCGCCGCCTTGCACGAGGCGCATGTGCGTTGGGGGAGCAAACCCTGGGCCGAGAATGTCGCTCCGGCCATCGCGCTGGCGCGCAAGGGCTCTCTGGTGCTGCCGAAGACCCACGATCTGTTCCAGGATCGGCTGGGGAGCTTGCGCGCCGCGGATGAAGCGACGCAGCGCTTGTTCCTGCCGGGCGGAGAGCCGCCGGCCGAGGGCAGCCGGCTCGCGAACGAGGAACTCGCCCGCACCATGGAGTTGCTGGCCCGGGACGGCGCGTCCGGCTTCTACCGCGGACGAGTGGCCGAGGAGATTGTCGCGGCCGCCCGAGCGGGTGGAGGTTATCTGACGCTGGAGGATTTTGCCCGTTATCGGGCGCGAGTCAGTGCGCCGCTCGCCGTGGACTTCCGCGGCTACCGCGTGATCAGCGGTCCACCGCCGACGAGTGGCGGCTCCCTGCATCTCACTCTGCTGAAGGCGCTGGAACAGGAGGAGTTTTCCGGTGAGCTGCGCTCTGCCGAAAACATCGATCTCATCGGCCGGTTCTGGCGCGAGGTTCTGCCGCTCGTGCAGAAGCATATCGGCGACGCAGGGAACGGTCGTGAGGCGTTCGCGGAGTTCACGTCCGCGGCGTCCCTCGCATCCATCCGCGCCAAGGCGCATGCCGCGCGCTCCGCACCCGCAGTCGCGGTCAACCTCCCCGAGACGGAATCCGTCCACGCCTCGACCACGCATTTCGTCGTGGTCGATCGCCACGGCAATGTCGTCTCCGCCACGCAGTCGCAGAGCTTCCATTTCGGCGCCTGTGTGTCCGCGGCGGGCGTGGTGATGAACAATTCGATGAGCAACTTCTCGATCAACGGCGCCACCGGTCCCAACTACGTGGCGCCTGGCCGGCGTCCGCGCAGCACGATCTCGCCCACGATCGTCCTGCGCGAGGGGAAGCCGGTCCTCGCACTGGGCATCCCCGGTGCCTCGCGCATCCCCACCGCGATGCTGCAAGTCCTGCTTGATCGGCTCGTCTTCGGGCGTCCGTTGGAGGATGCGATCGGCGACACGCGCCTGCATTGGCATAATCCCTTGGGGCGCGACCAGCCGGATGCGATCGAGAGCGAGGCGTCGTTGCCCGACGAGACTGCCGCTGCGCTGCAGGAGCGCGGCTGGGTGGTGAGTCTGCGCGAACCGCCCGGCACGGGCCGGCATTTCGGCGGCGTGACTGCGATCACGATCAATCCCGACGGTTCCCGCACCGGCTACGCCGATCCGCGGCGGACGAACGCCGCGGTGGGGCATTGAAGGGAAGGGCGCGCGCCGGAACTTTTCTCCGGCCGTGAGCCTCGTCGCGCGGGCAAAAAAATGAGGCGCAGCGAACTGCGCCTCGATAAAACGAGATAAACTGCGATGCGGGTCTTACTCGCGCCAGAGTTGCAGCGAACGCAGGTAGTTGCCGCGTTCGTAGGCCTCGGGGTCCGGGCAGTTGCGCAGGCTGAGGGCGCCACGCATCTCGGCGACGGAGTTGTATTCGAACTTCTCCATCCAGACCTTCAGCTCGGCAAGGATCGTGCCCAGCGTGTCCGGGCCGTCGCGCAGGAGCGCGGCGACGATCTGGATCGCGTCGGCACCGGCGAGCAGCGCCTTCACGACATCGGCGGCGGTGTGCACGCCGCCCGAGCAGGCGAGGCTGACCTTCACCTGGTCGCGCAACAGCGCGAGCGCACGGAGTCGCACGCGCAGGTCTTCCGGGCTGGAGAGGCCGAGCTTCGGCACGACGTCGAAGGTCTCGATGTCGATCTCCGGTTGGAAGATGCGATTGAAGAGCACCACGCCGTCGATGCCGGCATCCTCGAGCTGGCCCGTGAGGTGCACGGTCGAGGTGTAGAACGGCGAGAGCTTCACCGCGATCGGGATGCGCACCGAGGCGCGCACCGCGCGGGCGATGTCGAGGACGCGTTGCTCGACCGCCTCACCGGATTCGTCCCGGCGCGTGGCCATGAAGTAGGTGTTGAGCTCGAGGGCGTCGGCGCCGGCCTTCTCCATCAGGCGCGCGTAGTCCGTCCACGTGCCGAGATGCGTGCCGTTGAGCGACGCGATGACGGGCAGGTTGGTGGCGGTCTTGATCGCGGTGATGCGATTCAGGTATTCGTCTGGCCCGAGGAGGTAATCGTCGTTCTGCGGAAAGAACGACGTGGCCTCCGCAAAGGTGTCCTGCCAGCGCTCGATGTGGCGCGAGACGGCGACGGCGTTGCCCTCGATCTGTTCGGCGAACAGGGAGTGCAGCACGATCGCGGATGCGCCGGCATCCTCGAGGCGCCGGATGTTGTCCAGGCGCGTCGCGAGGGGCGAGGCGCCGGGCATGAGCGGCGTCTTGAGTTCGAGTCCGAGGTAGCGGGTCGTGAGGTTCATGGGGCGGTCCTCAGTTGAGCGGTTTGACTTCGGTCGGGGCCGCCGGGGCGGCGGGTTTGGGAGCGGCGTTGGCCGCGAGTTGTTGGTAACTGGCGACGCGCTGGTCGACGGCCTTCTGGGCCTGCTCGGCAAGCATGGCGGCACGTTCCGGGTTGGCCTTGAAGAGCACCTGGTAACGCAGCTCGTTCTTCGTGTAGGCGCTGAGCGGTTGCTTGGGCGCGCCGGAGTCCATCACATCGACCGGCAGGCCCTTGGCGGCGCGCTCCGGATCGTGGCGGAAGAGCGGCCAGTAGCCGGTGTCGACGGCGAGCTTCTGCTGGTCGAGGCCGTTGGCGAGCGAGTAGCCATGCGCGATGCAGTGCGAGTAGGCGATGATGAGGGACGGGCCGGGGTGACGCTCGGCCTCGATGAAGGCCTGCACGGTCTGGCTGTCCTTCGCGCCCATCGCCACGCGGGCGACGTAGACGTGGCCGTAGTGTGCGGCCATCTGCGCGAGGTCCTTCTTGTCGGTATCCTTGCCCGCGGCGGAGAACTTCGCGACGGCGCCGAGCGGCGTGGACTTAGAGCGTTGACCGCCGGTGTTGGAATAGACCTCGGTGTCGAGGACGAGGATGTTGACCTTGCGGCCGCTCGCCAGGACGTGGTCGAGGCCGCCGAAACCGATGTCGTAGGCCCAGCCGTCACCGCCGATGATCCACACGGATTTCTTCACGAGGTAATCCGCGAGCTCGAGCAGGTGCTTGGCGCGCTCGTCGCCGGCGAGGGCGGGGAGGAGCTTCTTCAGCGCCGCGACGTGGCCGCGCGCGATGGCGATGCCGGCATCGGTCTGCTGATCGGCTTCCATGATGCCCTTGACGATCTCGGCGGGCAGTTGCGGTGCGAGTTCCTGGAGGAGACGCAGCGATTGGACGGCGTGTTGGTCGACGCCGGCGCGGATGCCGAGGCCGTATTCGGCGTTGTCCTCGAAGAGCGAGTTGGACCAGGCCGGGCCGCGGCCGTCACGATTCGTCGTGTAGGGCGTGGTGGGCAGGTTGCCGCCGTAGATCGAGGAGCAGCCTGTGGCGTTGGCGACGAGCAGGCGGTCGCCGTAGAGCTGGGTGAGGAGCTTCAGGTAGGGCGTCTCGCCGCAGCCGGTGCAGGCGCCGGAGAACTCGATGAGGGGCTCGCGGAATTGCGTGCCCTTGACGGTGTCCTCGAGCAGCGCGGCCGGGGCCGGCGGGAGCTGGAGGAAGAAGTCGAAGTTGGCGCGCTCCTTTTCGACGAGCGGCTCGATCGGGGCCATCATGAGGGCCTTGCGGCTCAGGTTGGTCTTGTCCTTCGCGGGGCAGACCTTGTGGCAGAGCGTGCAGCCGGTGCAGTCCTCGGGCGCGACTTGGATGGTGTATTGGTAGTTCGGCGCGGCGGCGCTCTTGAGCTTGGTGCTCTTGAACGTCTCGGGCGCGCCGGCCTTGTCGGCGTCGGGGAAGGCGGCGCAGCGGATGGCGGCGTGCGGGCAGACCATCACGCATTTGTTGCACTGGATGCAGATCGACGGGTCCCAAGTCGGGATCTCGAGCGCGATGTTGCGCTTTTCCCACTTGGTGGTGGCGACCGGCCAGGTGCCGTCGACCGGGAACGCGCTGACGGGCAGTTCGTCGCCGCGGTTGGCGAGCATCATGGCGGTGACGCGCTGGACGAACTCGGGCGCGGCTTGGGAGACGACCGGCGGGCGCGAGAAGCGGGCGGTGACGGCGCCGGGGACGGTGATCTCGTGCAGCGCGGCAAGCGCGGCGTCGACGGCGGCGTTGTTCTTGGCGACGACGGCGTCGCCCTTCTTGCCGTAGGTCTTCTTGATCGCGTATTTGATGGCGGCGATGGCCTCGTCGCGCGGGAGGACTCCCGAGAGCGCGAAGAAGCAGGTCTGCATGATCGTGTTGATCTGGCCGCCCATGCCGGCGGCGCGGGCGACGGTGTAGGCGTCGATCGCGTAGACCTTGAGCTTGAGCTCGATGATGCGGGCCTGGACTTCGCTCGGCAGACGGTCCCACACCTTGTCGGCGGGCGTCGCGATGTTGAGCAGGAGCGTCGCGCCGGGGCGGGCCTGGGCGAGGACTTCCATGCGCTCGACGAAGGGGAAGTGGTGCACCGCCACGAAGTCGGCGTTGGCGATCAGATACGGCGCGCGGATCGGTTTCGGGCCGAAGCGGAGGTGCGAGATGGTCATCGCGCCGGATTTCTTGGAGTCGTAGACGAAGAAGCCCTGGGCGTTGAGGTCGGTGCCTTCGCCGATGATCTTGATCGAGTTCTTGTTGGCGCCGACGGTGCCGTCTGCACCGAGGCCGAAGAACATCGCGCGACGCGTGTCGTCGGTCTCGAGGTCGAACTTTTCGTCGTAGGGCAGGGAGAGCTTGGTGACGTCGTCGTTGATGCCGACGGTGAAGCGCTTCTTCGGCGCCGCGGTGGCGAGGTCGTCGTAGACGGCCTTGGCCATGGCGGGCGTGAATTCCTTCGAGCCGAGGCCGTAGCGGCCGCCGGTGAGCTCGACCTGGCCGACGCGGTCGCTCTCGTAGAGCGCGGTGGCGATATCGAGGAAAATCGGTTCGCCGAGGGCGCCGGGCTCCTTGGTGCGGTCGAGGACGGCGATCTTGCGCACGGTCTTCGGAATCGCGGCAAGGAGGGCCTGAGCGTCGAGCGGGCGGTAGAGGCGGATCTTGAGGATGCCGGTCTTCTGGCCTTGGGCGTTCAGCCACGCAGAAGTCTCGGCGACGGTCTCGGCGCCGGAGCCCATGACGACGACGACGCGGTCGGCATCGGGGGCACCTTCATAGTCGAACAGCTTGTAGCTGCGGCCGGTGCGGACGGCGAAGGAGTCGAACAGCTCCTGCACGACGCCGGGGACGGCGTCGTAGAACTTGTTGGCGCCTTCCCGGGCCTGGAAGAACACGTCGGGGTTCTGCGCCGTGCCGCGGATCGACGGGCGGTCGGGCGTGAGCGCCTTGTTGCGGAAGGCTTCGATCGCACCCGCCGGGAGGAGGGCGCGGAGGTCGTCGTCGGAGAGGAGGGAGATTTTCTGGACCTCGTGGGAGGTGCGGAAGCCGTCGAAGTAGTGGATGAACGGCACGCGCGTGCGCAGCGTGGCGGCATGGGCGATGGCGGAGAAGTCGAGCGCTTCCTGCACTGAGTTGGCGCAGAGCATCGCGCAGCCGGTCTGGCGGCAGGCCATGACGTCGCCGTGGTCGCAGAAGATCGAGAGCGCGTGGCTCGCCAGCGAGCGGGCGGTCACGTGGAGGACGAAGGGGTGCAGCTCGCCCGCGATCTTGTAAAGATTCGGGATCATCAGCAGGAGGCCCTGCGAGGCGGTGAACGAGCTGGCGAGGGCGCCGGCGTTCAACGCGCCATGGAGGGCACCGGCTGCGCCGCCTTCGGACTGCAGCTGGATGACTTCCGGGACGTGATTCCAGAGGTTCTTGCGGCCTTGGGAGGACCACTCGTCGACCCACTCGCCCATCGGCGAGGAGGGCGTGATCGGGTAGATCGCGAAAAGTTCACTGAGCCGGTAGGCGACCGTGGCGACGGCCTCATTGGCATCCAGCGTGGCGGTTTGCGGGACAGGGCGGGAGATCATGGTGGAAAAGGTGCGGTTTGGCCGCGGCGCCTCCTTTTTAACCGTGCTGCACCCCGCTTACTGCGCATGACTTGTGCAATAATGCGCATGGTGTGAGAGCTTCTTATGCTCGCTGTTGCGCGCCGCCGTTTGGGAGGTGCCCGGCCGGGGTGGGGCGAAGGGCAGCCCCTTCGGGGGCGCAGAAGGGGCCGGGGTGAGGAATTTCCCCTTGCCAAGGGCGCGCCGGCTCTCTGTTTTGCTCCGCTCGTCATGCAAAAGACCAAAAAGTCCGTTGCCAAGCGCTTCAAGTTGTCCGCCACGGGCAAACTGATCCGCCGCACGCCTGGCTTCCGCCACCTGCTCGCCGCGAAAAGCACCAA
>JAMPXH010000144.1 GCA_023701285.1 Candidatus Didemnitutus sp.
CCGTCAGACAGCAGGACGGCGCAAGGGGTGGGTTAGGGGACTAGCAAGCCACAGCATGGGCCTTGAATGCGGCGGATGAATGAGGGTTTGGCGGCGTGACTCAAGACTTAATCCACGCACTGGCAGGGGTTTGTTTTCGCTAATAGCGCTTTGACGGCCCGCGCGAATCGGCAAACGTGGGGCGCATGGACGCGGCGGCGAACATCCACATCAAGGGCGCGCGGGAGCACAACCTGCGCAACCTGGAACTACGCATCCCGCGCGGGACTTTGACCGTCATCACCGGCCCCAGCGGCTCGGGGAAATCATCGCTGGCGTTCGACACGCTCTACGCCGAGGGCTACCGCAAATACATGGAGAGCCTGTCGGCGCAGGCGCGACAAATCCTCGAGCAACTCAAGCGTCCCGACGTCGATTTCATCCACGGGCTCTCGCCGGTGCTCGCGATCGAGCAACGCACGGGCGGCGGGTCGCCGCGCAGCACGGTGGCGACCGTCACGGAGGTCGCGGACTACGCGCGCCTGCTTTGGACGCTCGCCGGCGAGCAGCGTTGTCCGAAGGACGGAGGCCGCGTGGTCAAGCGCTCGCTCGACGACTGCATCGCCCAACTCTTCCGCGAGGCGCCCGGCGAACGCGCCGTGCTGCTGGCCCCGTGGATGCGTGCCAAGCCGTCCGTGCTGCGCGAGGAAATCCCGCACCTGCGGCAGCGCGGCTTCCAGCGCGTGCGCATCGGCGGCGAGATCCGCTCGCTCGACGAACCGCGCCTGATCCCGAACGGTGCGACCGAGATCGCCGTGGAACTCGTGGTCGACCGTCTGGTGCTGAACGCCGACCAGCGGAGTCGTGTGGCCGACTCGCTCGAACTCGCCTTCCGCGAAGGACAGAGCCGCGCGCTCGTGCTCGTGCAGCGCACGGCCGACGCGCCGTGGCGCGAGATCCCGCTCAGCCAGAACCTCGCCTGCGAGCATTGCGGCGACGTGTTCGATCCGCTCACGCCGCGGCATTTCTCCTTCAACCACAAGGAGGGCGCGTGCCCCGATTGCGGCGGACTCGGCCGCAAGCTGACCTTCAGCGACGACCTCGTCGTGCCCGATCCGGAGAAATCCGTCCGCGAAGGCGCGCTCAAGCCGTGGCGCATCGGCGGAAAAAATCTCATCATCAAGCACAACGCCCTGCTCAAGCAGCTCGCGGAGCAGCTGCCCTTCGATCCGGAGACGCCGTGGAAGGAGCTGCCCGATGAAACCCGCCGCACGCTGCTGCACGGCGCCGGGGAGCGCTTGTTCAGCTTCAAGCTCCGGCGCATGCGCGAGGCGAAGGCGATGCCTTTTGCCGGCGTGATCGACGACTTGATGACGAGTTTCCGCGAGACCGACAGCGACGGCTTCCGCGCGCGCCTGACGACCTACATGGTCAGCGGAGTGTGCCCGACCTGCCGTGGCTCGCGCCTGCATCCGCGCAGCGCGGCCGTGCAACTCGCGGGCAAGTCCTACGCCGATTTCGTCGCGCTCGACATCACCCGCGCGCTGGAACTCGTGCGCGCCGTGGCGGCGCGGTTGACCGATCACGAGGCGGTGCAGGAAGTCGTCGCCGGCGTGGCCCAGCGCCTGCATTTCCTGCACGAGACCGGCCTCGGTTACCTCACGCTCGAGCGCGAATACAGCACGCTCAGCGGCGGCGAGGCGCAGCGCGTGCGGCTCGCCACACAGCTCGGCATGGGTCTGGTCGGCGTCATCTATGTGCTCGACGAACCGAGCATCGGCCTGCACCCGCGCGACAACCAGAAATTGCTCGCGACGTTGCGCGACCTGCGCGACCGCGGCAACACGGTGGTGGTGGTCGAGCACGACGAGGACACGATGCGCATCGCCGACCACCTGATCGAACTGGGACCCGGCGCCGGACGCGAAGGCGGCGAAATCCTGTTCCAAGGCACGCCGGCCGACTGCATGCGCCTGCCCGCCTCCGCTTCGCGCACCGGACCTTATCTCGCGCGCAAGCTGCGCGTCGTGAAGGACGCCAGGACGCTCGCGCCCGACGGACGCTGGCTCACGGTGCGCGGCGCGGCGGAGAACAACCTGCGGCAGGTCGATGCGGCCTTCCCGGTCGGTTTGCTGACCTGCGTGACCGGCGTCTCCGGCTCCGGAAAAAGTTCGCTCGTGAACGACATTCTCGCCGCCGCCACCGCGCGGAAGCTGAATGGAGCCAAGGTCGTCCCGGGCAAGCACCGCGCCCTCGCGGGCCTCGAGCATTTCGAAAAGACCGTGCAGGTCGACCAGGAGCCCATCGGACGCAGCCCGCGTTCCAACCCGGCCACCTACGTGGGCCTGCTCGACCTGTTGCGCGATCTCTTCGCCCAGCTGCCGCTGGCCAAGGTCCGCGGCTACAAGGCCAGCCGCTTCTCGTTCAACGTGCGCGGCGGACGCTGCGAACGCTGCCAGGGCGACGGGCAGATCCGTCTCGACATGCAGTTCATGGCGGACGCTTTCGCACCCTGTCCCAGCTGCGACGGCCGGCGTTTCAACCGCGAGACGCTCGAGGTGCGTTTCCACGGCCGGAACATCGCCGATGTGCTCGGGCTCACGGTGCGCGAGGCGATGGAGCTGTTCCGCGCGTTCCCGCGCATCACCGAGAAGCTTGCGACCTTGGAGGCCGTCGGTCTCGGCTACCTGCAACTCGGCCAGTCGGCGACGACGCTGAGCGGCGGCGAGGCGCAGCGACTCAAGCTCTCGCTCGAGCTGAGCAAGCGCGAACAGGGTCGCACGCTCTACATCCTCGATGAGCCGACCACCGGCCTGCACTGGACCGACATCGTGCGCCTGCTCGACCTCTTGTTCAAACTGCGCGACGCCGGCAACACGGTCGTGGTCATCGAGCACAACCTCGACGTGATCAACGTCGCCGACTGGCTGATCGATCTGGGCCCCGGCGGCGGACCGGAAGGCGGCGACATCGTTTACGCCGGGCCGCGCAAGGGCATCGAGGCGGAGCCGCGTTCGCTGACCGGCATCGCGCTGGCGCAGTGGCAGCGCGGCACTTGAGCGGCGGTGGGCGGAGCCTCGGGCGCACGTCGGCGCAGCGTCGGAAAATACCTGCGACTTCCGGCCGGCATGGCGGGTGATGAGGGCAATCCGGCCATCAACCTCCAACTCCGCTCCGTCCCATGAAGCACTCCCTCCGCCTCCTCTGCACTGCCGCCTTCGTCTCGGCGGCCATGCTCGTCTCCGCCAACGCCGCCGATGAACCCGGTTACGTCGACATCGGTCAGCTGGCGCCGTCCGCCAAGGGCGAATTCGTCGAGATCAACCTCTCGCCCGCCTTGCTCAAGTTCGCCGCTCGCATCGCCAAGCACCATGAGCCCGACGCCGCCGAAATCGTCGGCGACATCAAGCGCATCCGCGTCAACGTGGTCGACCTCGATGACGGCAACCGCGCCGCGACCATTGCGAAGATCGAGGATGTCCGCGCCAAGCTCAAGAGCCAGGGCTGGACGCGCATGGTCACCGTGCGCGAGGCCGAAGGCGGCGACAACGTCGCGGTGTTCGCCAAGATGCAGGGCGAGGACGCCATCGACGGACTCGTCGTGACGGTCATCGACCGCCGCGGTCAGGCCGTCTTCGTGAATGTCGTCGGCAACATCAGCGCCGACAAGATCGGCGCGCTGGCCGAGAAATACGACATCGAGCCGCTGCGCAAAGTGAAGATCAAGACCACGCGCAGCTGAGTGAAGCGCACTTCACGCGGCGTCCGCACCCGGGCGCCGCGTGCCTTAACCTCACAACCCTTTTCGCGCCGCATCGCCATGAACACCTCCTCGTCGCAACCTCTCGTGATCCGTCGCCGCCGCGTCTGGCCGTGGATCGTCGGTCTCCTCCTCGCTCCTTTCCTCATCGTGGCGGTCGGGGCGGCGAGCTACCTCACGCTCGATCGCGATGCGGCGCTGTTGCGCCGCCATCTCATGGCCGCCGCGCCCGGCGATTGGGAGACCAAGGTGCAGCTCAGTATCGGCAGCGCCACGCTCGGCACGCTGCGCACCGGGCTGTGGTTCGTGGACCATCCGGAAATCGGCGAGGCGCGGTGCGCGTTGCGCGCGGTCAAGCATGCCAGCGTGGGCGTTTACGAGCGCACCTCCGACGCCGCGCCGCTCGCGCCCGGTGAACTGCTGGCCGGAGCCGATCGTGCCATGCAAAGGCGCGGCTGGTCCCGCTTGGTCGGAGTCGCGGGCACGGACGAGACGGTCATGATCTACGCGTCCGACACCCAGGCCGAGGACGCGCCGGTGGAGTTGCGCATCGCCGTGCTCGATGGCCGGGAACTCGTCGTGGTCTCCACGGCAGTCGATCCCGACGCCTTGCAGGAACTGGTCGCGCGCTATGCCGGCGACAAGGTCGACGCTCGTTTGCGCCAGCTCGCGCGACGCTGAAAGCCGGCGGCGTGTGGTGCACCCGGCGCGCCGCGCCGCCACTTGCCTTGCGCGCGTGGGCGGCTCATTGAAATTGGCATGCCGCGCACGCTGCCGACCATCGTCCACCTCGACGCCGACGCGTTTTTCGTGTCGTGCGAGCTGGCGTTGAAGCCGGAGCTGCGCGGGACGAAGTGCGCCGTGGGCGGACGCGAGCGCGGCATCATTTCCTCGGCCAGCTACGAAGCCCGCGCGTGCGGCGTTTATACGCCGATGGCGACGAAGCTCGCGCTGAAAGTTTGTCCCGACCTCATCCTGCTCCCGCACACCTCGGGGCTCTACGGCCGGGTTTCGCGCCGCATGTTCGACCTGTGCGAGACGATGACCCCGCTCGTGCAGCGCAACTCCATCGACGAAGGCTATCTCGACCTCGCGCCCTGCGGGTTCCGAACCGCGGAGGAGATCGAGCGACGGGTGCGGGCGTTGCAGCAGCGCATCTGGGACGAGTTGCAGATCACCGCCTCGTTCGGTGTCGCGACCAACAAGCTCGTCGCTGCCATCGCTAGCAAGGCGTGCAAGCCAAAGGGCTTCACCGTCGTGCCTCCGGGCACCGAGGCGGCTTATGTGGCGCCGCTGTCGATCGGCGTGCTGCCGGGCGTGGGGAAGAAGAGCGAGGAGCGGCTGAAGGCCGCGGGCGTGCGGCAGGTGCGCGACGTGCTGGAGCGGAGCGAGACGGAATTGAAGGCACTGTTCGGCAGCGGTTGGGAGGACGTGCTGCGCATGGCGCGCGGCGAGGACGACCGGTCCGTGCACACCGAGCACGACGACGCGAAATCCTACTCGCAGCAGGAGACTTTCGCGCACGACATCGCCTCGTTCGCCGAGATCGAGCGGGTGGCCAAGGGCATGGTCGACGAGCTCATGGCAACCATCCGCACCGACGGCAAATGCGTGCGCACTATGACCGTGAAGGTGCGCTATCCCGGCATGGAGGACAGCTCCTGCGGGCGCTCGCTCGCGGCGGCGACGGACTTGGCCGAGCCTTTCTATGGTCTGGTCGCACCGTTGCTGCGCGGGGCGTGGACGCAACGGCGTCCATTGCGGCTCGTGAGCGTGCGCTTCTCCAACGTGGAGGAGAAGCCGGCCCAGTTGGAAATGTTCGCGCAGGGCGACGAGAAGCGCCGCCGGCTCGCCGCCGTGATGGATCGACTCAACGCCGGCAAGGCCCCGGCCGTGACGCGCGGGCACCAACTCAAGCCGGAGTCCGGCACGGGTGGCGCGGAGCGGTGAAAGTTTTGTGGTAATTGGCCGCAAAGCGCGTCTAGTTCGCGGGCGACCATGACTTCCTGTTCCGAGATCGACCGCCGTATCGCCGCCGCCCAACAAGCCGTGATGGCCGAGACGGCCCGGCTGCACGCCGAGTTCGGCCGCGCCCGCGCCGAGCTCAAATACGATGGCACGCGCGTGACCGCCGTCGACATCGCGATCTCCGAGAGCATCCAACGGGCGATCACGGCGCAGTTCCCGGAGGATCAGTTTTTCAGCGAGGAACTGGCCGTCACGGACCAGCCGATCCCGGTGACGGCGCCGTATTGCTGGGTGCTCGATCCGATCGATGGCACCAACAACTACGCCAACGGCATCCCTTACGTCTCGATCTCGCTCGCGTTGCTGCACGACGGCGTGCCGATTTACGGCGTCATCTACGACATGGCCCGCCGCGTGTTGATGCACGGCGGTCCCGGCCGCGGGCTGTGGGACGACGGCCGCGCGGCGCGGGTCAGCACGGAGCCGCCGCATTCGAACAGCCTCATCGGCTTCCACTCACCGGTGGAGAAAGTCTACGCCGCCGAGGGCAAGCGCCTCATCGAGCAATTCAAGATCCGCGGCCTCGGCAGCAGCGCGCTGCATCTGGCCTACGCGGCGGTGGGGCATCTCGAGGGTGTCGTGGAGCACAACAACCGCATCTGGGACGTGGCCGCCGCGGCGGCGCTGATCGTCGAAGGCGGCGGCGAACTGCACTATCTCACGTCCGCGCCGTTCCCGATGAAGGAATTCTGGCTGAAATCCCCGCGCGTCCAATACGTCGCCGGCAACGCCGCCATGTGTGCGCGCCTGCACGAGATCCTCGGGCGCTGAGCGGGCCGCTGTCGTCTCGTCGCGCGACGGCGGATGCGCAGCCGCGCCGGATTATTGGTTTCTGACTAGCCGCCGTGCGCAACTTGGGGCAAGCTGCGCGCATGTTCGACCCCATTGAGAAACTCAAAGAATACGTCAGCCACGCCAGCGTCTCCGCCGATTCGAAATTCCTCGACGGCATGCGCGGGGCGCAGAATTTCCTCACCTCGCTGCTGAAGGACATCGGCTTCAGCGTCGAGTCCGTCCCCACGGACCTGCATCCCGTCATCGTTGCGAAGCGCATCGTCAACCAGACCTCGCCGCACGTCATCATCTACGGGCACTACGACGTGCAGCCGGCCGATCCGCTCGCGCAGTGGAAGACGTCGCCGTTCGAGGCCGTGATCAAGGGCAACCGCATCTACGGCCGCGGCACGGCCGACAACAAGGGCCCGCTGCTGGTCCACATCGCGGCGGTCGCGCAGCTGCTGGAGGAGCAGCCGGATCTGCCGCTCAACATCACCTTCGTCGTCGAGGGCGAGGAGGAAATCGGCAGCAAGAACTTCAAGCAATTCCTCAAGGCGAACAAGCACCGCCTCGACGGCGACTTCATCTTCATGTCCGACACCGGCATCCCGTCGCCCGACCAGATGGTCGTGACCGTCGGCCTGCGCGGCATGCTGGCCTTCGAGATCGAGCTCACCGGTCCGAAGTCCGACCTGCACTCGGGCATGAACGGCGGCGTGCTGATGAATCCGCTGCAGGCGCTCGCCGAGCTGTGCGCCTCGTTGCATACGCCGGACGGCCGCGTGAACATCCCGGGCTTCTACGGCAAGGTCGTCGAGCCCGAGCCGTGGGAGCGCGCGCAGCTGAAGAAGGCCGGCCTGAAGAAGGACGCCTACCAGAAATTCCTCGGCATCCCGAAATTCCACACGCCGCCCGGCTACACGCCGTTCGAGGCGATCCGTTTCCTGCCCACGCTCGAGTTCAACGGCTTCAGCGGCGGCTACCAGGGCGAAGGCACGAAGACCGTCATCCCGAGCAAGGCCAGCGCGAAGATCACCTGCCGCCTCGTGCCGAATCAGACGCCCGAGAACGTGAAGGAAGCCATCTTCAAGACCATCCGGAAGCGCTGCCCGAAGGGCGTGACGCTGAAGATCACCGAGCAGCACGTCGCGACGCCTTACGTCGTGATCCCGCCCGATCGCTCGAACACCCCGAAGAACCAGTCGCCGCGTCTGGCCGCGTGTTTCCGCGCGCTCGATGCCGCGACGAAGGAAGTCTGGGGCAAGCCGGCGCTCTATCTCCGCGAGGGTGGCAGCGTGGGCCTGATCGCCGACATCAAGACCGTGCTCGGTCTCGATGCGGTGATGATGGGTCTGTTCCTGCCCGAGGACAACC
>JAMPXH010000145.1 GCA_023701285.1 Candidatus Didemnitutus sp.
CCGCCGACCGTGCCCGCACCATCACGGCTTGGCAGCAATCCGTCACCCGCGGCGAGCGCTACGAAATCGACCACCGCATCCGGCGCACCGACGGTTCCTACTCCTGGATGCTCGGCCGCGCCCTGCCCCTGCGCGACGCGAGCGGCACGATCGTCAAGTGGTTCGGCACCTGCACCGACATCGACGAGCTCAAGCGCGCCCAGTCGCGCATCGAGGAACAGGCCGCGCTCCTCGACCAGACCCAAGACGCCATCATTGTGCGCGACCTCAAGCAGCGCGTGCTCTACTGGAACAAGGGCGCGGAGCGCATCTACGGCTGGACCGCCACCGAAGCCCTCGGCCGCTCCGTCTGCGAGCTTTTCTACCGCGATCGCGGTCAATTCACCCACGCGATGGAGACCCTGCTCCGCCGCGGCGAGTGGAGCGGCGAACTCCGCCACGTCAACAAGAGCGGACAGGAAATCGCCATCGAGGCCCGCTGGTCGCTCCTGCGCGACGGCGGCGGCTCGCCGCGCTCCGTGCTCGCCATCAACACCGATGTGACCGAGCGCAAGAAGATCGAGGCCCAGTTCCTCCGCGCCCAGCGTGTCGAGAGCATCGGCACGCTCGCGGGCGGCCTCGCGCACGATCTCAACAACCTCCTTTCCCCCATCGTCCTCTCCGTGAGCCTGCTCCGCGACGCGCTGCCCGACGGTCCCATGCGCAAGGTCGTCGACACGGTCGAACAGAGCGCGCACCGCGGCACGCACCTCGTGCAGCAGGTGCTGTCCTTCGCCCGCGGCGTCGAAGGCGCGCACGTCGCCGTCCACCTCAGCGACGTCGTTCGCGAGATCGAGACGATCATGCAGACCACGTTCCCCAAGAACGTCACTTTCTCCTCCCACCTGCCGCCCGACCTCTGGCTCGTGCGCGGCGACCCCACGCAACTGAGCCAGATCCTGCTCAACCTCTGCGTGAACGCCCGCGACGCCATGCTGGAAGGCGGGCGCCTCCGCATCAGCGCGCAGAACCGCGCCCTGGAAGAACAGGAAGCCGCCGCGCACCCCGTCATCAAGCCCGGCCGCTATGTCACGCTCGAAGTCAGCGACACCGGCGTCGGCATGGGGCCCGAGATTGTCGAGCGCATCTTCGAACCGTTCTTCACCACCAAGGAGCTCGGCAAGGGCACTGGCCTCGGCCTGTCCGCCGTGCGCGGCATCGTGCGCAGCCATGGCGGCACGATCAGCGTCGACAGCACTCCCGGCCGCGGCTCGACCTTCCGCATCCTGTTGCCTGCCCAGGAAGAGGCGGGCGCTCCGCTGCCGGTGCGCGCCCCCGCGGAGCGCATCCGCGGCAACGGCGAGGTCATCCTCGTCGTCGACGACGAAGCCAGCATCCTGCAAGTGACACAAGAAACGCTCCAACTGCACGGCTACCGCGTCCTCACCGCCGTCGACGGTGCGCAGGCAATGGCCCTCTTTGCCCTGCGCCGGGCGGAGATCAACCTCGTGCTCACCGACCTGATGATGCCCGTGATGGACGGTTACGCCTTCATCGCCGCGTTGCAGCGCATCGAGGCCAAGGTGCCGGTCATCGCCGTCAGCGGCGTCGGCGACGAGGTCAGCGGGCAACGCCTCGCCCGGGGCGGCGTGCATCAGGTGCTGACCAAGCCATTCTCCGCCGAGAGCCTGCTCGCAGCCATCGCGCGCGGTCTCGCCGAAGCGAAACCGAAGCCGTCCTGATGGATTTCCCCCGGGGGGCGGCCTGAGGCGGGCTCCCCGGTGCGGTGCGCACATCTTGCGAAGAATTGGTTAAAGCGTGCCGTCGCCTCATCCCGTGCTCCAGTTCGCCGGCCCATGGCCGAAGAAGGGAATCGCTATGCGCGATCTCTTCTTCCGCACCGATAATCCCTGGCTTGCCCAGGATTGCCGCGAACGCCTCAAGAACGCCACCGCCGCCGCCGTGCTCTTCTGCGCGGTGGTCGGCGGGCTGTTTTCGCTCTTCGTCGGCCTGATCCGTCTCGGCTGAACGCATCCCGCGGCTTTCCGCCGCGCTGTGCACCAGCCGCCCCATCGCCGGCCCGCGGACGGGCCGGCTGGAAGCGTTTGCGCGGGCGGTGCGCCCGCCCGGTCAGGCCTCGGCGCGCCGGCGGGCGTCCGCCTCGATGGCGGCGCGCAACGTCTCGAGCGTGGCCTTCGCCTTCGCCTTGGCCGTGGGCAGATCGGCGGCGGACTGCACCGGCTCGGTCGCGAAGAGGTAGAACTTCATCTTCGGCTCCGTGCCGCTGCCGCGCGCGGCGAACGAATAGCTGTTGCCCAGCGTGACAAGGTAGAGGTCCTGCGCCGGGATCTGCTCGCCGTCCGTATCGAAGAATTTCTCGCGGCCGAAATCCTGGAAGCGCGTGACCGCCACGTCGCCGAAGGCCTGCGGCGGGCTGGAGCGGTAGGTGTCGAGGATGCGCTTGATCTTCGCCGCCCCGGTCGCGCCCTCGTAGTAGATGTTGATCACGCCCTCGAGGTAGAAGCCGCAGCGCAGGTAAATCTCATCGAGATACTCGGGCACGGTCAGGCCGCGCGACTTCACCCACGCGCAGAGTTCGGCGAACATCAGGCAGGCCGCGTTGCCGTCCTTGTCGCGCAGCGAGTCGTTCGGGAGGTAACCGTAGCTCTCCTCGGTGCCGAAGAGATAGAACGTGCTGTGCTGTTGCAGCAGACGCGCGCGCTCGCGGAACGGCGTGGCATCGTAATCGAAGCCGGGGCCCATCGCGGCGGCGAGCTGGCGCTCGTAGCCGCCCATCTTGCCGGCGATCCACTTGAAGCCGGTGAGCGTGTTGATGACCTTCACGCCGTGCGCCTTGCCCACGGCATCCTGCAGTGGCGTCGTGACGAAGGTCTTGATGAGGCACGCGTTCGCGGTGCCCTCGCGGGGAATCCAGCCGAGTTCCTTGTATTTGCTCACGCGGTAATCGGCGAGCAGCGCGCCCACCTGGTTGCCGGTCAACAGCTCGAGCTTGCCGGCGCGGTTGCGCACGGCCACGCCCATGCGGTCGCTGTCGGGATCGGTGGCCAGCACGGCGTCGCCGCCGGTCTGCTCCGCCAACTGGACGGCGAGCGCGAGCGCCTCGGCGTTTTCCGGGTTGGGCGACTTCACCGTGGGGAAACGCGCGTCGAACGCGGACTGCGACGGCACCTCGGTGACGTGCACACCCGCATGAAGCAGCAGCGGCACCGTGGAGACGCCGCCGACGCCGTGGATATTGGTATAGACCACGCGCAGGCCGGAGCGGCGGACCAGCTCCGGATCGATGACCGCCTGCGCCGCGACCGCGAGGTAGGCGTCGTCGGCATCGCGGCCGAGCACGGTCACGCGCGAGAGGTCGGCGGAGAGAAACTCGTGCACGGCGGAGAGCGGCGTGGCGTTGACCTCGGCGATGATGCCCTTGTCGTGCGGGGCGATGACTTGCGCGCCGTCCTCGAAGTAGGCCTTGAAGCCGTTGTCGTGGGGCGGATTGTGGCTGGCGGTGATGACGACGCCGCAATGCGTCTTCAACCAGCGCACCGAGTAGCTGAGCTGCGGCGTGGAGCGCGGGCCGTCGAAGATGAAGGCCTCGCCGCCGAGGCGCGTCCAGGTCGACGCGGCGAGTTCGCAGAAGTGGCGGGAAAAATGCCGGACGTCATGCGCGATGACGATGCGCGGCTTGGCCGGGCTGGCCTGCGCGGCGAGATACTTCGCCACGTAGCGGTGCAGGCCGATGACGGCGCGCACGAGGGTGAAATCGTTGAGCAGGTTACTACCCACGCCGGCATGCTCCGGCGTGCCGGCCGCGGAGAGCGTGCCGGTCTCGGCCCGTGCCGTCACGGCGCCGATGGTGCGGCCGCGCATGCCGCCGGTGCCGAACTCGAGGTAACGGTAGAAGCGGTCGTTCAACTCGCCCCATTGCGCGCGCTCGATCAGCTCCGCAATGCTCTGCTGCGCCCACGACGGCAACCCGCCCTGCCACCAGGCGGTGAGATTCTCGACGGTGCTGGGGAGCAGTTGGCCCGCCTGGGCGGCGGCGTGGACTTGGGCAGGAACGGTGGAGGAGCTCATTCGAGGTAAAGGTTAGGCGTAATGGTCGACGCAGGACGGCGGCGCCAGGATTCGGAGACGGTCTCGGCATCGTAGCCGTAGAGCGGAGAAATTTCGATCTTGTGCGCGGGCAGACCGGTGGCGTCGACGGCGAGGTCCGCGCCGGCGGAGCGGAGCCAGCGGGCGAACTGCCGCAGCTGGTCCTCCGCGCAGGTGCGGGGCGAGTCGAGGCCTTCGGCGTTCTTGACCGGGCTGAAATCGTTGGCGCGGTCCGTCTCGATGACGAGCGGGCTGCGCGCGAACGGCAGCGCGTCGAAGACGAAGAGTTCGAACTTCACGCCGTTCGGCGCGGCGGGTTTCACCGGTTGCCCGGCGGCATCGACGGTGGGGATTTTCTTGTCCGCCCGATGGAAGGGCAGCTCGACCGCCGCGCCGCCGGCCGCCATGCGGCGGGCGAACTCGCGGTCGATGACGTGGATCGCGATGCTGCCCGCGCTGAAGCGGAGCGAGCCGTCGGCGTTGCGCTCACGCTGCACGTCCATGGGCACATCGCTGTATTCCGCCACCATGAGCTTGCCGTCGCGGAGACAGAACAGGCCGACCTTCTCCTCCGGATAGGCCTTGGGCAGGGCCTTGCTCGACATCTCGGAGCGCGCCAGCAGGTGGAAGCCGATGAACTCCGCGTCGATGCAGCGCACGAGCGGATTGTCGACTTGGAAGTAACTCAGCGTGTCGATGCCCTCGCGCTCCATCAGGTCGAGCGCGCCGCTGCGGTGCAACGCGCGCAACGAGCCACCGTGGCCGTCGGGGCTGAGGGCGATGGAGCCCTTGGTCTCGAGCAGGATCTTGCCGTCGAAGCCGATGGCCGGCATGCGGCCCTGCCGGAAAAGATGCACGCGATCCCGCCCGAGGCCGAAGTAATCGTGCGCGGCGAAGAACTGCTCCGTCTGCGCGTGGTTCGCGTGGCTGGTCATGATGAACCAGTGCAGCGGCCGGCCGAAGCGGCGCCCGGCCGCGAGAATCTTCTCGGCGAAGACCTGGAAGAGCGTCTTCTTTTTCACCGGCGTGACCGGAAAGGTTCCCTTGGGCCCGTCGTAACCGAGCCGCGTTCCCTGCCCGCCTGCGACCGTGAAGGCGGCCACGCGCCCGGCGCGCAGCGCTTCCTCGCCGGCGGCGCGGGCGCGCATCCATTTCGCGGTGTCGCCGCCGTTCTCCGGCCGCGGCTCGAACGGGGCGGGTTCCAGCCCGGCCACGCCGGCGGCCGTCGCGGGCTTCTCGACCACGAGCTCGCGGTGCAAGCGCGCGATCTCGTCGAGGTCGACCTCGGCGGCTTGCGCGAGCAGCGCCTCGCGCTCGGCGGGTGCAAGCTCGTTCCAGAAACGGAACACCTGGCCCTGACCGGCCGCGGTGAAACGGGAAATGATGGGTTCGGGACTCATTGCGGAGGAGTGGGCTCGTCGAAGCGGAAAACGAATTCCTGTCCGCGCACGTAGCCGAGCTTGCGGCGGATGACCCGCTCCACGAGTTCGGGATCGCGCCGCAGGCTTTCGAGATATTTCTCCTGCGCCGCCAGCCGGTCGCGCGCCTCGGCGAGCCGGCGCTCGTTGGCTCCGGACTGCGCCCGCAGCACGGTCAGCTCCCGGTTCATCTCCAGCAGGAACAGCGCCGCCCACCCCGCCACCGCGGAGAACAGCACGACGAAGACCCAGAGGATGACCTTGTTCCAATTCACGACGCGAAGGCCCCGATAAAGCGCACGCGGCAATGGGCGGGCAACTGTTTTTGAGGTATCATTGACAGCGAATTTTCGTGCGTTCGGGAGGGCGGCGGGAATACTCCCGGCGCAATGTATCAGAGTTACTACGGATTCACGGAGATGCCGTTCCACATCACTCCGGACCCGAAGTTTCTTTACCTGAGCCCGCCCCACCAGGAAGCGCTGCAACACCTCAAATACGGCGTCACGGAGCGGAAGGGATTCATCGTGCTCGTCGGCGAGGTCGGCTGCGGCAAGACGACCCTCTGCCGCAAGTTCCTCGGCGAACTCGACCCGCAGCACTACGATACCGCGCTCGTGCTCAACCCGCGCCTCACCGAGACGCAGATGCTCAAGGCGATCCTCACCGAGCTCGGCGAGACCCACCTCGCCCGCAGCAAGAACGACCTCGTCTCGCAGATGAACCAGGTGCTGCTCGCCCGCATCGCCGCCGGCCGCGAGATCGTCCTCATCATCGACGAGGCGCAAAATCTCTCCTTCGACGTCTTCGAGCAGGTCCGCCTCCTCTCCAACCTCGAGACCGACAAACAGAAACTCCTCCAGATCGTGCTCATGGGCCAGCCCGAGCTGAAGGAGAAGCTCGCCGCCGAGGAGCTCCGCCAGCTCCGCCAGCGCATCCTCGTCCATTACGAACTGCGCCCGCTCACCCGCGAGGAGATGGACCACTACATCCAGCACCGCCTCACCCTCGCCGGCGGCTCGGGCCGCCCGCAATTCACCCCGTGGGCGCTGCGCCACCTCTACCGCCACAGCCGCGGGATTCCCCGCATCATCAACAATCTTTGCGACAAGTCCCTCCTCGCCGCCTTCATCCGCGACTCCGACGAAGTCACCTACTGGGACGCCCGCCGCGCCTCGCGCGACCTCGATCGCCTGACGAGCTGAGCCATGAGCCTGATCAACGACGCCCTCAAACGCGCCCAGCGCGACCGCACCAGCCACGCGCAAGCCCCGCTGCCCCACGCGCCCGGCGCGTCCTCCCTGCGCCCGGCCGGCCGCTCGGGCCCGCCTTGGCTGCTGATCGGCCTCGGCGCCACCATCGGCGGCCTGTTCGCACTCGTGGCCGTGCTGCTCCTGCGACCCTCGGCTCCAGCATCGGCCCCTATCGCTGCCGCAGCCCCGCTCGCCGCGCCGGCCACGCCGCCGCCTGCGACCCAGGCGTCCGCTGCGGTCGCTTCGCCGCCTGCGGTCACTCTCCCGGTGCCACTGACCTCGACCGAAACTTCTTCGTCGGCGACATCCACGGCGGCGACACTCACCGCTGACCCCGTGCTCACGACCGTCGCGACCGCACCTCTCGTCATCCCTTCCGTGCCCGCCCCGGTTGCGGCCACTCCGGCCGGCCCGGCACGCCCGACCCCGCGCCTGATCCACGCCGTCGAGGCGCTCCGCGTCACCGGCATCCGCGCCGCCGGCGCCGACAGCAAGGTGCTCATGAACGATCGTGTTTACCGCGTCGGCGACATCGTCGATCACGAGCTGCAGATCCGGCTCACCGCCGCGACGGCCCAATCGCTCACCTTCGTCGACGAGACCGGCGCGAGCTACACGCGCAACTTCAACTGAGCGTCGGGCGCGCCGAGCCTCCGCACGCCCGCTTGCCCGCCGCCCGCCAGCCGCGCGTCAAGCTGCCAAAGTCTGATTGCGCCACCCGCCCGCGCACGCAAGCATCGGCACATGCTGGAATCATCGATCAAGCGGGTGCGTCTCGAAGGCGACGCCGCAGTTGAACTCACGACGCCGGCCCTGCGTCTCGTCGTCGTCACCGGTCGCGGCCCCCGCGTCGCGCACCTCAGCCGTCCCGACGGCGAGAATCTCCTGCTCTGGAAACCCGGCCGCTACCGCCGCAATGCCTGGGACCTCATGGGTGGCCACCGTTGCTGGCTCGCCCGCCCCGGCGCCGACGAGGCGGAGGAAACCTACGCGCCCGACAACCGCGCATGCGCCGTCGAGCTCGGCGCCGATTTCTTCACCGTCCAGGCCCCCACCGATCCGGTCGCCCGCCTGACCCGCGGCCTCACCATCCAGAC
>JAMPXH010000146.1 GCA_023701285.1 Candidatus Didemnitutus sp.
CCGAGCGCCTCGAGCATGATGGAGGCGGGCAGCACGGGGTTGTCCTTGAAATGACCCTGCAGGAAAAATTCCTGGCCGCTGATGCGGTATTTGCCGCTCGCGCCGTGCGCGCTGACCGAGGCCTCGTTGAGGAAAAGGAACGGCGGCTGGATCGGCATGACCGCCACGATCTGCTCGATCGGGAGGAATTTCGTGGGCTTCGGCGGCGGCACGCCCTTCACCTTGCACGCGATGAAGGTCTTCACGTCGCCGACGGTGCGCAGGTGGCGCAGCTCGTCGTTGTGGATCGACATCTGCAACGCCTCTTCGACGAGCAGCACGATCTCCATCATGGTGAGGGAATCGACGCCGAGATCGTCGATGATGCGCAGGTCGTCGTCCGCATCCTTGAGCTTGGCGCGGAGGTCGGGCTCGACGAAGCGCTCGATGATGCCGAGGACCACGGCGGGCAAGTGCTCCGTATTGCCCGTCTTGCGGAACTGGGCCGCAGCCTCGTAGGTCGCCGCGGAGCAGCGTTTGAGCGATTCCTTAAGGTTGGCATCATCCTCGGAAGTGAACGGCTTCAGTTCAAATCCGGAGGAGTTGTGCGGTAACGAGGCCATTGTCGTGAGGAGTAGTTTTGCGGGTTGGGAGTGTAAACGTAAAAACCATGGGCCACCCGCCCAATGCCGACCCGGACTGCGGAAAATAGTTCAGTGAATAGGGTATGAAATATTTTCACTGGCTCCGGCTGCACACAGCCGTCAAAGGAGGAGGTCCATGGCCGAATCGCCGCGCCCGCGCATCGTCGCCCTCACCCATGAGTTTTACCCTCACCGGGGCGGGATTGCCGTGTTCACCGCGGAAATCGCCGCGGCCGCCGCCCGCCAGGGAAGGGACATCGAAGTGTGGGCACCGGCACTGAAGCCGGGCGTCGCCGAGCCGGCCTGGCCCTTCCGCGTCCGCCGCCTCGCCATCGGAGGCACGCACAGCTGGATGGATCAGTGGCGCATGGCGTGTCATATTTTCCGGCACCGCGAGCAATGGCGCGATGCCATTCTCTACGTGCCCGAGCCCGGCCCGCTGCTTTCGATGCTGCTCCTGCAGTTCTTCGACACGCTGCCGCCGGGGCGCATGGTCATCACGCTGCACGGTTCGGAGATTCTCCGCCTTGCGCTGCGGCCGTTGACGCGCGCCAGCGCGCGCCGGCTGTTCGCGCGGGCGGACCGCATCAGCGTCGTCAGTCGCTACGCCGGGCGGCTGCTGGTGGACCTGTTCCCCAATACCGCCGGCAAGATCGTGCTCACGCCCGGCGCCCTGCGCGCCGATTTCGCGCACGCCCAGCCGCCCGCCCCGCGACCGGCCGGCGCGCGCCTCATCGTGCTCACCGTGGCCCGGGTGCATCCGCGCAAGGGCCAGTTGCGCGTGTTGGAAGCCCTTAAGGCCCTGCCCTCGCCGCTGCGCGCAAACCTGGAGTATTGGATGGTCGGCGGCCACGGGAAGGAAAACTACGAACCTACATTGCGCGCCGCCGCGGAGGACGCCGGTTTTCCCGTGAAATTCCTGGGCGATATACCGGACGCGGAACTCTCTCCAATATATGCGCAGGCGGACATCTTCGCGATGACGAGCATGCCGCATAAACTGAGCGTCGAAGGCTTCGGCTTGGTCTATCTCGAAGCCGGCGCCCACGGCTTGCCGATCGTGGCGCACGCCATCGGCGGCGTGCCCGAGGCCGTGATCGACGGCGAGACGGGCCTGCTCGTGCCGCCGGAGGACCCGGCCGCGCTCACCGCGGCCTTCGCGCGCCTGATCACCGACCCGGAACTGCGGCGCCGTCTCGGTCGCGCCGGTCAGACCCGCGCCCTCGCGCACACGTGGGACGATTCCGCCGCCACGCTCTTCGACGCCCCCGCCGGACCCGACGAACCGGCCCCCGCCCCTTCCGCATGATCACCTCGCAATCTCAAATCACAGTCCGCTACGCCGAGACCGACATGATGGGCGTGGTCTACCACGGCAATTACCTGCCTTGGTTCGAGGTCGGCCGCACCCAGCTCCTGCGCGAATGCGGCGTGGTTTACCGCGAGCTCGAGCAGGAGGGCTACCGCCTGCCCGTCATCGAGGTGGGCTGCCGCTACCTGCGCCCGGCGCTCTACGACGACACGATCACCATCCTCACGAAACTACCCGAGCGTCCGCTGATCCGCATCCGCCTCGAATACGAGGTGCGTCGCGGCGAGGAACTGCTCGCGACCGGCTTCACCGTGCACGGCTTCATCAACCACCAAGGCGAACCCGTGCGCCCGCCCGCGCGCTTCACGGAACGGATGCGCGAGCTCTTCGCCGGACAGCCGGATCAGGCCTGAGCCGCGTCGTATTCGGCCAGAACCTGCGGATCGGTCTCCGCGGCGCGCGCGGGTTCCAGCAATGCCGCCGCCTGCACACCGGCCAACCGCCGCACGGCCCACACGGCGTGCGCGCGCACGAGCGGAGACGCATGCCCCGCGAGCCGCACGAGCGCCGGCACATGCGCAGCGTCGCCCAAATTCGCGGCGACGACGCAGGCGTTGCGCAGCAGTCCGGCGAGCTTGAGGCGCTTCACCGGCGTCCGGCGGAACACCTCCGCAAAACGCTCCGGCGTGAGCGCGAGGATCTCCGCCAGCTCCAAGTCGGCCAGGTCGTGCCGCGTCGCGAGCAGCAACCGCCGCCCCTCCTGCGCGAAACGGTTCCACGGACACACCTCGAGGCAGACGTCGCAGCCGAACAGACGTGCGCCGATGCCGGCGCGCAGCTCGCGCGGGATGACGCCCTTGTTCTCGATCGTCTGGTAGGAGATGCAGCGCCGCGCGTCGACGATGCCCGGCTCCGGAAAGGCCGCGGTGGGACAGGCCGTGAGGCAGCGTGTGCACTTGCCGCAGAGCAGGCCCGCCGGTTCGTGGCTCGCGTGGCGCAGCGGCGAGTCACCGCGCAACGGCGCGTCGGGCTCGATCTCGCAGCGCGTGAGGATCACGGACAACAGCAGCCAGTTGCCGTGCTCGCGCGAGATCAGCATCGCGTTCTTGCCGCGAAAACCGAGCCCGGCGCGCGCCGCGAGCCCGCGCTCCATCACCGGACCGGTATCAGTGTAGTAGCGATAGTCATCGCTCGTGCACGCCACCGTCCGCTCGAGCAACTTTCCCGCGGCGACGAGCCCCGGCTTGAGCGTGTCGTGGTAATCCTCATGCAGCGCGTAGCGCGCCCAACGCGGTCCGCCGTTCCGCGAATCCGCCGCCAGTTTCCCGGGCCAGTAATTCACCCCGAGCACGATGACGCTGCGCGCGCCTGCCAGCACGAGACCGGGAGCGCCGCGTTTTTCCACCGTGCGCTCCATCCACGCCATGTCGGCGTGACGGCCCGCATCCAACCAAGCGCGCAAAGAGTCTCCCCCCCCCGGCGCGGCCGATGTGAACCGCACGACGTCGAACCCGAGCGCCTCCAGCCCGCGCCGCAATTCCTCGCGGCGCCCGCCGGCGAGGCCCGTGCCTGCCGCGCCGCTCATCGGTGACGCCGCGCCCACTCGCGCTGCTCCTCGCGGTAGACACGCAGCACATGCGCGACGATCTCCCGCATCGGCCGCGCATCGGTGAGGATCATCGTGCCCGTGCGCCGGTAGACCGGCTCGCGCGCCGCGTAGAGTGTCCGCAGCCGTTGCTCGCGATCGTCGCCCTGCAGCAACGGTCGGTGCGTGGCCCGCCCCGTGCGCTCCAACACGGCCTCGATCGAGGCGTGCAGGCAGATGACCACGCCGCGCGCCTGCACCCGTTCGAGCATGCCCGGCGGGATGACGAGCCCGCCACCGCACGCCACGACGCAACCTTCCGCCGGATGCCCGCCGTCGATGAAGGCGCGCTCCATCTCCCGGAACGCCGGCTCGCCGGCCTCCGCGAAGATCTGCGTGATCGTCCGCCCCTGCGCCTGCTCGATCTCGTGGTCGCTGTCGAGCAGGGCGTAGCCCAGCTCGCGCGCGACGAGCCGGCCGACCGTGCTTTTGCCGGTGCCCGCGAAACCGACGAGATAAAGGTTGGGACGTGACGCTTCCATCCGGCGCCAACGAACACGGCGCCGCCGGCCGGCGCAAGCGTCGTTCCGGTCACTTCGCTCTCGGCAACCCCGGCCCGAGCGGGCACGGTGGCGGCATGTCCGAGTCCGCTCCGCCCGATTATTCGTTCGCCAGCGACAACACGGCCGGCATCGCGCCCGAGGCCTTCGCCGCGCTGCAAGCCGCCAACACCGGCACCGCGCCGTCCTACGGCGACGATGCGTGGACCGCGCGGGCGAAACGCCTCATCGCCGAGGTCTTCGAGACCGAGTGCGAAGTCTTCTTCGTTTTCAACGGCACCGCCGCCAACGCGCTCGCGCTGGCGCATTTCTGCCGTCCTTACCAAAGCGTCCTCTGCCACGAAGCCGCACACGTCGACACCGACGAGTGCGGCGCCCCGGAGTTTTTCTCCGGCGGGTCCAAGGTCATCCCGATCGGCGGCGCGCACGCCAAGCTCGACCCGCGCGCCGTCGAGGCCGCGCTGCATCGCGGGCACGGCGTCCACTACCCGAAGCCCGGCGCGCTCTCCCTCACGCAGTCGACGGAGCTCGGCACGCTCTACACGCCGGACGAGATTCGCGCCCTCGCCGCGCTCGCGCGGGCGCACGGCCTCGCCGTGCACATGGACGGTGCGCGCTTTGCCAACGCCGCCGCGGCCGCCGCCTCGCGCGGCCTGCGTCCGGCCGATCTCACCTGGCGCGCGGGCGTCGACGTGCTCAGCCTCGGCGGCACCAAGAACGGCATGCACACGACGGAGGCCGTCGTGTTCTTCCGCCGCCCCGCCGCGCTGGATTTCGACTATCGCGTGAAGCAGGGCGCGCAACTCGCCTCGAAGCAGCGCTTCGCCGCCGCGCAATGGTGCGGCATGCTCGAGGACGGCGCCTGGCTGCGCCACGCCGCGCACGCCAACGCGATGGCCCGCCGGCTGGCGGACGCCGTGCGCGAGCTGCCGCACACGCGCCTCCTCGCCGAGCCGGAGGTGAACGGCGTGTTCGTCGAACTGCCGCCCGGTGTCGCCGAGGCGCTCGCGGCGCGCGGCTGGCATATCTACCGCTTCATCGGCGCGCACGGCTACCGGCTCATGGCGTCGTGGGCGACGTCCGCCGACACCGTGGAGCGGTTCGTCGCGGATCTCCGGCACGCGCTTGCGGCGCACGCAATCCCGGCTAGCTTCCCGGGCGTCCCACCTGCCCCATGAAAGCAAAACTCACTGTCTTGTTCGCCGCGGCCGCGCTCGTGCTGGCCCCGGCGGTTTTCGCGGACTCCAAGCCGCAGGCGCCTGAGAAGAAGGACGCCGCCCCGACCTGTGCAGCGTGCAAGGACGGCTGCAAATGCGAAGCCGGCCAGTGCAAGTGCGAGAAAAAGCCCAAGGAGGAGAAGCCGAAGAAGGACGGCCGCGTGATGCTGACGGGCTCCCACCTCCCGCAAAAAGTGACGCGCGTCGGCCTCATCACCGACGGCATGCATCCCGTCACGGTCATCACCGCCGACGACCTGGCCCGCACCGGCCATGGCGACGTGGCGGGCGCATTGCGGCACCTCGTGCCCGGGATGCGTTGAACGGCGCGGCGCGCCGGCCCCGTGCCGCCCGCCCATGAAAAACGCCCTCCCGTGCGGGAGGGCGTTCGCTTTTCAAAGAGGATCGCGGGGCCGCTTACTTCTTGGCCTCGGTGGCTTCCTTCGGGGCGTCCTTCACGCCGAAGGTCTCGATCTCGAAGATGAGGGTCGCGGCGGGCGGGATGCCGATCTGGGCCATGCCGTCGTCGCCGTAGGCCAGGTGCGGCGGGATGTAGATGCGCCACTTGGAGCCGACCGGCATCTTCAGGAGCGCGGTCGCCATGCCGTCGATCAGCGCACCCTGCTGGATGAGCACGTCGACCGGCTCGGGCGTCTTGCCCTCGGGAGCGCGGAGCGTGGACTCGAACACCTGACCGTTGATGAATCCGCCGGTGAAGTGCATGGTCACGATCTGGCCGGCCTTCGGCACGGCGCCGGTGCCGGCCTTGAGGACTTCATAACGCAGACCGTTGCTGCCCTCGAGTTCCTTGACCGCGGTGTTTTCCTTCAGCGCGGTGAAGAATTTGGCCGTCTCGGACAGGTTGTGGTTGCGCACCTTCACGAGGAACGCCTGCTGCTTCGTCTGGATGAGTTCCTGCAGCTGCGGCATGATCTGCTGCGCATCGTAGTTGGGCTGCTGGCCGTTGACGGCCATGATCAGACCGCGCGCGATGGACTCGACCTGAGCCTGGGAGAACTCGAGCGGGCGCAGGTTGAGACGGTCGCCCAGCATGAAGCCGTAAACTTCCATCATCTGCGCTTCCGTATACTTGATGGCCGGAGCGGCGGGAGTGGCGGCGGGCTGGCCGGCGGCGGGCGCCGTCGTGGCCGGAGCGGTCGCGGGGGAACTGCCGATTTGCGGAAGTTCGAATTTGATCGGGTCCGACGACTGGGCGGAAACCGACACGAGCAACGCAAGGCCGAGGGCGGTTGCGCTAAACGAGGGAGTGAATTTCATGAGGTTGATACGTGCCCTGAGGGGATAACGGGCCGGGCATGTTTGGACCGTTAAAAGCGGGGAAGTTGCGGACCGGCCGGGCAAAAATCAATCCCTTAGGCGGGCCGTCGCGCCTGCGCCACCGGGCCGGAACCGCGGCGCATCCGGCTTGTCAGCCCCCCGCCCCCTTCTCACGCTTCCCAATCCCATGAACGAAAACCAATTCTGGCACAGCACCGACGGCCAGATCCTCACGGTCAAGGCCAAGACCGGCGAAGCCGTGGCCCTCACGCTCGTGTTCTGGCCCCGCCATCCGGCTGAGATGGACTTCCTCAAAGCCCACCTGCCCCAGCTGAAGTTCAGCGAGCGCAGCTCGCTCGCCCGCATCGGCATCGAGATGATCGCCCGCGGCCCGGTGACGCTCGACGGCAACCGCCTCCTGCTCGAAGTCGAGAGCACCCTCTACGATACCAGCTTCCCCAACGCCGCCTACTGGAAGAAACTCCTCCGCCCCGGCGTGCCCGCCGGCCGGCTCTTCTACGCGCCCGCCAGCGCCAAGCTCTCCTCCACCGAGATCTGGCAGGCCGTCCAGCAGAACGTCCTCAAGCTCCCCAACACCACCTCCATCGACTCGCAGGGCCGCGTCTTCTTCACGCCCCACGCCGTCAACTACACGCTCAACCCCCGCCTGCAGCGCCTCAACTTCGAGCACATCGTCAGCGGCTACGCCGGTCGCGGTCTCCTCGACAAGGTCCAGATCCGGCACGACGCCTCCCCGCTCACCATCCCGCCCCACGCCGGCATCCTCACCAGCTGCTCCATGTATCTGAAGGAGCACTTCGTCGTGCTCAGCCCCGGCGAAGGCAACTTCGGCCTCCACACCAGCGCCGTGCTCCTCGATCCGGTGAAGACCTTCGGCACGAACGTCATGTTGGAGATCTACAACAAGGGCGACCAACCGGTCATGAACCCGATGGTCTCCGTCGAGGTCTTCCGCAGCCCGCCGCTCGAGGATCCGGATTTCAAATCCCTCTCCAAGCGCCGCGCGCGCCTGCTCGCCACCTCGCAGGGCCTCTACAAGTGCCTCGACGAGTATCCCGCCGTCGCCTCCAGCGGCGCCCGCCC
>JAMPXH010000147.1 GCA_023701285.1 Candidatus Didemnitutus sp.
CGTGGCGCTGCCCGATGCGTTCTTCGCTCTCGACGGCCTGCTCGAGACTTACCTTACGATTTTGCGCCAGATGGAAGCGTTCCCCGCCGCCATCGCCGCCGAGAATGAGCGCAACCTGCCGTTCCTCGCCACGACGACGATCCTGATGGAAGCCGTGAAGAACGGCGCCGGCCGCGAGACCGCGCACGAAGCGATCAAGGAGCACGCGCTCGCCGCCGCGAAGGCGCTGCGCTCCGGCGGCAACGCCGACCTCCTCGCGCTCCTCGCCGGCGACAAGCGCATCGGCCTTGCGCAGAAAAAACTCCGCGAAGTCCTCGCGCAAAGCAGCCGCTTCGTCGGCGCCGCCCCGCATCAGGTGGACGAGTTCGTCGCCACCATCGCCCCGCTGGCCAAGAAAACCAAAGGCGCCGCCGAATATCAGCCGGGTAAGCTGCTGTGAGCCGAGGTGGGGCGCCTTGTCCCTAAGACGCCGCCCGCGCCTATTCGCCGTGGCGAAGCGGGCCGGATTTGCCCCCGGGTTTTTACCATTTCCCGACGGGGAGGGAGAATTGGTTTGCCAGTCCCGGAGGGCCGACCTTTTTTGGACCCTCTTTCCCTTTCTTTAACAGCTTTAACCACCCACACCCAATGGCAGAACTCGCAGGAAACTGTCTCATCGGCCAATCCGGCGGCCCCACCGCGGTCGTCAACGCCAGCGTGGCCGGCATCGTGACCGAGGCCCTCAACCACGGAGTCATCGAGGAAGTCTATGGCGCGCTCAACGGCGTGCTCGGCCTTCTCAACGAAGACCTCGTCGACCTCGCGTCCGAGTCCCAACAAACGATCCGCGGCCTGCGCCACACGCCCGGCGCCGCCCTCGGCAGCTGCCGCACCAAGCTGAAGAAGCCCCAGGACATCGAGCGCGCGCTCGAGGTGCTCAAGGCCCACAACATCCGTTATTATTTCCACATCGGCGACGCCGATTCCCAGGAGACCGCGCAGAAGATCGCCGAGGCCGCCAAGGCCCAGGGTTACGAGCTCCGCGTCATCGGCGTGCCGAAGGGCATCGACAACGACCTCCCCGTCACCGACCACTGCCCCGGCTACGGCAGCGCCGCGAAGTTCATCGCCACGACCGTGCGCGAACTCTCCGTCGACGCCGAGGCGCTCGCGCAGAACGACATCGTGACCATCATCGAGGTCATGGGCCGCAACACCGGCTGGCTCGCCGCCGCTTCCTCGCTGGCCAAGCGCCGCGACCACCCGAACGATCCGCCGCATCTCGTCTACGTGCCGGAAAACGCGTTCGACGCCGCCAAGTTTGCCGACGACGTCCGCCGCATCCTCAAGCGCGAGAAGCATTGCGTCGTCGTCGCAGGCGAAGGCCTCGTGGACAAGGACGGCAACTACGTCGCCGTCGAGTCGAGCGACAACGCCGCGGCCGCGCAGTTCGGCGGCGTGGGCGACCACCTCCGCGAAATCGTCGAGACCCAAGTCGGCGCCAAGGTCCGCGTCGCACGCCTCGGAGTTGCCCAGCGCGCCGCCGCGCACCTCGCCTCGAAGGCGGACGCCGATGAGGCGTTCCTCGCCGGCCAGGCTGCGGTCAAGGCCGCCATCAACGGCGAGACCGAGAAGATGGTCACGCTGCTCCGTGGCGATGGCGATCACTACACCTGCGAGACGGGCCTGACGGCCTTCGCCGACATCGTCGGCAACGTGAAGAAACTCCCGCGCGAGTGGCTGAACGAAGACGGCGTCAGCATGAACTTCCAGTTCTACCGCTACGCCACGCCGCTCATTCAAGGCGAGGTCTCCGTCCCGTTCGACAACGGCGTGCCGGCCTTCATCCGACTCCACCGCGAGTCCGTGGACAAGCAGCTCCCGGGCTACGAGGCCTGAGCGGCGGCGCAATCCTGTAGCGGCGGTCCATGGCCGCCGAAAATTCCGAGAGCCGGTCCCGCGACCGGCTCTTTTGTTTTCATGCCGCCTGCACCTGCGGCTTCAACGGCGCGGCGCCGCCGGGTTTGCCGCGCGCCAGCAGCAACGCCTCGATCACCAGCCACACCGCCAGACCGAGCAGTAGCACGCAGACGCCGAACTCCACGTGGTGCACCACGGCCACCGCGCCCTTCTGCATGCGGTCCGAGTGCACCGACATGCTCAGCGCGAGACTCCACAGCGTCATGGCCAGCATGAACCACGTCGGCACCAGCGTGAACCACACGCGCTTGCCGAGGTGGCGCAGCCACACCGTCACCGCCAGCAACGCCAGCGCCGCGAGCAATTGGTTCGACGTGCCGAAGAGATTCCAGAACACGCGCCAGATCGGGAGCTGCTGGCCGTTTACCTCCGCAGGCGGCAGGCTCACCACAATCAAAGGCAACGCCAGCGTCAGCGCCGTGGCCGCGACGACTCCGGCGCGGCCGGTCCAGCCGGTGATCTCCATCAACACGTAGCGCGCGAGCCGCGTGCAGGCGTCGAGCGTGTCGAACACGAACGTCGCGAAACACAGCAACCCGAACTGCCGCGCCATCTCCACCGGGATGAGCCCGAACGTCGCGTGGTGCATGAACACCGCCACACCGTCCGCGTAGGTCAGGTCCGGCCGCCCGCTGCCCTTGGCGAGGATCATCACCGTCGCGAGGCTGATGCAGGCGAAGAACGCCTCGAGCAGCATGCCGCCATAGGCCACTGGCCTGGCGTCGGTCTCGCGGTCGAGTTGCTTCGACGTCGTGCCGCTCGCCACGATCGAGTGGAAGCCCGAGCACGCGCCGCACGCGATCGTGATGAACAGGATCGGGAACAGGGGCGGCGTGCTGCCGCTGAAATGAAACGGGTCCGCACCCGACAGCGCCGGCGCCGCGATGCCGAGCTGCCCCGTGAGTCCGCCCACCACGATGCCGAGCACGCCGAAGACGATCACCACGTAGAGAAAATACCCGCCCAGCGCGCCGCGCGGCTGCATGAGCAGCCACATCGGCGACATCGCCGCGAAGAAACAGTAGCCGAGCAGCAGCCAATCCCACAGCAGTTGCGGACGTGCCACGCCGGTCAACGCGCCGAGGTCCAGCGGCAGCAGCGGCCCGACCAAGATCGCGCCGATCACCAGCGGCAGGAAAACGAGCTGCGCCTTGCCCTCGCCGAGTTTCCATTTGCGCATCGTCAGGCCCATTACGAGCGCGAGCGCGAGGTAGAGCAGCGATGAAGTCGCCACCGCCGGGCCCGGCGCGGCGGCCTCCGCGGTGCTGCCGCGTTGCACGAAGGTCCCCGCCGTCACGTCTGCGAACGCGATGATGACATAGATCAGCGAAATCCAGATGAAGCCGAGAAACAGCAGATACGAGCGGCGGTTCATGTAGCGCCGCACGACCTCTGCGATCGAACGCGCGTCGTGCCGCACCGAGGCGACGAGCGTCATCAGGTCGTGCACGCCGCCGATCAAGATCGAGCCGACGATGATCCAGATCCACGCCGGCAGCCAACCGAAGTAGGTCGCGGCCAGGATCGGTCCGACCACCGGCCCGGCCGCGGCGATGGCGGAAAAATGCTGCGGCAACAGCCACGACCAGCGCGCCGGCTCGAAGTCCAGTCCGTCGCGCTTCGCGTGCGCCGGCGTGGGCGTGCCGCCGTTCAGTTCGAGGAAGCGCGCGAGGAAGCCGCCATACCAGCGATACGCGAGCGCGAGCACGACGCCGGAAACGGCGAGAAACAGGATAAGCGACATGGGGTGAAGCCGCAGTCGGGCGGCAGGGTGCGGAGAAGTTACACGCCGGAACTGCGCGGGCTAGACAAAAGCTTCCCGCCGTCCCGACGGCGGGGACACCGATCGGCGCGGCGTCTGTCGTCCCGTCCCGCGATCTGGCCAAGGTCGTCCGCCCCTCGCAAGCGGCGCTCTACGTCCGCTACAAGGACAAGGCGCGTTGTTCTTCGCGGCGCATCCCGGGCGCGGCTACGGCGCGCACGAAGGCTTTCATCGACCTGCTCGTGGGGCGCATTGGGTTTGGCCGTGAAGGCGGGAGAAGCCGGTTTCGACCAGCCTCTCCCGTCGCGATGATCAGTTGGTCTGCAGCCAGACGGCGAGCAGTCCGAGGAGGACCACCCAGCCACCCAAGGCCCAACCGGTGGCCGCGCCGAGAAGGTGCGGCCAGCGCTTCATGGCGTTCTGGACCGACTTCGATGGCGAGTTCATGACGCCATCAATCTACCGGCCGAGGCCGGTGCGGCAACGCGGCGCAATGTAACGTTACACAGCGCGGGCTTCCGGCGGCAGCGCTCCGGTGTTATTATTCGTCGGCCGTTGACGCGAAGCTCAGCTGAGTCGCAGCCAGAGAAGGCCGAGGGCGAGGAGGAATAGCCAGCCGCCCAAGGACCAGGCGGTGGACGCCCCGAAGAGACGCGCCCGGCGCTTGAAACCCAGATCTACCGTCTTCGATACCGTGTTGCTCATGACGTCCTCATCTTCGTCGCGGGTGCTCGGGCGGCAAAATCGCAGCGTGTCAATTTTGCGCGTAGAACCGGAAATAAATGAGCCGTGAAGCCGCGCTTACTTCGGCGACGCGGGCGCGGCAGCGGCGCGAGCGGTGTTTTCGGCGGCGAATTCCTTCGAGAGATACGCGACGAGCGAGTCGATTTGCGCGGGGGTGAGCGGGCCTTCGTTCTCCTGTGCGAAGGCGGGCATCAGCGTGCCGGGTTTGCCGTGCGTAATCAGCGCGCGCCAGACTTCGGGCGCGGGGACGGGCGTGAGCGCGCGCAGGTCGGGCACCATCGAGGCGCGGTGCTCATCGGCGTGGCAGATGGCGCAGGCGGCGACGTAGAGTTCGCGGCCGAGTTTGCCTTTGGCGGGTCCGACGTGGCACTGCGCGCAGTCGCCGCGGAAGACGGCCTGGCGGTCGGCTTGGGCGATGAGGAGATTGCGCGCGCGCATCTCGTCGCGCGGGTCCGGCGGCGGGATCGTGACGCGGAACTCGAGCTGCTTGTAGCCGCGCTCGGTGTCGATCATCGCGGTCTTGTGGAGCAGGCCGTGTTTGCCACGCAGATCCACGACGATGGAGAACTCGCCGCTGGCGCGGGGCCCGAGGCGCCACGGCTGGCTCGGGAGGTTCGCGACGGAGCAGCCGCAGGAGGTGCGGATTTGCGTGATGACGATGTCGGCCGCGGAGGTGTTGGTGACGCGGAAGGTGAACGTGCAGGACTGCTCGCCCGGTTGCGCGGCGTAGTCCTTCGACGTGGCGTCGAGGACGAGCGCGCGCTCTTCCTGCGGCAGCACGAACGTGGCCGGGTAACCGCCGGGCGGGGTCGGTTGCGGCGTGGGTGACGGCGCAGCGGCCGCGGCGGTCCTGTCGGACGAAGCGAGCGGGACGCCGTTGCCGCGTTGCTCGGCGGCGCGGGCGGCCACGGTGAGGGTGAGGGCGGCGGCGAAAGTGCGAAGGAGTAGAGCGGGCGGGCGCATCCGAGAAAAAGCACGGGCTCGTGCGAGAGGATTCGAGACGGAGAGGCTAGACCAACGGCTGGCTATTTCTAGCAGAATGAATTCAAAATGAGCGTAGGACTGCGTGACTCCATGGGGAATGGGGCGCTTGCCCGGTCACGCGGTTACCAATTAGTGAATCGCTACTCGCATGGACCGAATCGATCTGCGCTGCGTGCTCGACGAAAAGGACGTCATCATTGAGGCGTCCTCGCCGTCGTCGCTGTGTGCCGCCGAAGTGGGGGGCAATTTCCTGCAAGCCATCTCTGATCTGAGCCTCAGAGAGCTTTTCCGCATGATCATCGCCCGCGTGCGGGAAACTGGTCAGTCGATGATCTTTTCGCTGCGGTGCGACACGGCGGAATTGAAGCGGCTTTCCTATGTCCGAGTCGGCCTTCACCAGACCGCGGCCGGCTCGAGGGTGGAAGTGGTGAACGGCACGCTGCAGGAAACCAAGCACCGCATCCGTTTGACGTTGCTGGACGACGAGGTTCCGCGCGGGCCGGAGATTTTGATGATCTGCAGTTGGTGCAAGCAGGTGAAGTTGGCCGGCGGTCGTTGGGTCGAGGTCGAAGAAGCGATGCAGGAGCTGCAGTTGTTCGAGCAGCGAGTGCTGCCGCGTCTGTCGCACGGGATGTGTCCGACCTGCGCGGAGGCGGTGAGAGCGGATATGCTGCGCCAAGTGGCGGCTTCTGGCACGCCGCGGTCTCGGGCCGGCGCATGAATTTCCACGTGGGGATGAGGGTCCTGGCGGGCGCATCCGAGAAAAAAGCACGGGCCCGTGGAGGACCCGTGCTGGGAGGTTAGACCAACGGCTGGCTATTTCTAGCCAGAATCAGTTAGGAACGATGACGAAGTTCAGGTTGTTGTTGCCGCGATCGAGGGCGGTCTTGAGCGCGGTCTGATAATCGCGGGCGGCGGAGCCGGAGAGCGTGAGGCCGTTGGCGCCGAGGGCGGCGTTGGCTTCGGCGATCAGGGCGTTGACGGTGGTGATGCCCCACGCGTTGGCGCTCTGGGCGCCGGGCGCGTGGATGTAGGCGTGGCCGTTCACGCCGGTGCCGAACTTGGCGAGCGCGGTGGTGCCGGCGAAGTGGACGTTGAGCTTCATCGCCGCGAGCTGACCGGAGAGCATGTAGGCCATGTTCGTGGCGGAGGTGGCGTTGAGCCACGAGGACAGCGTGCTGAAGGAGGTGCTGGTGTTGAGGCCGGCGGCGGTGACCGGGAGGTCGAAGGGGGAGCCGTTGGCGGAGCGGAGGTTCATCGCGTTCAGCATCGCGGCGGTGCCGTTGAAGCTGTTGAAGACGCTCTGGCCATTCTTGTTGGACCAGAAGCCCATCGTGTGGCCGCCGCCGGCGCCGAGGGTGTTGGCGACGACGATCTTTTGTTCGCACCAGGCGGTGTTGCCCGCGTCGTCGGTGGCGATCCAGCGGACGACGGTCGTGCCAACGGGGAACGCGGCGTCGAGCGGCTGGCCGTCGCTGCGCGTGGTGGAGAGCGTGGCGCCGCAGTTGTCGGCGTAGGTGGCGGTGCCGGGGTTGAGCGCGAGGCTCGTGACACCGGCGGCGTAGGCGACGAGGTCGGACGGGCAATTGATCGTGGGCGACTCGCGGTCCACGACGGTGACGGTGAAGCTGCCGGTGGTGATGTTGCCGGAGGCGTCGGTCGCGGTGACGGTGACGGTCGTCGTGCCCTTGGGGAACATGCCGCCGGTCCAGTCGGCCGAGACGGTGACGTCGGGGCAGTTGTCCGTGGCGGAGAAGGTGAACGGCACGCTGGCGGCGCAGAGGCCGGGCGCGGTGGCGACGGTGATATTGGACGGGATCGTGAGGACGGGGGCCTCGTTATCGATGACGGTCACGCTGAAGCTCTGCGCGGCGGTGTTGCCCGCGGCGTCGGTGGCGGTGACGGTGACGACGGTGGTGCCTTTCGGGAACGCGCCGCCGGTCCACGAGGACGAGACGGTCACGCCGGGGCAATTGTCGGTGGCGCGGTAATCGAGGGCGACGGTGGCGGAGCATTGGCCGGCGTCGGTGCCGACGGTGAGGTCGGCGGGCACGAAGACTTGCGGGGCCTCGTGGTCGGCGACGGAAACAGTGAACGAGGACTCGGTGGTGTTGCCGGCGGCGTCGGTGGCGATGACGCGCACGGTGGTGTCGCCCTTGGCGAAAACGGAGCCGGAGGCGGGGAGCGTCGTGACGGTGGCGCCGGGGCAATTGTCGGTGACGCC
>JAMPXH010000148.1 GCA_023701285.1 Candidatus Didemnitutus sp.
CGATCCTCACGCTGAACACGATCGCCAACACGCTCGGCGCGACCGTCATCGGCGCGCTCGGCACGCGGCTCTTCGGCGACGCCGCGCTCGGCCTCATCTCCGCCGGCCTCACGCTGGCGATCCTCATCTTCTCGGAGGTGATCCCGAAGAACCTCGGCGTCGTCTATCGCGCGGCGCTCCAGCCCCATGTCGTCTTCCCGCTGCTCACAGCGCAGCGCGTCCTGACCCCCATCATCTGGGTCTGCCAGCAGGTCGTGCGCTTCGTGATCCGGCGCAAGGCCCACCAGCAGGCCGCGGACCGCGAGATCATCCTGCTCGCCGAGAAGGGCGCGCAGGAAGGCACGCTCTCGCGCAACGAGTCGAGCATCATCACCAACGCGCTCTCGCTCGACGACGTGCGCGTCTCCGAGATCATGACGCCGCGCGTCGTCGTCACCACCTTGCCCCGCCACGCGACCGTCGGGGAAATTTTCCGCGATCACCCGAACATTCCCTTCGCCCGTCTGCCGGTCTACGGCAAGAACCTGGACGACATCGTCGGCCTCGTGCGGCGCCGCGACCTGCTCAAGGCGAAGGCAAACGACCAGGACTCCGAACTGGTGGAGAAGCTCATGCAGGAGGTGCAGTTCGTCCCCGAGACGATCACCGTCGAGCAGGCGCTGCTCCAGTTCCTGAAGACGCACCAGCAGATCGCGGTCGTCGTCGATGAATTCGGCTCCACCTGCGGCGTGGTGTCGATGGAGGACATCATGGAACACATCCTCGGCCGCGAGATCTTCGAGAAGGACGACGTGGCCGTCGACATGCGCGAGTTCGCCCGCAGCAAATCGCAGAAGCTCGGCCGCAGCCGCAAATCCGCCGGCGACACGAAACCTCCGCATCCCGCGACCAGCTGATCAACGTGCCCGCCTCCACCCCTCCCACCCATTGGGTCCACGATCTGGATCCGTTTCTGATCCGGTTTTCCGAATCGTTCGGCATCCGCTACTACGGTCTCGCCTACCTCCTTGGCTTCGTCGTCTGCGCGCTGCTGCTGCGCGCCTACGGTCGCGCCGGGCGCACGCCGCTGAACTTCAACGCGAGCATCGACCTCGTGTTCGCCATCGTCGTCGGCGTGATCGTGGGCGGGCGGCTCGGCTATTTCCTCCTCTACCAGAGTGACACGCTGTGGCGCGATCCGCTGGCCCTCTTCCGGCTCTGGGAAGGCGGCATGGCGAGCCATGGCGGCTTCGTCGGCGTCGCGGCGGCGTTGTTCTGGTTCGCGCGGAGCCACCGGGTGCCCTTCCTGCATCTCGCCGACGTGGTGGTGACGACGGCCCCGGCCGGGCTTTTCTTCGGGCGCGTGGCCAACTTCATCAACGGCGAGCTGTGGGGCCGGATCAGCGAGGTCCCTTGGGCCGTGATCTTCCCGCACAGCACACGCCCCGGCACGCCGCCGATCCTGATCGAGCCGCGCCACCCGTCGCAACTTTACGAGGCGGCACTGGAGGGATTGCTGCTTTTCGCACTCTTCCAGTGGCGCTTCTGGAAAACCGACTGCGTGGCGCGGAGCCCCGGTCGTCTCGCCGGCGAATTCCTGCTCGCCTACGCCGCCGTGCGGGCGATCGGAGAGCTGTTCCGTGAGCCGGACGCCTCGCTGCTGTTCGGGCTGAGCCGCGGCACGTTTTATTCGCTCTTCATGGTCGCCGCCGGCCTCGCATTGATCTGGCACACGCGACTTGCCGTCCCGAAGGGATCGGCGTCCGAGAAGTAAAAGCTCCGCCGCGCACAGCGCGCAGGCGGAAGCGATCGCAGCTGTCCTCGAACCCGAACCGGCCGCACGTCCGCTTAAACGGACGTGCGCTGACTCAGAGGCGGAAGCCCGAGGGGATCACGGCGCCCTTGCAGACGCAGAGCACGCCGTCGCGGATGACGATGTCGTGCGGATAATCGCCGTCGGGTTTGCCTTCGGGAGTGAGCACGACGCTGTCGCCGATCCGCGCGTTTTTGTCGATGATCGCGTGCTTGATGAGGCAGTTCTTGCCGAGACCGAAGCCCGGCACGCCGGACTCGCGCGCGGCCTTGAGCTCGGAGTCCTTCTCGTAGTAATCCGCGCCCATCATCACCACGTCCTCAAGATGGGAATTCTCGCCGAGGATGGAGCGGATGCCGATGACGCAGCGCTTCAGGGTCGAGTCGGTGACGATGCAGCCGTCGCCGATGACGACATGGTCGATGGAGCAGCGGTTGATCTTGGAGGCAGGCAGGTAGCGCGCGTGCGTGTAGATCGGCGCCTCGCGGTCGAAGAAGTTGAAGGGCGGCAACGGATGCGCGAGCGCAAGGTTGGCGTCGAAGAACGCCTTCACCGTGCCGATGTCCTCCCAGTAGCCTTCGAAGACGTGGCTGCAAAGCTTCGCCGTGCCGAGCAGGCTCGGGATGACCTCCTTGCCGAAATCCTTCATCGTGTTGTCGAGCGCACGCGCCAGGACGTCGCGGCTGAACACGTAGATGCCCATCGAGGCCAGGCAGCGCGGCTCGTCGCAGGCGGTCTGCAGGCGGGACTCGAGCGCGGGGCTCATGGCCAGCCCGCGGATGATCGCGGGGTCCTTTGGCTTCTCGACGAATTCGGAAATCGTCAGCTCGTCGTTCACTCGCATGAGGCCGAGGCCTTCGACCTTCGACACCGGCAGCGCCACCGCGGCGATCGTGACGTCCGCCTTCGAGGCGATGTGCTGCGCGACAATCTTCGCGAAATCCATCCGGTAGAGCTGATCGCCGGAGAGGATGAGCACCAAGTCGTGCTCGTGGCTGTTGAAGTGGACGAGATTGCGGCGCACCGCATCGGCCGTGCCCTCATACCACGCGCTGCTCTTCTCCGTCTGCTCCGCTGAGAGGATGTCGACAAAGCCGCCGCTGAACGGATCGAAGTGGTAGCTCTGGCGGATGTGGCGGTGGAGCGACGCCGTGAGGAACTGCGTGAGGAGGAAGATCCGGTTGTAGCCGGAATTGAGGCAGTTGCTGATCGGGATATCGACCAAGCGGTATTTGCCCGCGAGCGGCACGGCTGGCTTGCAGCGTTCTTTCGTGAGGGGGAACAGGCGTGTGCCACGACCGCCACCCATGATTACGGAGAGGATTTTTTGCGCGTCAGCCATGTTGAGCTAATTCCTTGCCTATCATCTGGACGGAGCCTCAAATCTCCAGCCTAAACCAACCCACCACCCAAGCTATGTGCGGCATCGTCGGCTATATCGGTAAACAGAAGGCGGCAGGCATCATCCTCGAGGGCCTGAAGCGACTCGAATACCGTGGGTATGACTCGACCGGCATCGCCATCTGGCAGGATGGCCACTTCGCCGTGGCCAAGAAGGTCGGCCGGGTGGCCAACCTCGAACCCGAGACGGCCAAGCACCGCTTCGTCGGCACCTGCGGCATGGGGCACACCCGCTGGGCGACCCACGGCGGGGTCACGGACGCCAACGCCCACCCGCACGTCAGCAGCGACGGGCAGATCGCGCTCATCCACAATGGCGTCATCGAGAACTACTCCTCGATGAAGAAATTCCTCCTCGATAAGGGCTACACCTTCAAATCCGAGACGGACACCGAGGTCCTCTGCAACCTGATCGCCTACCACTACGCGAAGGAGCCCGAGTCCACCGACCCGGACGAGAGCCGGTTCGTCATCAGTGTGCGGAAGACCCTGCGCCATGCCGAAGGGACCTACGGCATCGTGGTCATGGCCGCCGATCACCCCGGCGAGCTCGTCACCGCCCGCAAGGGTTCGCCCCTCATCCTCGGCATCGGCGACGGCGAGAGCCTCGTCGCGAGCGATGTCGCGGCGATCGTCAGCCGCACCCAGAGCGTCGTCTATCTGAAGGACGGCGAGATCGCCCACCTCAAGGCCAACACTTTCTCCATCACCACGCTCACCGCCGGCGACGTCTCCCCCGTCATCGACAAGGTCACCTGGTCGATCGCCGACGCCGAGCTGAACGGCTACGCCCACTTCATGGAGAAGGAGATCTTCGAGCAGCCGCTGGCGCTCGAAAACGCCATGCGCGGCCGCTTCTCCGAGGACGGCTCCACCGCCCTCTTCGGCGGCCTCAACATCAGTGCCAACGAATTTCGCGGTTACGACCGCTTCATGTTCCTCGCCTGCGGCACCGCCCTGCACGCCTGCATGGTGACCGAGCATCTCATCGAGCGCTTCGCGCGCGTGCCGGTGGAGTGCGATTACGCCTCGGAGTTCCGCTACCGGAACATGCCTCTGTTCCGCAACACGCTCTTCTTCGTTATGAGCCAGTCGGGCGAGACCATCGATACGCTCGGCGCCATGCGCGAGGCGAAGCGCAAGGGCTACAAGGTCCTCGCGATCAACAATGTCGTCGGCTCCACCATCGCCCGCGAGGCGGACGGCGGCATCTATCAGCACGTCGGACCCGAGGTCGGCGTCGCCTCGACGAAGGCCTTCACCTCGCAACTCCTGATCGGCGCCATGCTCGCGCTCTACATCGGCCGCATGCGCGACATGAGTTTCAGCGAAGGCGTGGAGATGGTGCAGGCGCTCAAGCGCGCCCCCGATCTCGTCCGTGTCGCCCTGCAGCAGGCCGACCACATCCGCGGCATCGCGCAGCGCTATACGCAGTATCGCGACATGCTCTTCCTCGGGCGCCTCTCCCTCTTCCCCATCGCCCTTGAAGGCGCGCTCAAGCTCAAGGAGATCTCCTACATCCACGCCGAGGGCTACCCTGCGGCGGAGATGAAGCACGGGCCCATCGCCCTCATCAGCGAGCAATGCCCCTCCGTGTTTCTCGTCTCCTCCGGCGAGATGTTCAACAAGGTCGTCTCCTCCATGCAGGAGATCAAGGCGCGCAAGGGCAAGGTCATCGCCGTGTGCACCGAGTCGTGCAAACTCCCCGAAGGCCTCGCCGACGAGCTGATCGTCATCCCCGAGTGCCACGAGGCCGTGCTGCCCATCGTCGCCACGATCCCCGTCCAACTGCTGAGCTATTACATGGCCGTGGAACTGCACCGCGACGTCGACAAGCCGCGCAACCTCGCGAAGTCGGTCACGGTCGAATAAGTGCCTATGACAGATTGCAGCGTCCCGCTCCTCCGCGCGGGCTGCCACCTGTTAACGGAGCCCCAGCACAACCACGGTGGACCAACGCATGCGCATTCAGCCCGATCGGGAAACCTTTCTTGAACTCAGCCGCCGCGGCAACGTCGTGCCCGTCGCGGCCGAATTGCTGGCAGACCTGGAGACGCCGGTCTCGGCCTACGCCAAGCTGCGCACGCAGGGCCCGTCCTTCCTGCTCGAATCCGTCGAGGGCGGCGAACACGTGTCGCGCTACAGTTTCGTCGGCTGCAACCCGCGGAAAATCCTCCAGGCCCGCGCCGGCGATGGCGACCCGCTGCAGGCGCTCGAGGCCGAGATGAGCCGCTACCGTCCGGTCGATGTGCCCGGCCTGCCTCCGTTCACGGGCGGTGCCGTCGGTTACCTCGGCTACGAATACATCCACAGCGTCGAGCCGACCGTTCCGCTGGCTGCCCGCGACGAACTCGGCGGGGTCCCGGCGATGTGGTTCATGCTCTGCGATTCGCTGGTCGTGTTCGACCGCGCCCGCCAGACGCTCCGCCTCATCGTCAACGCGCACATCGACGGCGACGCCCCGGCCGCCTACGCCGCCGCGCTCCGCGAGATCGAGCGCTTGCGCGCCGCGTTGCAGGCGCCCTGCCCGCTCGCGCCCGCCTCGCTCGGCCACGTCGAGCAGGTCGAGGTGCCGCCCGGCAACTTCACCCGCGCCGGCTTCGAGCGGCTGGTCGACGACTCCAAGGAGTTCATCCGCGCCGGCGACATCTTCCAGATCGTGCTCTCGCAGCGCTTCAGCCGGCCGTTCGCCAAGACGCCGCTCGACCTCTACCGCGCCCTGCGCTCGGTCAATCCGTCGCCCTACATGTTCATCCTCGAGACCGGCGACTTCGCCTTGGTGGGCGCTTCGCCGGAAGTGCATGTGCGCCTCACCGGACGGCTCGCGGAGATCCGCCCCATCGCCGGCACCCGCCCGCGCGGCAAGACCGTGGAGGAGGACAACGCCCTCGCCCAGGACCTGCTCGCCGACGAAAAGGAAAAGGCCGAGCACCTCATGCTCGTCGATCTCGCGCGCAACGACGTGGGCCGCGTCTGCAGCTACGGCAGCGTGAAAGTGCCGGAGTTCATGACCATCGAGCGCTACTCGCATGTGATGCACATTGTGTCACAGGTGGAGGGACAACTTGCGCCAGAACGTTCCGCTTTCGACCTCATGCGCGCGACTTTCCCGGCCGGCACGGTCAGCGGCGCGCCGAAAGTTCGCGCCATGCAGCTGATCGCGCAGATGGAAGGCACGCAGCGCGGCACCTACGCCGGCGCACTCGGCTATTTCAGCTACAACGGCAATCTCGACTCCTGCATAACTCTCCGCACGGCATTGGTTAAAGACGGCCAAGTGCACGTCCAAGCTGGCGCGGGCATCGTCGCCGACTCAGTGCCGGCCGCGGAATTTCAGGAAACGGTGAACAAGGCCTCGGCGGTCCTGAAGGCCATCGAATTGGCGGAAAAGTTGTAACGGTTTGGCGTCCAAACGGCACAGAAGGCCGTAATTCAGGTCGAACACAACGTTCGGGAATTTTCCCCCGCGTTCCGGCATCTGGTATGCAAGGGACGACGGAAATGCCCACCGTGTCCCAAACCATCCACGCCATGCCCAATCGCAAAAAGCTCCGTGCCTCTTCCGCCACGAATGCCCTGCCGGTGGTTCGTTCCAGCGCTCCCCTCGTGATTCCCAACACCGACGAGGGCCTCAGCGTTCGCCCTGACATCAAACCGGCGCCCGCGCCGGCGGTGTCGCAGTTCGACCAAGCTTCACCGGTCGACCGCCGCGACGAGCGTTCCAACCTCCAGCTTTACCTCAACGAGATCCGCCAGACTCCGCTCCTCACCGTCGCGGAGGAGATCAAGCTCGCCGCCCGCATCAAGCGCGGCGACAAGGCGGCCCGCGACCACATGATCAAGGCGAACCTCCGCCTCGTCGTGAAGATCGCCTACGATTACAAGGACATGGGCCTCCCGCTCATGGACCTCATCAGCGAAGGCAACCTCGGCCTCATCAAGGCCGTCGAACGCTTCGACCCCGCCAAGGGCGGCAAGCTCTCCACCTACGCCGCGTGGTGGATCAAGCAGTCGATGAAGCGCGCCCTCGCCAACCAGTCCAAAACCATCCGCCTGCCTGTCCACCTCGTGGACAAGATTTCGCGCATGCGGAAAATGATCGTCAAGCTCACCGAAGAGTTCGGCCGCGAGCCGACGAACGAGGAACTCGCCTACGACCTGCAGATGCCGATCAACAAGATCGCCCTGCTCAAGACCGTCAGCGTGCGCCCGGCCTCGCTCGACGCCCCCGTCGGTGAGGACAACGATTCCGCCACCCTCGGCGACCTCGTCGGCGACGAGAACACCGTCGCCCCCGACGCCGATCTCGGCGAGCGCAACCTCCGCGAGAATCTCCGCGCCATGGTCAACTCCCTCGACCCCCGTGAAGCCAGCATCATCAGGCTGCGTTTCGGTCTCAACGGCGAAAAGGAACTGACCCTCGAGGAGGTCGGCAAGAAATTCAAGGTCACCCGTGAGCGTATCCGCCAGC
>JAMPXH010000149.1 GCA_023701285.1 Candidatus Didemnitutus sp.
CGCTCTCGGTGGTCTTCACGCCTTCGGGCGTCATCGGCTCGTCGGAGACGAGGAGCAGGGCGCCGGTGGGAATCTCGTTGTGGAAACCGGTGATGAAGACGGTGGCGGTCTCCATGTCGATGGCCATGACGCGCAGCTTCGCGAGGTATTTCTTGAACTCGGCGTCGTGCTCCCAGACGCGGCGGTTGGTGGTGTAGACGGTGCCGGTCCAGTAATCCTGCCCGTGGTCGCGGATGGTGGTGGAGATGGCTTTTTGGAGGGCGAACGACGGCATCGCGGGCACCTCGGGGGGGAAGTAGTCGTTGCTGGCGCCTTCGCCGCGGATGGCGGCGATGGGGAGGATGAGGTTGCCGACCTTGGCGCGGTGCTTGAGGCCGCCGCATTTGCCGAGGAAGAGGACGGCCTTGGGGTTGATGGCCGTCAGCAGGTCCATGACGGTGGCGGCGGTGGCGCTGCCCATGCCGAAGTTGATGATGGTGATGTCGCCCGCGGTGGCGCTGGTCATGGGCTTGTCGCGGCCGATGACGGGCACGTTGTGCCACTCGGCGAAGAGTTCGACGTAGCGGTCGAAGTTGGTGAGGAGCACGTATTCGCCGAACTCATTCAGCGGGACTCCAGTGTAGCGGGGCAGCCAGTCTTGGACGATTTGGGCTTTGGTCTCCATGCGAGGTGTTTTGCCCACAAAAAAATATCCGCGCCGGCGACTCAGGCGAGGTTAATCTGGCCGCGAGGCGGCCGGCTGGGCGCACGCTTCTCCGCGGAGGTGGCCGCGGGCGGGCGATTCAGCGGGAGCGGCCGCGCGGAACGAAGCCGAGCTCGGTGGCCTTGATGGTGTGCGAGAATCGCTGGACGCCCTGCTTATCGGTGCAGGTGACCACCAACGCGCGATCCGCGCCCTTGCCGGTGGCCTTCACGGTGACGAAGTTCTGGTCGCCCACGAGGGTTTCCTTGATGACGAAGGGGTCCTGCGCCTTGGGGCTGGTTTCGACTTTCCACGAGCCGGCGGCGAGCGGCGAGGAGGTGATCTCGTAGATCCAGGGGCCGTCGGGGGAGAGCTGGCGGCGGTAGAGGCCGGAGTGATGCACGTCGCCCGTGAGGAAGACGACGCCGGTGATGCGGTTGTCGGCGATGAATTGCAGCAGCTCGTCGCGCTCGCGCTGGTATTCCTGGTGGCTCGAGCCGCCGACGGCGGTCTGCAGGATCTGCGTGCCGTTGCCGATGAATTTGAAGGTGGAGTGGCCGAGCTCCTTGGCGGCGAGGAGCGACTGCTTCAGCCACTCAAGCTGACGGCGGCCCCACATGCGCTTGTCGGTCTTCTGCTGGTCGAGCTGCGCGTCGTCGCGATGGAAGTAGTCGTCGAGCAGGATGAAGACGGCGTCGCCCCAATACCACTTGGTGTAGGTGCCGGGGTTGTCGCGTTCGCCGGAGGTCGGATTGAGCCAGTAGGATTGGAAGATCTTCAGCGTCTCGTCCTTGAATTCGTAGGACCAGTTGGCGTCGTTGGGACCGTAGTCGTGATCGTCCCAAGTCGCGTAATGGTGCATCACGCCGAGGAGCTTCTGCATCTCGGGGATGGCGCGGTCGTGCTGGGCGCGATACCAGAGGCCGCTGACGGAGCTGTAGTCGACCTCGCGGTAATACCAGTTGTCGCCGAGCCAGACCATGAAGTCGGCGCCGGTTTCGGCGGCGAGTTCGAGGGTGCGGAGCGTCTTGCCGTAGGGTTCGCCGGGGCGGTCGTAGCGCGGCTCGTTGACGTAGAGGCAGGAGCCGACGAGGAAGGTGAAATCCGGCGGCGGCGTGCGCCATTCCCAGAGGGCGGAGGTCTGGAAGGTCGTCGGGTAGGGGAAGCTGAGCGGCTGGCCGTCGAGGGTGAGGGCGTATTCGTAAGCGGTGCCGACCTCGAGCACGCCGGGGCGGAAGTGCACGATCTGCCCGCCGGCGGGGTGCACGGGTGGGTTGAGCTGCGTGAGCGTGCGCTTCGTCTCGGGCTGGCCCGCGATCCAGTAGTCGAGGCGGACGGATTGGGCGTCCTTCACTTCGAGCCAGAGGGCGACTTCGCGGTGGGTGCGGTAGCCGAGCATCGGCCCGGAGACGAGTTGGCCGGCCGAGGCGAGGGCGGGGAACAGCGAGGCGAGCGTCGCGGCGAGGAGAAGGGCGCGCAGGGGCATGCCGGGAGCAAAACTAGCTTGGGCGCCAACGCAAACGCCGGCTGCGGTGGGCGCGCGAGGAGGCTGAGGCGGTCCGCAATCCGCTCGCGGGCGTGTGCTGCGCGAGCGCGCGGCTTTCAGCGCGCGTCGGCGAGCGTGTTCTGCGTGTTCAGGTGCTCGACGCCGGTATACTTCTGCGACTGCTCGTCGGCGTGGTAGCTGGAGCGGACGAGCGGGCCGGACTCGATGACGCCGATGCCGAGCTCGAGGCCGAATTTCTTCCAGTGCGCGAATTCCTCCGGCGGGGCCCAGCGGGCGATTTTCCAGTGTTGCGGCGTGGGCTGGAGGTATTGGCCGATGGTGAGGATGTCGGTCTTGTCGCTGGCGATGTCGCGGAGGCACTGCGCGATCTCCTCCTGCGTCTCGCCGAGGCCGAGCATGATGCCGGTCTTGGTGGTGAAGCCGCGGCTCTTGGCGTGGCGGAGGACGGAGCGGGAGCGGTCGTAGCGGGCCTGCACGCGCACGGGGCGCTGGAGGCGTTCGACGGTCTCGACGTTGTGGTTGAAGATGTCGGGCTTGGCGTCGAGGACGATGTCGACCTGATCGAGGTGGCCCTTGAAGTCGGGCACGAGGACCTCGATCGCGCAGTGGGGGCTCTTGTATTTGGTCGCGCGGATGGTGGCGGCCCAGACGCTGGCGCCGCCGTCCTTGAGATCGTCGCGGGCGACGGAGGTGATGACGCAGTGGCGGAGGCCCATCTTGGCGACGGCATCGGCGACGCGGGCGGGCTCGCCGAGGTCGTATTCGGTGGGGCGGCCGACCTGGATGGCGCAGAAATTACAGGAGCGCGTGCAGATGTTGCCGAGGATCATCACCGTGGCCGTGCCGCGGGACCAGCATTCGCCGATGTTGGGGCATTGCGCGCTCTGGCAGACGGTGTGGAGCTTGTTGGTCTCGACGAGTTGACGCGTGGCCTTGTAGGCGGGGCCGGAGGGCAGCTTGGCGCGGAGCCAGTCGGGTTTGCGGGTCGTGGGCGTCATCGGAGGAGGAATGACGAATGGACACGAATGAACACGAAGGACAAGCGGCTTCTCTATGGTGCCGCGCGCTATAGCCGGCGCTTCAGCGGAGGGTGGGCCGGGTTAATCCGGTTTATGGCGCACCGGCGAAAAACCGGGGCAGACGTTCCCAGAACTCGCTGGCCAGCACGTTTTTGACTTCCGCCAAGTCGAGCGGGCGGCCGAGCTCGAGTTGGAGGGAGGTCACGGTGCCGTCGACGGCGGTGATGCCGCAGGGGATGATGCCGGTGAAGGGCGTGAGGTCGGTGTTCACGTTGAGCGCGAAGCCGTGCAGGGTCGTCCACTGTTTCACGGCCACGCCGATGGCAGCGATCTTGCGCTTTTCGATCCAGATGCCGGTCTTGCCGGGGTTGCGGCCGGCGGTGAGGCCGAAACGGGCGACGCTGGCGATCATCACGTCCTCGAGAAAACGCAGGTAGGCGTGCAGATCCTTGCGCGGTTTCAGGTTGATGATCGGGTAGCCGACGATCTGGCCCGGACCGTGGTAGGTGATGTCGCCGCCGCGGTTGGTCGTGACGACCGCGATGCCGCGGCGCGCGAGTTCGGCCTCGTTCCAGAGCAGGTTTTGTTCGGCGCCGCGGCGCACGCCAAGGGTGAAGACGGGCTCGTGCTCGGTGAAGACGAGCGTGTCGTCGGCGGTGCCAGCGTTGCGTTGGGCGACCAGTTCTTCCTGGCGCCGCCACGCGTCGCCATAGGCGGTGCGGCCCCAGTCGACGGTGCGGGGCGCGGCGAAGGAGCCGGTGGTGGCGTGCGTCATGCGATGAGTCCGGTGAGGGCGAACTCTACAGCTAGGCCAAGCCGCGCGGCGCGCAAGCGGGAGAATGCCGGTGCGGCGAACCGGGTGGCAGCGCGGGCCGGAGCGTCACTTGTGGCGCGTGAGCCAGATCTTGGCCCCGCGGCCTTCTTCGGAGGCCTCGTCGGCGATGCCCACGATGCGATAGGGATACTCGTTCACATGCACCAAGCGGCCGACGGCGGAGACTTTGCCGAAGTGCCCTTGCCAGACGGCGCGGCTGATCACGGCGGCGCCTTCGCTGCCGCGCCGGAAGTCCGCCATGCTGATCTTGCGGCCGAGGAGGATGGGTTCATTCCAGCCTACGGCAGTGACGGGTGTCAGATACACGGTCTCCACCTGAAAGAGCCGCTCGCCCATCTTCACACTGTCCGCGGCGGCGGACGCACCCAGGCCCAGCGTGAGGCAGATGATGGCGAACAGGTTGAGTTTCATGACAGGTCGAATGGATATATCCCTTACAGAGCCGAATGCCAGCTCCGCAGCATGCCGGATGACACCGGCGGGCCGTCATTGTTTCCGATGGCCAAAAAAAAGCCGGGTGTCAGCCCGGCTTGGAAACAGGAAGAAGTCGCGCAGCGCGCCGAACAGCGCGCTGCGGGCTTCGCGGAAGTTATCAAGCGAGCTTGGCGCCGAGACGCTGGGCGGCGCGCACGAGGGCGTCGGCCATGTCGGAGGGCGTGATGGCTGTCTCGATGCCGCACTCCTTGAACACGGCGATCTTGGCGGCGGCGGTATCCTCGGCTCCGCCGACGACGGCGCCGGCGTGGCCCATGCGGCGGCCCGCGGGAGCGGTGGCGCCGGCGATGAAGCCCGCGACGGGCTTCTTGCAGTGGGCCTTGATCCAGCGCGCGGCTTCGACCTCGGCGCTGCCGCCGATCTCGCCGATCATGATGATGCCGTAGGTCTCGGGGTCATCGTTGAACATCTTGATGACGTCGAGGTGCGAGGTGCCGTTGACGGGGTCGCCACCGATGCCGACGGAGGTGGTCTGGCCGAGGCCCTTGGAGGTGAGCTGCCAGACGGCTTCGTAAGTGAGAGTGCCGGAGCGGGAGACGACGCCGACGTGGCCCTTCTTGTGGATGTAGCCGGGGGCGATGCCGATGCGGCAGCCGCCCGAGGAATCCTTGCCGGTGCCGGGCGTGACGATGCCGGGGCAGTTCGGGCCGATGAGGCGCGTCTTCTTGCCCTGCATGGCGCGCTTCACCTGGATCATGTCGCGGATCGGAATGCCTTCCGTGATCGCGACGCAGAGATCGAGGTTGGCGTCGACACCTTCGAGGATGGCGTCGGCGGCGAAGGGCGGCGGGACGAACACCGCGGAGGCGGTCGCGCCGGTGGCGGCGACGGCGTCGGCGACGGTGTTGAAGATCGGAACCTTGTGGGAGCCGTGCTCGAAGAACTGGCCGCCCTTGCCGGGCGTGACGCCGGCGACGATGGCGGAGCCGTAGTCGAGGGAGAGCTTGGTGTGGCGGCCGCCGAACTCGCCGGTGATGCCTTGGACGAGGACGCGGGTCTTTTCGTTGACGATGATAGCCATGGAAGTGAGCGGTAAGCGGTGGGCTGGGGGCGGCGCGTTAGGCGACGAGTTTGACGATCTTCTGCGCGGCGTCGGCCATGGAGTCGGCGGACTGGATCGCGAGGCCGGACTCGGCGAGGGTCTTCTTGCCCGCGGCGACGTTGTTGCCTTCGAGGCGGACGACGAGCGGGATCTGGAGCCCGAGCTCGCGGGCGGCGGCGACGACGCCGGTGGCGATCGTGTTGCAGTCCATGATGCCGCCGAAGATGTTGACGAGGATGCCCTTCACGTTCGGGTCGGTGAGGATGATCTTGAAGGCCGCCTGGACCTGCTCCTTCGAGGCGCCGCCGCCGACGTCGAGGAAGTTGGCGGGGCTGCCGCCGAAGTGCTTGATGATGTCCATCGTGCTCATGGCGAGACCGGCGCCGTTGACGAGGCAGGCGATGTTGCCGTCGAGCGCGATGTAGCTGAGCGAGTATTTGGAGGCCTCGATTTCCTTCGGGTCCTCTTCGTTGAGGTCGCGGAGGTCGACGATGTCCTTGTGACGGAAGAGCGCGTTGTCGTCGAAGGAGACCTTGGCGTCGAGGGCCTGCACGGAGCCGTCGGGCGTGGTGATGAGCGGGTTGACCTCTACCATGGCGGCGTCGGTTTCCCAGAACATGCGGTAGAGGCCGGTGATGAGTTTCACGGCGTTCTTGAAGTAATCGCCGCTGAGGCCGAGCTGGAAGGCGAGCTGGCGGGCCTGGTAGCCTTGGAGGCCGACGGCGGGATCGACGAAGATCTTGAAGATCTTCTCGGGCGTCTCGTGGGCGACCTTCTCGATCTCGACGCCACCCTCGGTGGAGGCGACGATGACGGGCTTCGAGGTGTTACGGTCGAGGAGGATCGCGAGGTAATACTCCTTGGTGATGTCGGCGGCCTTGGTGAAGTAGATGGTCTGGACCTTGCGGCCGGCGGCGCCGGTCTGGGCGGTCACGAGCGTGTTGCCATACATCTTGTTGGCGTAGTCGAGGGCCTCGGCCTTCGTCTTGGCGAATTTCACGCCGCCCTTGAAGCCGTCGGTGAACGTGCCTTTGCCACGGCCGCCGGCATGGATCTGGGATTTGACGATATACGGCGCCTCGCCGAGCGAGGAGAGGGCGGATTCGAACTCCGCGGGCGAACGGGCGGGGACGCCCTTCGGCACCGCCACGCCATACTTTTCGAACAAGGCTTTGGCCTGATACTCGTGAATGTTCATGGGAAAAGAGAACGTGATTTTAAGCCAGAACGACGCGCAAAAAGACACCAAAAAGATGACGCGCGGATTGCGGGAAATACGGCATTAGCGGAGGAGGCGCATACGCCACCGGGGCATAAGCCGGCTCCGTGCGCGCTGCGCATCCGCCGCCGGGCCGGCGATTTCCGGCGTTTGGTGCCGGCGGCAGTGTGACCGTGTCGGTGATTGCCATGCCCGGTCGGTCCGGCAACATGCCGCCATGCAATCGCACGAGTTGCTCAAGGAGGTGCTCAAGAAGACGAGCGCCAAACAGATCGCGGCGGACATGAACCTCTCGCTCTCCCTCATCTACAAGTGGGCCGAGCCGCCCGCCGAGGAGACCGGCAGCGGGGCGAACAATCCGCTCGACCGCATCGAGCAGCTCCTGCGCATCACCAACGACGCGCGCATCGCCCAGTGGGTGTGCGAACGCGCCGGCGGCTTCTTCATCACCAACCCGAAGCACAAGCCGCACGACTACAATCTCATCCCCACGACCAACACGATCGTGCAGGAATTCGCCGACATGCTCGGCGTCATCGCGATGGCGGCCTCCGACAACCAGATCACGGCGCAGGAGGCCAAGGCCATCCGCCGCCGGTGGGAGGACTTAAAGTCCGTCACCGAGGGCTTCGTGCACCACTGCGAGGAGGGCAACTTCGCCGCGTTGAAGCGCGATGTCGCCGCCCAGCAGGCTGGGCGCGTCGATTGAGCGCGCCGGCTGCGTCCGGCGTAGCGTCGAGCGGGGTGCGGTTGGGCGAATTCCGATTCGTCGCAGTCCAAGTGCCGGCTCCCATCGACAGCTCCGCAAGCTGGAGCCGTTTCAAGAATATCGGGATCGTGAAA
>JAMPXH010000034.1 GCA_023701285.1 Candidatus Didemnitutus sp.
CGCCGCGACCGAGCAAGTCGTAGACGGAGGATGGCGCGGTCTTTTCCGGCGTGACTTGGAGCACCTTGAGGCGGCGCGTGCCGCCCGGCGTCGGCCAGGCGATCTCGTCGCCTTCGTGATAGCCGAGCAGCGCCGTGCCCACAGGAGCGAGCACGGAGAGCCGCCGGCGATCGGCATCGGCGCCGGCGGGCAACGTGAGGACGTATTCCTCCACTTCGCCACCATCGAGGTCCTGCAGTTGGACGCGGCTGTTGATGCCGATGGTGCCGCGCGGCAGTGTGGCGTTGTCGCACACGATGGCGCGCGCGATCTCTGCGCGGAGGTGGTCGGTCGAGACCGGTTGGCGCGCGAGGGATTGGAGAAGGAGCACGAGCATCTCGTGATCGTTCTTGGAAAGATGAATGGCGATGGCGGACATGGGGGACGGAGGGATGGGGGTGGGGGAAATGTCGCCAAAACGCCGGGCGACGGCGGGTGCGCATGGAGCGCGGTGGAACAAAGGCAACGTCACCGGGCAACAGCCTGTGACGGAGTGTGGAGCAGCCCGCGATCAGGGTGCGCGGGAAGGTTGACCCGGTGTCAGTGGGCCCGCGCCGCGGGCCTCAGCCTCAAGCGCAAACACCGACCGCACCGGGGACGATCGGAAAGATCCCCGGAGCACCATGGCTCGGTCGAATGGCGGTTGGGCGTGAATGACGCATCGCCCTCACCGTGCACCCGGTCTCCGTCCGCGTCAAGTCGCCCGCCTCCGCTATGCCGCGAACGAAAAAGCCGGCCCACGCGGGGCCGGCTGGGAAGAAAGACGCATGCTCGCGCTTACGCCTCGAGCTGCGGGCGCGTGGGCTCGGGCCAGTCGACGTGGAAGAACTTGCCGCGCGGTTGGTCGACGCGCTCGTAGGTGTGCGCGCCGAAGTAGTCGCGCTGCGCCTGGAGCAGGTTGGCCGGGAGGCGGGCCGAGCGGTAGCCGTCGTAGTAAGCCAGCGCGGAGGCGAAGGTCGGCACCGGGATGCCGTTCTCGGCCGCGAGGCTGACGACCTTGCGCCAGTTCTTCTGCGCCTTCTGAATCGTGGCGTTGAAATACGGATCGAGGAGCAGGTTCGCGAGCTTCGGGTTCTTCGCGTAGGCTTCGGTGATCTTCTGGAGGAAGGCCGCACGGATGATGCAGCCACCCCGCCAGATCTGGGCGATCTGGCCGAAGTTGAGCTTCCACTGGTATTCGGCCTGCGCGGTGCGCATGAGCTGGAAGCCCTGCGCGTAGGAGCAGATCTTCGAGCAGTAGAGGGCGTCGTGGATGGCTTGGATGAGCGCCTTGCGCGCGGCCGGGGAAACCTTCTTCGCCTTCGGGCCCTTGAGGACCTTCGCGGCGGCGACGCGCTCTTCCTTGATGGCGGAGAGGCAGCGCGAGAAGACGGACTCGGCGATGGTCGGGGCGGCGACGCCCATGTCGAGGGCATTGACGGAGGTCCACTTGCCCGTGCCCTTCTGGCCGGCGGTGTCGAGGACGATGTCGACGAAGGGTTTCTTCGTGACCGGGTCGGCCTGCTTGAGGATGTCGGCCGTGATCTCGATGAGGAAGGAGTCGAGCGCGCCCTGGTTCCACTTGGAGAAGATGGCGCCCATCTCGGCGGGCTTGAGGCCGAGGAGGCCCTGCATCAGGTCGTAGGCTTCGCAGATCATCTGCATGTCGCCGTATTCGATGCCGTTGTGAACCATCTTCACGTAGTGGCCGGCGCCGTTCTCGCCGATATAGGCGGTGCAGGGGACGCCGCCCTTGACGGGCTTGCCCGGCTTGGCGCCGAGGATCGGCTTGCCGGTCTTGCGGTCGACCTTGGCGGCGACGGCTTTCCAGATGGGTTCGAGTTCCTTGAAGGCGGCCTTGTCGCCACCGGGCATGAGGGACGGGCCGAAGCGCGCGCCTTCCTCGCCGCCGGAGACGCCGGAGCCGATGAAGCGGAGGCCCTTTTCCTTCAGCGCCTTCTCGCGGCGGATGGTGTCGGTCCAGAGGGCGTTGCCGCCGTCGATGATGATGTCGCCCGGCTCGAAGACGGCGGTGAGGCCGTCGATCACGGCGTCGGTGGCCTTGCCGGCCTGGACGAGGATGATGGCCTTGCGGGGCTTGGCGAGCGACGCGGCGAATTCCTCGAGGGTCTTCGTGGCAACGAGGCCGCCGGGCGTGGCCGGGTTTTCCGCGACGAACTTGTCGGTCTTCTCGACGGTCCGGTTGTAGACCGAGATCTGGAAGCCGTGGTCGGCGATGTTGAGGGCGAGATTCTGACCCATGACGGCGAGGCCGATGAGTCCGATGTCAGAGTGGGGCTTGGCCATAAGCGGAGGCGGACGGTAGTGGTTTCCAGAGGGAAAAACCAAACTAATTGCCGCGCATGACGCTGGTATAAGCCTCCGGCGGCAGTCTCACCGTTGCGCAAAATCCGCGGCGGCGGGTCAGCCGCGCTGCTTGTTCGCGTAGGAACTGGCGCTGGGGAAGAAGGGGGCGATCTTCTCGATCACCGGCGTCATCCACTTCGGCTCGTTGCGGTTGTAGACCCACGAGAAGAAGAACACCGAGAACACCACGAAGACGAGGACGCCGAGGAGGATCTTGTTCATCTTCGCCACCGTGCGCAGCACGACGACCGCCACGACGAGAGCCGCGATCCCGATGCCGAGCTTCAGCCAGGTGGCGGGCGGGATATTCTGGGCGGATTCCAGCGCGGAGGTGGCGAGGAAGAGCATGGCCCCACGGCTAGCCGGAAAGGCCGGGCTGACGAGACGATTTTGGGCGGCACGCGGCTTTGACGAGTGTTTGGCAAACCGCGCGCGCAGGCCCGGCAGCGCTTTCTGTCGACGCCTTTACCCGCACCCGCCACGCGCTCAATACTCGCCGGCGCGACCGAGGTAGGCGAGCAGCCAGGCTTCCTTCCACACGCGGAAGCGGCCCTCGGGCGTGATCTTGCCGTGCTCCTCGCGTTCGACGTGGGGCAACAGGAAACCGAGCTCGGTGTTCACCTGTTCCATCAGCTGTTGCTGGCGGTTCAGGTCATCGAGTGGCTCCGCCTCCCAAGCCATCGGAATTTCGCCGGCCTTGGCCATGCGCGCGAGGTGATGCGCGACGAGGCGGGGCAGGGCGCGCCGCCAGGGCGTGCGCTCGACGCGCCAGTCCTCCGGATAGAAGCCGCCGAAGGGCAGGAAGAAATTGTCGGTCACGTAACGCCGGCCGCTCTGCGTCTCGCTCGAGAGGCTGAAACACACGGTGATCGCGCCGCTGTCCTGCGGCAGGAAGGCCACCTGCACGCGCACGGTGCGTTCGTGGTTCTGGTAAACGGAGACCCGCAGCCACACGCCGCCTCCCACCTCGGCCTTCAGCGCCTGCACGGCGGTGTAGCGGTTGTCGCGCAGCCAGTCGCGCACCTTGAGCAACCGTTGCTGCACGGGCCACTCGTCGCCGCTGGTGTTGGCGGCGAACTTCGGGAACAGCGGCAACGGGCTCAGGCTGATGGCCGAGACGCGCAGCCAGTTGAAGGCCGACTCAAGCAGGAACCAGAGGAGGAACGCGCCCGTCGCCATCACCCAGAACGAGCGGTCGATCCACCCGAAGCGCGCATTCGTCTCCGCGACGAAAAGCGAGAACAGCACCCAGCGCAGCCAGCGGATGGGAATGGCGAGCAACGGCGACGCCACGCGCAGGTTGATGTAGAACAGCAGCAGCAACAGCGCGGCGGCCGGCGCGAGGAGCATGGAGAGCGTCTCGTTCATGGCACGCGGTGCGGCTGGTCTGGACGGTGGGCAGCCGGCCGACAGGACCGGGCGGGCGGATGAATGCCGGATGCCTCAGCTGAGGCGCACCGGCATGATCACGCACACGAAGCTCTCCAGCGTCTTGAACACGCCGGGGCTGACCTCGTCCTTCAGCTCGAAGAACACCTCGTCCTTCGTCAGGGCGCGGAGCGGGTCCATGATGAACTGCGGATTGAAGGCCACTTGGAGGTCCGGGCCGCTGTAGGCGATCGCCATCGATTCGTGCGACTCGCCGAAGTCCGGCGAAGAGGCGGTGATCTCGAGCAGGTTGGCCGAGAGCTTGATCTTGACCGAGTTGGACTTCTCCGAGGTCACCAGCGCGGCGCGGTGCACGCATTGGAGGAAGAACTCGCGCTCGAGCTTGATGCGCTGATGCGTCTCCTTGGGAATAACCTGTTGGTAATTGGGATAATTCCCCTCCACGACCTTGGAGAAGAGGTAGATCGAGTCGGTGAGGCCCGACTTGTCGTTGTCGGTGTCGATCTGGAAGGCGGCGCGGCGGTCGTTGAAGGCGACCTTGAGCTTGTTGCCCTTGCCGAGGAGGCGGAGCAGCTCGGCGACGGTCTTGGCGGGAAGGATGATCGCACCGGCGCTGGCCGCGGGGACTTCGAGTTCCTTGCTGACGAGCGCGAGGCGGCGGCCGTCGGTGGCGACGAGGGCGAGTTTGCCGTCCTTGAAGTTGAAATAGACGCCGTTGAGGATGTAGCGGGTCTCGTCGGTCGACTGGGCGTAGGCGACGTTGCCGAGCATCGTGGCGAGCTCGCCCTGCTCGAGGGCGTAGGTCTTGTCCTCGCCAGTGTCCGGGAGCTTCGGGAACTCCTCGGCGCTGATGCCCATGATTTTGAAGTTGGAGCCACCGGAGGCGATCTTGACCTGATGGTTGGCCGCGGCGTCGACGGAGACATCCACGCTGGGGAGGTCGCGGACGATGGTGGCGAGGCGTTTGACGGGGAGGGTGACGCTGCCGCCTTCCTTGACCTCGGCCTTGATCTTGCAGCGGATGCCGAGGTCGAGATTGGTCGTCGAAAGGGAAATCGTGTCCTTGTCCGCCTCGATGAGCACGTTGCTCAGGATGGGCATGGCCGCCTTGGACCCCACGACATTGAGGACCTGGGCCAGGCCGTTGCTGAAGTGGTCGCGGTTGATTTTGAATTTCATCGGCTAAGGCAGTTTTGGGTTCCCCACAGAAGGGATAGAGTAAGAGGGATTCAATAAGGAAGTATCCGTATTATTATGGGCCAAGAATATCGCAGCAACTCCGCGCCGCCAGAGGGAAAACCGGCCGCTGGCGCGTTGCGATTAACCGCCCAACAACCGCGAACAACCGGGCGCTTGTTCACACGCGAAAGTTATTCAGGCGATTCCTCACGCTTTTTCACCACGCGCTTGCGAAGAAGTCGCATGCGCGCGTGCCGGGCGGCGCGCTGATAGTGCGTGAAGAGTCCGTAGGCGATGTAGCCGAGGAAAAGGAAGAAGAACGCGATCTCCTGCAGCTTCCAGACTGCCCCCGCGATGATGAAGAGCAGCACGAAGGTCTGGAACCGCGTCTTCGTCTCCCAGTTCACCTGCTTGAAGCTCGGGTAACGCACGGTGCTCACCATCAGGAAGGCGACGAGGATGAGCAGCAGCGGCAGGCCGAGCGTGAGCTGGCGCAGCTCGCGGGCGTTCTGCGCGAGATTCAGCAACAGCAGCACAAGCGAGGCGACCGTGCCGGCCGCCGCCGGGATGGGCAGGCCGACGAAATCCTTGTGCGACTCCGTCTCCGCGCGGTGGAGCAGGGGATTCGTGATGACGTTGAACCGTGCCAGCCGCACCGCGCCGCAAAGCAGGTAGATGAACGCGATGAACCAACCCAGCTCGCGGAACCACTGGTAATCGCCGCGGGGCGCGAGGATGAGGAAGAACACCATCAGCGCCGGCGCGATGCCGAACGACACCACGTCCGCCAGCGAATCGAACTCCGCGCCGAAGAGCGACGTCCGGCCCCCCATGCGCGCCAGCCGGCCGTCGAGCGAGTCGAACACCACCGCGGCGAGGATGAACCACACGGCCTGCGTGTAGAGCTCGATCGACGAGAGCGTCGGGTGCAGCGCGGCGTATTCACCGCCATCGGTCATCAGGCGCGCCTGGATGCACTTGATCACCGCGATGAAGCCGCAGAACAGGTTGCCCGCCGTCATCAGGTTCGGCAGGAAATAGATCCGGCTCGCCTGCGTGACGTTGTAGGGATTGTCGCGTTGCTCGAGGTCGGGCATCGGGGGAGGTTACTTGGTGAGGCTCTCGAGATACTTCCAGAACTTGGAGTGCTGCTCGAACAGCTGCTGCTCGGAGACCGGCAGCTTCATGCGGAACAGCGCATCCTCCAGCGACGCCTTGTGCAGGATGTAGTGTGTGTGGAGCTTGTCGCCCTCGACCGTGAAGTAGAAACGGAAATCCCCCGCGCGCAGGCGGTAGAAGTCCACGCCGCCGCGGTTGAACTTGCCCAGCGGCTCGCGCGGGTGCGCGAGGTCGGCGGGCGAGACCTTGCTGATCGGCTCGATCGCCTCGAGTTGGGCGAGTTTGTCGAGGCGGTTGAGCTCCCGCATGCTCTGCTCGGAAAACGTGACTTGATACATGGGTCTTGGATGGCGCGCGGCACCGGCGGGCGTGCCGGACAGGCCGGTGCCCGCGGCGACACACGGGACTAGCTGACTAGCGCGCCGCCCCGATGCAGCAACGCTAATCACCGTCACGCCACGGTGCCGTTGTTGCGTTGCACGGCCCTCCCCGTCCGCTAGAAACGCGGCAAAAATCCCCATGCCCGTCACCCTTTCCGACCTCCGTGCCGCGCGCCGGCGCATTGCCAGCGGCGTCATGGTCACGCCCTGTCCCGAATCGATCCCGCTTTCCGAGATCACCGGCGCGCACCTCTACTGCAAGTTGGACAACATGCAGCGCACCGGCTCCTTCAAGGAGCGCGGTGCCCGCAACGCCCTGCTCCAGCTCACGCCCGCTCGCCGCCGCCGTGGTGTCGTCGCCGCCTCCGCTGGCAACCACGCCGCCGCGCTCGCCTACCACGGCCAGCTGCTCGGCATCCCCGTCACGGTCGTGATGCCCGACTACGCGCCGCTCATCAAGGTCACCACCTGCAAGAAACTCGGTGCGCGCGTGCTCGTGCAGGGCCGCGATTTCGCCGAGGCCCGCGCTCGGGCCGATGAACTCGTCGCCACCGAGGGCCTCACCTACATTCACGGTTTCGATGCGCCCGCCATCATCGCCGGTCAGGGCACGCTCGGCCTCGAGATCCTCGAGCAGGTGAAGGACGTCGACGCCATCGTCTGCCCCGTGGGCGGCGGCGGCCTGCTCGCCGGCGTCGCGCTGGCCGTGAAATCCGTGCGCCCACGCGTGAAGGTCATCGGCGTCGAGAGCGTCGCCACCGGCAACCTCACCGCCGCGCGCGAAGCCGGCCATCCCGTGGTGGTCGCGCGTAAGCCCACGCTCGCCGACGGCCTCGCCACGCTCATCGTTGGCACGAATTCTTTCTCCCTCATTCAGGGCCGCGTCGACCGCGTCGTGCGCGTGACCGAGGACCAGATTTCCCTCGCCATCCTGCGCATGCTCGAGATGGAGAAGATCGTCGTCGAGGGCGCCGCGGCCACGCCGCTCGCCGCGATGATGGCGGGCCTGCTGCCCGAGTTGCAGGGCCGGAAGGTCGTGCTCGTCGCCTGCGGCGGCAACATCGATCCCGCCATCCTCAGCCGCGTGATCGAGCGCGGCCTCGTCAGCGACGGCCGCATGACGCGTTTCACCGTCACGATCAGCGACCGCCCCGGCGGCCTCGCGGCGCTCGCCCGGGTCATCGCCGAGTCCGGCGCCAGCGTGAAGGACATCGAGCACGACCGCGCCTTCAGCGGCCCCGACGTGCACGCCGTCAACGCCGTCTGCACGATCGAGACGCGCGACCACGCGCACATCCGCGCGTTGCACCGCGCGCTGAAGAAAGCCGGCTTCCCGCTCGTCGTGGCGAAGTAGGGGGATCAGCTGGTGGGGGCGGTTGTCCACAACCGCCCTCGTTGCACTCCCGATGCGTTTCATCCCACGAAAAAGCCTCCCCCCACGAAATTCCTCTGTGGGTGAAATCCGGGGAGATTTATTTTTTCACGCTCGGCACGCGGACTCGCGGGACCGAAACGTTAACACGCCCGACCGCGGCTACGGCGCTGCTCGCAGCCGTGTCGCATTACCACACCACCGGGCGCTGGCACGCCCGTCTGTTTCTTCTGATGCCCGACCATCTGCACGCCCTGCTGGCCTTCCCACCGCACGCAACCATGCGCGAGGTCTGGCGCGATTGGAAACGCTACACGGCCCGGACCGTCGGCGTGGAATGGGAACGCGATGTCTTCGAGCACCGCTTGCGCGATCATGAGAGTCTTGAACGCAAGGCGCGCTACATCCGTGAAAATCCGGTTCGCCAAGGCTGGGTGGCGACCGCAGAAGAATGGCCGTGGTATTTCGAGGCCTGAAATCCAGGGCGGTTGAGGACAACCGCCCCCACCTGCGTCGCTTGATCTGCGTGGCGCCCTTTTCGCTCGGCGCTTTGGCCGGTCTCGTCTTCTCCTTTCTCCTTCCGCTTCTTTCCCGCGCCGCCGATCCGACGTCGGCCGCCGCGCCGCGCGTCACGCTCGACATCCCGATCTTCGCTGGCGGCTACGGCACCGCGTTCTATGAGGAGACCGCGCGCGAGTTCGAGCGGCTCCGCCCCGAGGTGCGCGTCAACATTTACGGCGACCCGCGCATCTCCGACAAACTCCGCGTGCGCATCATCGATGGCCAGCTGCCGGATGCGATGCTGCCCTTCAACGTCCTCATCCCCGCCCTCGTCGATTCCGGCCGCCTGCGCGATCTCGCGCCGCACCTCGCCGCGCCCAACTGGGAAAACGACGCCGCGTGGGGCGACTCGTTCCTGCCCGGCGCGCTCGATGCCTGGCGGATTTGCGGCGGCACCTACGGCGTGCCGCTCAGCTACGCGTGCTGGACCATCTACTACAACCGCGCGCTCTTCCGCGCGCACGGCTGGACCGAGCCGCGCACGTGGGACGAGTTCTTCGTCCTCTGCGAAAAAATCCGCGCCACCGGGCTCGCACCGGTCAGCCTCACCGGCATCTACGGCAACTACCCCGACGCGTTCCTCCGCGCCGCCTACTACAACCTCGCCGGGGCCGACGCGTGGCGCGCGCTCAATGCGCTCGCGCCCGGGGCCCGCACCGATCCGCGCTACGTGCGCGCCGCCGCCGTGCTCCAGCGCATCACGCAACACCACACGCTCGCCGGCTGGGAGGGCGCCACGCACACCGCCGCGCAGACCGCGTTCCTCGAGGGCCGCGCCGCCATGTGTGTTTCCGGCTCGTGGATGATCTACGAGATGGGCGCGCGCATCCCGGCGGATTTCGAGATCGGCGTGATGAATTTTCCCGTCTTCCCCGACGGTGTCGCCGATCCGCGCACGATCCAGACCGGCGCGGATTACTTCTTCGCCTTCGCGACCGGCGACGCGGAGCGCGAGGCGCTCACGGTCGAATTCCTGCGCTTCCTCACCTCGCGGTCGCGCGCCGCCGCGTGGGTGCGGCGCGTGGATGCGCCGGTCGCCGTGCGCGGCGTGCCGCTGGAAGCCTTCTCGCCGCGCATGCGGCCCATCGCGGAGATGATCGCGCAGGCACCGGAGTCGTTCAACATGCCGCAAGTGATGCTGCAGACGCCCGGCGTGCGGCAGGCGCTGGTCGATCACCGGCTCGCGCTCATGGGCGGACGGATCACGCCGGAGGAATTCGGCGCGCGCATCGAGGCCGCGGCCGCGCACGACCGGGCCCGCGCGGAAAATCCTGACGCGATCGACATCAAGCATCCCTTCGCCGGCACGGCCTTGCTCACCGCTCTCGCGGCGATCGCCGTCTGGCTGATTCTCCAGCGCACGAAGAAAAAATTCCGCGCGAACGAAGCCTGGAGGACGGAGTCATCCAAACCCGCCATGGAAGAAAGTGCGGATGGCACGCCGGCGGGGTTCGGCGACCCCGCCCTCCAACCATCGCAGCGCGCCGCTCTGCCGTCCGCCTCCGGCATGGGCGATGCGACGGCTTTGCCGGATGCGTTGGAGAAAATCCCGGCGCCCGCCGCCACGCGGCCGCGCTTGCGCCCGGTCGCGGCGCTCGGCTTCGTCGGCCCGGCGTTCTTCCTCTACGTGGCGCTGGTGCTCGTGCCCGGCGTGGTGGCGCTGGGGTGGGCGTTCACGCAGTGGGACGGCATGGGCGCACGCGAGTGGGTGGGGTGGCTGAACTTCAAGGCGCTGCTCTTCGAGAGCGATGTGTTCTGGGCCGCGCTGCGCAACAACGCCTTCCTCATGCTCGTGCCGGCGGTGGTCGTGCTGCCGCTGGCGCTGGCGCTGGCCTACGTGCTGCACCGCGGCATCTGGGGCGCGGGGGTGTTCCGCGCGGTGCTGCTCTTCCCCAATCTGCTCGGCGGCATCGCGGCGGCGCTGCTGTGGATGACGGCCTACGAACCGCACGGCGGCCTCGTGAACGCCGGCCTCGTCGCGCTCGGCGATGCGCTCGGCTCGGACTGGCTGCGCTCGTTCGCCGGGTATCCGTGGCTCGCGCCGCGGCAGCTCTACTGGGCCATTGTCCCGATCTACGTGTGGATGGCCTGCGGCTTCAACCTCGTGCTCTATCTCGCCGCGATGGAAGGCATCAACCCCGAGCTCTACGAGGCCGCAGAGCTCGAGGGCGCCTCGCGCGCGCGGCAGTTCTTCTCCATCACGCTGCCGCTCATCTGGGAGGTCGTGGTGGTGAGCGCGGTCTTCATCGTCATCGCCGGGCTCAACGCCTTCGAACTCGTGTGGCTGCTCACGCAGCAGGACCCCGACACCTCCACGCACACGCTCGGCACGATGATGGTGACGTCGATGTTCAAGGAATTCCAAATCGGCCGCGCCACGGCGATCGCGGTGTTGTTGTTCGTGCTCGTGCTCGCCGGCAGCGCGGCGCTCATGCGCGGGCTCCGGCGCGAGGAGGTGGAGTCGTGAGCGCGCCGGATGGCGGCGGTCCCGCCGCGCGAGGCGGCCCGGGAAATCCGGCGCCGCGCGTCCGCGTCTCGCGGACGCTGTTGTTCGTCGCGCTGCTCGGCTACGCGCTGTGGGTGGTCGGGCCGATGCTGTGGGTCGTGGCGTCGTCGTTGAAGGACAACGCCGACATCTTCCGCCACACCTTTGCGCTGCCCGAGTGGGGCGATCTCCGCACGGAGAACTACGTGCAGGCGTGGCGCGAGGCGAGTTTCGGCGACTACTTCCTCAACAGCGTGCTGGTGACGGGCAGTTCGGTCGTGCTCATCACGGCGCTCGGTGCGATGGCGGCGTATGCGCTGGCGCGCTTCGCGCTGCCGGGCGGGCGGGCGGTGTTCTGGTTGTTCCTCGCCGGACTCATGATCCCGGCGCAGCTGGCGGTGGTGCCGCTGTTCTTCGAGCTGCGGGCTCTCGGGCTGCTCAATTCGCGGCTCGGGCTCGTGCTGGTCTACACGGCCAACGGGCTGCCGTTCGCGATCTTCATCCTCGCCGGGTTCTTCCGCGCGCTGCCGCGCACGCTGCACGAGGCGGCGGTGATCGACGGGGCGGACGAGTGGACGGCTTTCTGGCGCGTGATGCTGCCGCTGGCGCGGCCGGGGCTGGTGACGGTGGCGATCTTCCAGTTCATCGGCGTGTGGAAGGAGTATTTTTTCGCCTTCATGCTCACGAGCGGCGATGTCACCGGCAGTGCGCGCACGTTGCCGCTCGGCTTGGCCAACCTCGCCATCACGGCGCAATACCGCAGCGATTACGGTTCGCTCTTCGCCGGCATCGTGCTCGTTGCGTTGCCGCTGTTGATCGTGTTCGTGCTGCTCCAGCGGCACATCGTGAAGGGCGTCACTGCCGGCGCGGTGAAGGGTTGAGCGCCGGGCGAAAACGGCCGGCTCCCACCATGCCCGACCTGCTCGAACAACTCGCCGGCGGCGACCGCCGCACCCTCGGTCGCTCGGCGGAGGTCGCGGCGCAGGTCCTGGCGCAACCCGCGTGGATCGACCGGCTCTTCGACGGCTTGGCCGAGGACGACACGGTGATCCGCGGCCGCGCCGCCGATGCCTTGGAAAAGGTCGCCGCCGCCCGCCCCGACCTGATCCAGCCGTATAAGGACGAATTGCTCACGCAGGTGGTGGCGATCGACGACTGGGTCGTGCGCGCGCACCTTTGCCAGATCTTGCCGCGGCTGGGCGGTCTCACCCCCGCGGAGCGGCGCCGCGCCCTCGCCACCGTGCATGGCTACCTGGCCGACCGGAGCAGCATCGTCCGCGCCCTCGCACTCGAATGCCTCGTGCACCTGAGCCGGACGGCGGGGTTTTCCCGGGAGAGAAAAACCGTCGACGCCCTCGTCCTCCGCCTCACGACCGCGGGCGGCACGCCGGCCCTCCGGGCGCGGGCCCGCAAGATGCAGCGATTCATCCAGCGCGCCGCGGCGGACCGTGGCCGCGGCCGGCAGCCAGCGTCATAAAAAAGCTGCGGGTGGCGGCGAATCCCTCCTCTGGGTCGGCGCGGCAATTTCAGGGAATTCCCTACGCATGTCTGCGCAGATGCCTGATGTGCTCTTGCTTCCACAAGCGCGGCATCCAAACTCCCGCCCCATAACCCCACGCAAGCCCGGGTGGGGCATGACTTCATTAACCCGGGCGACCTGAGCCACCTCCGCCATGCAAAGAATAATTCCCGCCCTCCTCCGGGCCCTCACGGTGAGCGCCCTCTGCCTCGCTTCCTCCCTCTCCGCCCAGACCCCGGCTCCGGCCGAGAAGACTTACAAGGTCGCCATCGTCACCGCCAACCGCGCCGGCACCGTCGGGGATGCCGAACTCGGCGCCCTCGAGGATTACATCACCGGCAAGGTGACCAACCTCGGCGTCCAAGTCATCAGCGCCGAGACGATGATGAACGCCGTCGGCAACATGGAGCCGCAGGCCCAGAAGGCCAAACTCGACGTCGAGATGGCCCAGGCCACCTCCGCCGTGCGCCTCGCGCAGACGCTCGGAGCCGATTACCTCATGCAGGTCACCCTCACGGGCTTCGACTCCAACAAGCGCGACCTCAACGCCTATGGCGTCAAGAGCACCACCGAGGACCGCGTCGCCCGCGTCACTTACAAGATCCTCGACGGCCAGTCCGGCGCCAGCCTCGCCTCCGACACCGTCAGCGTCACCAAGTCCGTGCAACAGACCAGCGAGTCCACGACCGGCCTCTCGGGCGTTGTCAACAGCCTCCTCGAGGAAGCCGCCGGCAAGGTCGCCACCAGCCTCCAGCGCGCCATCGCCCGCGGCCGCATCACCGCCCCGGCCGCCGCCGCCTCGCTCGTCACCATCGAGCTCAGCACCGAGGTCGCCGACCTCTATGTGCCCGATGTGCGCATCGGACCCGAGAACACCCTCAGCATCTCCGAGAGCAAATTCAAGGTCTCCGCCCTTTCCGCCACCGTCGAGGTCGACGGCATTGCCGTCGGCACCGCCCCCGGCAAGCTCACCGTCAAGCCCGGCCTGAGCAAACTCCGCGTCGTCCGCGAAGGCTTCAAACCCTGGGAGCGCACCGTCAACTTCATGAACGGCCAGAAACTCGCCGTCACCCTCGAGATGAGCGAAGCCGCCTACGCCCGCTGGAAGGACGCCACCGCCTTCATGAACGACCTCAAGAACGGCGCCAAACTCACCGACGCCGAGGTCAAGCGCCTCGAAGGCGAAGCCAAGATGCTCGAACAAAGCGGCTTCAAGGTGAACACCACCGACGCCCCCACGATCATCAACCGCTCCATCTTCGGCCTCTGAGCGCCCACCACCCTCAACCCTGTTTTTCACCATGAAACTTGGACGCCTTTTCCTCGCGCTTCTCGCCGCCACGCTCCTCGTCGCCCCCGCCGCGACCGCCCAGGACTCCGCCCCGGGCAAGAAGAAGCTCGCCGTGACGAAGATCACCGCCAACCCCGCCGTCGCCCAGCGCATGTCCGCGCAGGGCGTCACCCTCTCGCTCGACTCCATCCTCCAGGGCCTCGACGCGCAGGTGCACGACCGCCTCCTCAACACCCGCCGCTTCGAGATGCTTGAGCGCGCCGATGCCGACGCCCTCGCCACCGAGGCCGCCGCCTCCGGCCAGGCCTTCTCCTTCAACGGCGCCGACTACCTCCTCACCATCCGCGTCGACGGCTTCAACGACCGCACCGAGACCCGCAAGCTCGCCTCCCTCGGCAAGACCATCATGGCCCGCGCCATCGAGATCTCCGCCGTCGCCAAGATCACCGAGGTCGCCACCCAACGCTCCATCGCCAGCGCCAACTTCACCGTCACCCAGCGCGACTCCGAGAACCGCTCCGAGAACACCACCCAGCGCGTCGGCGAAGCCTCCGATGAACTCATGATGATGGCCGTCCGCGAGCTCGCCCAGAAGATCGCCGGCCGCACCACCGACGTCATCTACCCCGCCCGCGTCATCGGCAAACGCGACCGCATCGTCACCATCAACCGCAACGATCAGTCCGGCATCGCCGTCGGTCAGATGTGGGAAGTTTACGCTCTCGGCGAGGAACTCGTCGACCCCGACACCGGAGAGAAGACCCGCGAGGAAGTCCTCGTCGGCAAGGTCAAGGTCACCCGCGTCACGCCGCAGAACTCCCAAGCCGAGATCCTCGAGGACAACGGCATCGACCGCAACGCCATCGTCCGCCGCGTCGGCGGGGACGAAGACACCGCCAACTGAGCCGCTTCCACCGCCCGCCATTTCTGTCACCCGCACACCGCACACACACACATCATACCCCTGCATGAACCACCGCACTGAACTCTCCGCCGCCCGCCGCCTCGGACAGGCCGCGGGTCTCCTCGCGCTCCTGCTCCTGGCCTCCGGCTGCGCCACTTACCAGCAAGACACCCAGGCCTTCACCCAAGCCACCCGCGGTGGCGCCGGCGGCCTCATGGCCGCCATCCCGCAGATCGAGCAGAAGGCCGCCAAGAGCGCCGGCTCCAAGGACGAGCTCATCTACCGCCTCGAACACGGCACCACCCTCCGCACCGCCGCGCTCGCCGATCCCTCCCTTGTTCCCAGCATCGTTCCCCCCGCTCCGCCCGTGAAGGCCGGTGAGGTCGCCCCGCCGCCTCCGCCCCTGCCCACGGCCGAGGAAGTCAGCGCCGAGTATGCCCGCCGATCCAACGCCGCCTTCGACCTCGCCGAGGAAAAGGTCAACGCATGGGAGGAACAGGCCAAGACCAAGGTCGGCGCCGAGCTCGGAGCCGCCCTCACCAACCAGGCTTCGCTCCCCTACCGCGGCCGCGCCTACGACAAGGTGATGATGAACACCTACAAGGCGCTCAACTACCTCAGCCTCCGCGACAAGGACAAGGCCCGCGTCGAACTCAACCGCTCCCTCCAACGCCAGCGCGACGCCGTCACCGAGAACGAGAAACGCATCGCCAAGGCCAGCGAGGAAGCGGCCGCCGCTGCCCGCGGCGAACTCAAGGACGAGCAGGGCAAGTCCGCCGCCTACGACGCCAACCGCGCCGTCGACGACCCCAAGACCGGCCCCGCCCTCCAAGCCGCCCTCGACGCCTCCATCGCGCCGATGAAGCCCTACGGCGATTACGTGAACCCCTTCGCCGTGTTCCTCGACGGCCTCTTCTTCACCACCCTCGGCGAAGTCGGCGACGACTGGGAGCGCGGCCGCAAGTCCTTCGAGCGCGTCGCCTCCATGGTCCCGGACAACGCCTTCCTCCAGGCCGATCTCGCCGCCGCGGCCGCCGCCGCCGAAGGCAAGAGCCCCGAGGGCGTCACCTACGTCATCTTCGAGACCGGCACCGCTCCCTCGCGCGACCAGGTCCGCGTCGACATCCCGACCTTCCTCGTCACCAGCCGCCTCGCCTACGTCGGCGCCTCGTTCCCCAAGCTCGTGTTCAACCAGGATTATGTCCCCGCCCTCAGCGTCACCGCCGGCGACCAAACGGTGAACACCGCCATCGTCGCGAGCATGGACAGCGTCATCGCCAACGACTTCAAGAACGAGTGGCCCACCGTCGTCACCAAGACCCTCATCACCACCGCCACCAAGGCCATCGTCCAGGCCGCCGTCCAGAAGGCCGCCGAGGACCGCGGCGGCATGTGGGCCGGCCTCGCCGCCAGCGTCATCATGAGCGGCATCAACGCCGCCACCAACATCGCCGACACCCGCACCTGGACCTCCCTCCCCAAGGAGTTCCAATACGCCCGCGTCGCCACCCCCGCCAGCCGCGAGCTGACGATCTCCGCCGGCACCGAACAAAAGACCGTCAAGCTTGTCGACGGCTCCGTGAATGTGGTTTACGTCAAATCCAGCTCGAGCAGCAGCCCGCTGTTCGTCTCCCAGTTCGCGCTCAAATGAAAACAACCCTCCGTCTCACCGCCGCCGCGCTCCTGATCGCGGGTGCCCTGCTGGCCACCGGCTGCGCCTCCAACGTCAACACGTATGAACGCGCCGAGTCCCAAGCCGCGCCCAACTACGTCAACGACAAGCGCGTCATCACCGACAACACCCTCGCCGGCACCTTCCGCGTCGTCTCCCTCAACCAGGCCACCGTCTCCGGCAACCTGCTGAAGATCCAAGCCACCGTGGAGAACCTGAAGAACAGCCAGCGCCGCCTGAACTACAAGTTCGAGTGGATCGACGTCGACGGCATGGCCATCGATTCCCCCAACGAAGTCTGGAAATCACAGCTCTTCCAAGGCCGCGAGACCCTCACCATCTCCACGGTCTCCATCAACCCCCGCGCCGTCGACTTCCGGCTCAAATTCCGCGAATAACCCGCACCCTTCATGAAACAGCACGCCCATAAACTCTTCGGCGCCTCCGTCCTCTCGACGGCGCTCCTCCTCACCGGCTGCGTCACCACCTCGGAGACGCGCACCGTCGACGCCCGCGGGCCCGACGTCATCAACACCGCCTCCATCAACTCGCAGGACTGGTCCAACGCCGCCGACCAGCTCACCGCCTCGCTCATCAGCTCCGGCGCCCTTGAGCGCGCCCCGCGCCAGCCCGCCATCATGGCCGTCGACCGCGTGATCAACAACACGCAGCTCATGGTCGACACCGACATGCTGATCAAAAAGATCCGCGTCGCCCTCACCCAGACGGGCAAGGTCGCCATCAGCAACACGCTCGGCCTCGGCGAGCGCGCCGTCGTCGCCAGCGAGGCCGCCGAACTCGAGGAGATGCAGACCGGCAAGAAGCAGAAGACCCTCGTGCCCGACTACACGCTCTACGCGAAGCTCATCCAGCAGACCGACCGCGACGGCCGCATGACCCAGAACACCTACGCCTTCCAGATGTCGCTCGTCGACGTGAAGAACGGCCTCACCGTCTGGGAGGAAGAGCGCCAGATCGCCAAGCAGACGAAGAAACCCGGCGTCGGCTGGTAAGCCCGATACTCTTGTTCAACTTCCACGGCGCACCCGCAAGGTGCGCCGTTTTTTTGTCCGTCCGCAGCGACCTTGGGCGCGCCACACCCCGCGGCCGCGTCTCCGGCGCAAGTAGACAGCGAGCTCGCTCGCGCCGCTTCAACGCCGACCTCGCGCGTTTCCGTCAAATCGCCCCCGTCCGGTGGGGGCGGTTGTCCCCACCCGCCCTGGGTTCCCGTCTCCGCCCACGCGCCCGTTCGCGCTTGAGCTTGTAGGGCGGGGTCGCCGAACCCCGCCTCATCTCCCTGGACCGTATCCGACTTCGCAGGTGGTCGCCGCCGTCCCGACGGCGACGAATGCGCGCACCATGGCCGTAGAAGGCGTCGTCAGGACAAGCCCGCCCGCCACCAAGTCCAGAAGCCAGGGACGCCGAGGATCAATTCTTCGCCGGCTCGATCACGCGACCCTGCGCGTCGACCTCGACTTCGTAAGGCACCTGGATGGTGCGACCATCCGGCGTGGTCTCCGTGCGCCAGCGCCGCACGACGCGACGCTCGTTGTTGAAGGGCGCCTTCATCGCATCGGACGCGCCCTCGGCGCCTCCGGCGACCGCGCCCACCACGGTGCCCGTCACCGCGCCAACCGCCGTGCCCACCGCGTGGCCCACCGCCGGTCCCGGATGGGAAGGATTGGTGCCCCGCGCTTCGGCAGGCCGCGTGGCGCAGCCGGAAACGAGACCGAGGGTGAGGACGACGAGCGAGCAGGAGAGGAATTTGGTCTTCACGGGAAGGAGATATTTCGACCGCCAATAAACCCCCGAACCGCCCGTCCCGCAACCCCGGAAAGCCCCGCCTTGGCCGGTTGGCCAGGCCGGCGACCCCGTCCGTCCTGTTGACTTTCAACAGGAGCTTCTGTTGAAAGCCAACATGAGCGAGCCCGACCGCACCGAACTTCTCCAAGGCACCCTCGATCTGCTGGTCCTCAAGACGCTGGCCGCGCTCGGCCCGCTGCACGGCTTCGGCATCGCCCGTCGCATCGAGCAGGTCTCGGGCGACTCCGTGCTGCTCAACCAAGGCACGATCTACCCCGCGCTCGTGCGGCTCGAGCAACAAGGCTGGATCGGCTCGGAGTGGGGCCTCAGCGAGAACAACCGCCGCGCCCGCTTCTACACCCTCACGCCCGCCGGCCGCCGGCAGCTCAAGGAAGAGGTCGCCAACTGGCAGCGCGTCACCGCGCTCGTCAACGCCGTGCTCGCCGCCGATTCCTGAGCCCGCCGCCCTTCTCCCTCCACGCGATGAAATTCTGGACCAAGCTCAAGCACCTCCTCGGCCGCCGCGCCCGGCTCGCCCGCTTGGAGGAGGAAATGCGCCACCACCTCGACCTGCTCACCGAGGAGCAGGTCGCCCGCGGGCTCGACCGCACCGAGGCGCGCCGCCGCGCGCACCTCGCCTTCGGCAACGTGCTCGCCACGCGCGAGGAGTCCGAGGACTCGCTCGGCTGGCCGCGGCTCGAATCCTGGGTGCAGGACGTCCGCCAGGCCCTGCGCAGCCTCGCCCGCCGGCCCGGTTTCACCGCCGCCCTCGTCGCCGTGCTGGCGCTCGGCCTCGGCGCCACGACCGCGGTCTTCACGCTCGTGCGCGGCGTGCTGCTCGAGCCCTTGCCCGTGCCGCGCCCGCACGAACTGCGTCTGGTGCTGGCGCCCGATGCGGAGCCGTTCCAAATCAGCGCCCCGGCGCTGCGCCGCCTCGAAGCCGATCCTGCGCTCCGCGGCCGCGTCTTCGGTTACTCGTCCAACGCCCGCGTGGCGCTCCGCCTCGCCGACACCCCCGCGCAGCCCGGCTCCGTCCAGTTTGTGAGCGGCAATTTCTTCGGCGCCCTCGGCGTAGCGCCGGCCTACGGCCACCTGCTGGGGCCGGCCGATGACGACTCCGGCGTGCCGCGTGCGGTGGCCGTCGCGACGCACGCCTTCTGGCGCCAGAAACTCGGCTCCGACCCCGAAGCCGTGGGCCGCAGCGTGCGCCTGAACGGGCAGGACGTGACCATCATCGGCATCGCGCCGCCCGCCTTCACGGGCGTGAGCTTGGGCGACAGCCCCGACCTGTGGCTCCCGCTCGCGATGCACGCACCGTTGCAACTGAGTCCATCTGCCTGGACCGTTTCCGGCGGCCCCATCGCGCTCGCGGAATGGGTGCGGCTCGACAACGTCATGTGGCTCTCCGCCATGGCGCGCTCCACCGGCGACGCCACCGCGCTCGCGCAGGCGCTGGCTGCGACGTGGCAGCCGCAGCTCGATGCGATCTTCGCCATCGTCACCGATCCGGCCACCCGGAACATCTTTCGCGATCGCGTGCCGCGTTGGAGCGAGAGCCCGCAGGGCCATTCGAGCACGCGCACGGAGTTTCGCCGCATCGGCCTCACGCTCACCCTGCTGGTGGCTGCAGTCATCCTCGTCACCGCGGCCAATTCCGCGACGCTCCTCCTCTTGCGCATGCTCGGCCGCGGCCGCGAACTCGGCGTGCGGCTTGCGCTCGGCGCCGGCCGCTGGCGCCTGGCCCGCGGGGCGTTGATGGAGGGCCTCCTGCTCGCGCTCGCGGGCGCGGCCGGCGGTGCGTTCATCGGCCTGTGGTTGTCGCCGGTGCTCGCCACCTGGCTCGTGCCGGGAGCGGCCGGGGATTTGCCGGGCTTGGACTGGACTCTGCTCGGCGCGCTGGCGTTGCTCGCGGTGGTGCTCGGCGTCGCGCTCGGCCTCGCCCCGGCGTGGCTGGCGGCGCGGGTCTCGCCGCAAGCCATCCTGCAACAGCGCGCGCTCGGCGCGGGCGGCACGCTGCGGCTCGGCCGGGCGTTGATCGCCGCCCAACTCGCCCTCTCCGTGCTGCTGATCTCCATCGCCGGCGCCTTGGCGCTCGATCTGCGGCGCGTGCTCGCGACGCATCCGGGTTACGCGCGCGAGTCCGTCGTGCAGGCATTCTTCGATCTGCGCGCCGCGGGCATCCCGCCGGAGCGGCAGGCCGCGGTGCTCGGACACCTGCGCGCCGCGGCGGCGGAACTGCCCGGCGTGCGCGCGACGGGCTTTGCCGCCAGCGGCGTGCTCAGCGGCAGCCGCTCTGCCAGTGGGTTGTATTTCCGCGGCGACGGGGTGAACCAGCCGAAGCAGAACATCCAGCACGAGAGCATCGATGCCGGCTATTTCGCGGCCATGGGCATGCCGATCCTGCGCGGACGGGGCATCGTGGAGCAGGACACCGCGCAATCCCCGCGCGTCGCAGTGATCAGCGAGCGTCTGGCCCGCCAGGTCTTCGGCGACGCGGACCCGATCGGCCGGCGCCTCGGTTTCGGCGAGAACGCGGACGAGGAGGATCGCGAGATCGTGGGCATCGTGGCCGACGCCCGGGTGAACGGCGTGCGCGAGGAGCCGCCGCCGATGTTCTACACTGCTCTCGACCAGTGGCTCGCGCGTCCGGGATGTCTGGTCGTGCGCCTGGACGGCGATGCCGCATCCGGGCGCGAAGCCGTGCAGCGGAAAATCTCCGCGGCGGAGCCCGGCATCATGTTCACGCGGTGGATGACTTTGGAGGAACGTGCGCGCCGCTGGCTGCGCAACGACCTCGCGACCGTCCGCCTCACTGCGGGCTTCGGTGTGCTCGCGACCCTGCTCGCCGTGATCGGTGTCGTGGGTGCGCTCGGTTATCTGGTGGCCAGCCGTTCCCGCGAGATCGCGGTGCGGCTCGCCATCGGTGCGGAGCCGGAGCGCATCTGGCGCGGCATCCTCCGCGAGGCGGTGTGGCTGGGCGCCGGCGGTGCGGCGCTCGGGGCCGGGCTCGCGGCGTTGCTGCCGCGCGTGCTCGGCTCGTGGATGATGACCGGGCTGCAAGCCGACGGACTGGCCATCGCGCTGGCCGCGCTTGCCGGCCTGCTCGCCGCCGCCTTGGGCGGCCTGCTCCCCGCCCGCCGCGCCGCCAAGATCGACCCGCTCACGCTGCTGCGGGCGGAGTAGGCGCGCTCAGATCCAGCCCGGCTGCGCGACGGTGCGGGTGCCGCCGGCGGTGCCGGTGTTCACGGTGCTCGCGGGCTCGAAGAGCAAGATGCTGCACTCCTCCGCGGCCACCGGGCGGTGCTCGACGCCGCGGGGCACGACGACCAGATCGCCTTCGCGCAGCGTCACGGTGCGGTCGCGGTAGTGCATGTCGAACGTGCCGCGCACGACGAGGAACAGTTCGTCCTCGTGCGCGTGGCTGTGCCACACGAATTCGCCCCGGATCTTCGCAAGCTTCACGTGCTGGCCGTTCAACTCCGCGACGATCTTCGGGTCCCAGTGCGTGGAGATCAGGGCGAGTTTTTCGGCGAGGGTGATGCGGTGCATGGCGGGAAATGGTTTCAGAGATCGCGCGCGTAGCCGGTGTCGCAGCGGCAGGAGTGGAGGCTGGAGCAATCGGGACGGAAGCCGTTGCGCTCGTAGAGGGCGACGGCCTCCTTCAGCACGGCGGCGGTCTCGAGCGTGATGCGCCGGAAACCGAGTTCGCGGGCGCGGGTGAGCGCCCAGTCGAGAAGGCGGCGGCCCTGACCTTGGCCGCGCAGCGGGGGGAGGAGATACATCTTGCGGAGTTCCACCACGCCAGCGTCGAGCGGGAAGAGCCCGCAGGTTCCGACGAGGCGGTCGGAATCGTCGACCAACACAACGAAATCTCCGCCGCGCGTGAAGTAATGAGCCTCCAGGTCGGCGAGATCGGCGTCGGTCGCGATGGGGTCGATGCCGAGGCCGTATTCCGCGAGCACGGAGCGAACGAGTGCGAACGCGGCGGCGGAATCGGCGGGTGTGGCGCGGCGGAGCTGCGGGACGGAGGTCATGCCGCGAGGGTGAGGCCTGTGGCGCGCGTGTCCATCCGGCAGCGACGACGGGCGCGCGCGCACGGCTGTCGACACACACACGGCGTGGGATTGGCGTTGCCCGGCTGGAGTGGAAGCGGGAGGATGGAAAAACGCCGGGAGGGGCCGTCCGGCGCTTGCTGCCATGAAACGTCTGTTGCTGTGCTGTGTCCTGTGGGGTGTGTCGTTCGCTGGCGCCGTCTTCGGCGAGGCGACCCAAATTTACCGTTGGCCCGATGCGCCGCCGGTCATCCTGCGCGAAGATCTCTTTGGCATCCGCTTCCGGCTGGTGTTGCAGGACAAGGGGGCGGTCGCCGCGGAGAAGTTCCTGCGCGCCGCGTGGGAAAAAGATCGCGCGCCCGAGGTGAAGGCCTATGTGGCGTGGGTGAGCCTGTGGCCGGCGGCGTGGGGCGTGAATGCGCTGATCCCGCCCGCGGAGTGCGAACGCGTGCTGCTGGAGGCGATCGAGGAGGGCAGCGCCGTGGCGGCGGATGTGCTCGCGCGTGCCCGGCTCTACGGGCAAGCCGGGCTGGCGCGCGACGAGGCGGCTGGCGTGAAGCTGCTCGATCTCGCGGTGGAGCGCGGGTTGCCGCGGGCGCTGGCGCGCCGGGGCTCCTATCGTATCCGCGGGCAGCACGGTTTGCCCGATGCCCAACTCGGCTACGCGGAGGTGCGGCGCGCGGCCGCGCTCGGATCGGCGATCGGGTTGGTGGAGGTGGCCGAATCCTTCGAGCGGGACAGTCGCTTCGGCGTGCCGATGCCGGGTGTCGCACTGGAATATTACTACCTGCTCGCGCTCGAGAACGACGGGCTCGGTTGGAAGAAATTGCAGGAGCTGGCGGAGAAAAAGGTGCCGCGCGCGGCGCTGTTGCACGCGCTCGCCAAGGTGCGCTTCGCCAACGAGGGCGGGTTCATCGTGCCCTCGGTCGTCCGGCGGCATCTCGCCTTCCTGGAGAAGGAGGGTCAGGACGAGCCGCGCGCGCAGGTGGAGCTGGGCGTGGCGAAGCTGCGGGGCGGCGACTTCAGCCGGCGCGACGTCGAGGCGGCGAAACGGCATTTCGAGCGGGCGCTGGCTCACGGCAACGACGAGGCGCGGTTCTTCCTCGCCTACATGCGGGTGCGCGGCCTGGCCGGGCCGCAGGATCTGGCGGGCGGGCTGCAGGAGATGACCGCGCTGGCCGATGCGGGTAATGTCCGCGCGGCCTCGCGGCTCGGTTACTTTTATTACTGGGGCACCGCCGATGCGGGGAAGATCCCGAAGGATCCGGCCAAGGCGTTCCACTATGCCCGGATGGCGGCGGAAGCGGGCTCGAAGCCGGCGGCGATGAACCTCGCGCACTGCTACAAGCACGGCATCGGCACGAAGGAAAACTACGTGCTCGCCGCCAAGCTCTACTGGATCGCGACCGATTACGGCTACTACGGCGCCAAGGAGGACCTCGTGCGCCAGCTGCCCTTCGCCAAGGTGCCGTGACGCCCGCGAGGGGCGCAGGCGCGCGGGCGAAGCGCGCTCAGTTCGCCGGTGCCTGCTGCATCGTGGCGATGAAGGCGTCGGCCTCGCGGATCGAGCGGTCCATGTCGGCGATCAGGCGCGTGATGTCCTGCTGCAGGTCGCGCGAGGTGGAGTCGAGCGAGGCGATGGCCTGGGCGTTGAGGTTGTGTTTCAAGAAGAGGACCTGGTCGCGGAAGGTGGCGAGCACGGGGTCCATGCGCGCCGCGGCGTTCTCCATCAGGCGCATGAGCTCTGCGTAGCGGCGTTTGGTGGCGGAGAGCTGGCGCTCGCTCTGCGCGCGCAGCGAGGGGTTGGAATACTGGGCGAGCTCGACGGTCCACTCCTCGAACAGCGCGCGCGCGACGCTGTCGATCGCCGCGATGCGGTCGCGCACGTCCTTGGCGCGGGATTCGCAGCTCTTGAACTCGTCGTTCAGCCGGTCGTAGGTCGCCTTCAGCTCGGGCGGCGCGACCTTGGCGACGGAGAGGAATTGCTCGAGCGCGCTGGCGAAGGTCTCCTTGGCCTTCTCCTGCGAGCCGCGCGCGGCCTCGACCCGGTCGACGAGGATCTGCCGCTTCGGGATGCCGATCTTTTCCATCGCGCTGTAATAGGTGCCGGCGCAACCGGCCAGCAGCAGGGAGAGCAGGGGAACGACGAGGAGGCGGCGCATGGCCCCAGCAAACGCGAAAGCCCCGCCGGTGCAAGCCGGGCCCCGCCGCCGCGGGCTGGCCGCCGGGAAAAGTTGCAGGCGCAACTAAAAGCGTCATGGTGTTTCCCATGAAGCCGAACCTGCCCGAAACGCACCTCGAAGCCTGGCGGCGCTACTACGTCTCCTTCTGGCGCATCTTCGCGGCGATCGAGGCCGATTTGCAGGCCGCGGGGCTGCCCTCGCTGAGCTGGTATGATGCGCTCTACGAACTCTACCTCGCCCCGGGCCGGCACCTGCGCATGAGCGAGCTGGCGCGCAGCGCGCTGCTCAGCCGCAGCGGCCTCACGCGCCTCGTGGACAAGCTGGAGAAGGAGAAGCTGATCGAGCGCAAATCCTGCCCGAAGGACGGCCGCGTGCAGCACGCGGTGCTCACGGAGCAGGGCGTGGAGATGCTGCGCAAAATCTGGCCGGTCTACCGTGCGGGCATCGCGAAGTATTTCGCCGCCCACCTCAACGAGAAGGAGGCGCGGGAATTCGCGCGCACGATCGGCAAGGTCGCCACGGCGATGGAGCCCGTCTGCCAGAAAGCCGTCGAGGCCGAGGCGGCGAAACAGGCGTAGGTGCGACCCGGGCGCAACGGATGGCCCGCCACTGCCGCCGGCTTTCCGGTTTGGCGTGAGCAGCCGGTGCGCGCACACTCGCGCGCATGAATTTCCGCTCGTTCCGCCAGCTCCCGGTTGTTCTGCTGCTGTTGGCTGTCAGTGTCCCGCTGGCCGCCGCACCGCGCCTGCACCTCGCGGGCGATTCCACGATGGCGACGAAGGAGCGCCAGACGCCCAACCCGGAATACGGCTGGGGCGAGATGCTGCCGCGCCATTTCGCCGACCCCGCGACGGTCGTGAATCACGCGGCCAACGGGCGCAGCACGAAGTCGTTCCGCGACCTCGGACACTGGGAAAAACTCCGTGCGGCGCTGCAGCCCGGCGACTGGGTGATCCTCCAGTTCGGCCACAACGACGGGAAAAAGGACGACCCCGCGCGCTACGCCGAGCCGCGCGGCGACTATGAGCGCAACCTCCGCCGGTTCATCGCCGAGATCCGTGCCGCCGGCGCCCACCCGATCCTCGCCACCTCCGTCGCGCGCCGCGCCTGGGATCGCGAGAGCGGACGCATCCGCGACACGCACGGCGATTACCTCGTCGTCACGCGCGAAGTCGCCGCGAGCGAAGGCGTGCCGCTGTTGGAACTCTTCGCGCTCACCCGCGCGCTCGAGGAGGCCCATGGCCTCGAGGGCTCCAAGCGGTTGCACCTGTGGATCGAGCCCGGGCTCTACGCGCGCAAAACCGAAGGCTGGCGCGACAACACGCACTACTCCGCCTACGGCGCCGATCGCGTCGCGGCCCTCGTCGTGCAGGAAATCATCCGGCTCGGACTGCCGCTCGGGGATTCCCTGAGCGGACACACGCGTCCCGATCTGCCGGCGCGCCCCGCGGGGGGAAGTTAGTCACTTGCCTGCGCCGCGCTCATCCGGCAGTGTGGCCCGGTGAATCGCCGCCGCTTCATCGGCCTGCTGGGAGCTTGGTTGGCCGTGCTCCTCCCGGCGTCGGCGCGGGCCGCGGCGACCGGGGCGCAACTCAACGAGATCCTGCGCGAAGGCATCCGGCGGCAGCGGGTGATCCGGCTGAGTTACCGCGGCTTCACCCGCCTCGTCGAACCGCATGCGCTCGGCATGACCGCCGGCGGACACCGCGCGCTGCTGGCCTGGCAGATCGAGGGCGGCAGCAAATCCGATCCGCCCACCGGGTGGCGGACGTTCTTCGTCGACGAACTGCGCTCGGCCACGCTCACCGTGCGCGGCTTCACGCCGCGGCCCGGCTACCGCGCCGACCGCTCGGGCCTGCGCGCGATCGAGATCGAAGTCGACCGCTCCGCGCACTCCGCCGCGCAAGACGACGATTGAGCGTGCCGCGGCCCGCCGCTCACGCCAGCGCCTCGTGCACGAGCGCGGCGATCCCTGGCGACAGCGGCAACGCCAGGGCCAGCTCGTGCGCGCGCGGGCTCATTTTCTTCCACGTCTTGCGCAGGATCTCGACGAACTTCTCGCGCGGGTAGTCGGCGTGTTGCGCCGCGAAGTCCGCGATCTCGTTCTCGAGGAACACGAGGCACGCGGCGTCCTCGAGCGCCTGCGTGCCGGGGTTGGTCTTCAGCGCGGTCTTGGAAACCCAGGTGCGCACCTCGTCGGCCTCGGACGCCGCGACGCCAGCGGCGAGGAGCAACTCCTGCGCGCGGGCGGCCTGGCGCACGTAGAGCGATTGGCGCCACTTGAGGTAGCCGGCCTTGCCCTCGGGGAACGTCGCGCGCGGCACCTGCCAGCGCTCGAGGTGCTGGCAACGCGCGGCGAGACGCAGCAGCGGGGACGCCCCGGGCACCACGCGTGCGACCCACGCCTCCATGCGCTCGGCATAGACGAGCTCCGCGGCGCGCCCATCGGCGGTCGTCTTGGGATCGGCGGTGTGGGCCGCGTCGATGAGCGCGCGGGCGGCGGCGTAGGCATCCATTGGGCAAGACAGAGGCGCAGCGCAGCCGCGGCGGCAAGCAGGCGCTGAGTCACGGGGTGCTCCCGCCAGCAGGCCTTCGCCTGCGCGCGCATCCGGCGGGGGGAGCGTTCAGGCTTGCCCGGCAACGACGGACGGCGGCGCCTCCTGCGCGCTTCGCCGCCACCAATCCGCCTGCACCAGGCCGTGATTCCACCGCCGGCGGCCGCGGCACCGGAAACCCGCGGCCGCCAAGAACGCATCCGGCGGCACCACGTGGCGGGCGCGCAATCCGGTGGCCGGGCGGAAAAAAGCATACATCAGCGCATGCACCGCCCGCGCCCGCTGGCGCCGCCAGCCCGTCGCCGGCACGCTGAAATCCGTCACCAGCCAATCCGCATCCCGTGCCGCGGCCCGCGCCAGGTGTGCGACTACCGCGCGCAGTTCGTCCGCCGGGAAGCAATCGAGGAAAAAGTGCGTCGCCACGGCGTCGAACTCCCCGGCCGGTGCATTCCATTCCGCCAGCGGGGCGTGCACGAATTCCAGCCGGCCCGGCGCGATGCCGGCGCGCCCGGCCCGTGCCCGCGCCGCCTCCAGCATGCGTCCGCTCGCATCGACGGCCACGGCGGTCAGGGCCGGATATTGCCGGAGCAACGCCACGAGTCCGGGGCCGTGTCCCACGCCCGCGACGAGCAACCGCCGGCGTCCCGCCAGTTGCCCGGCCCAATGGGTGCGCGCCCGCTGCAACAACGGTCCGGCCAGCACCCGCTCCAAGCCGGCATACCAAGGAGCGAGGGAGTCGAAGCTCACGCGAGATTCCACCATCCGCCCGCGAGCGCCGCGCCGGCCGCATAGGCCGCCACGTCGCGCCAGTCTCCGGTGCAGTGCGCGAAGAAGTGCGGCGCGAGCCACTCCGCCGCTACGGACCAGACCGCCAGATGCAGACCGATTTCCCGCCAGGTGGGCGGGGCATCATGCGGGCGCAATCCCGCGATCCGTTGCACGCCAAGCAGGAGCGGCAGCGCCGCCGGGATCAGCCACAGATCCGTGAACTGGTCGTGCCAGAATCCCGCCGGCACCCATTCGCGCAGACCGAAACGGCCCAGCAGATACGCCGCGATCGCCAGCACGCAGACGGGATCGAGCAGGTAGCGGTGCCGCTTCACAGCAACGCGGCGATCAACAATCCGGAACCGAGCGCCAGCGCGAGGCGCAGCAGGAAATTCGTGCGGGGAGAGAACGGCGGGATCATGACTCGCAACAAACGCACCGAAGGGGCCCGGCGCAAACCGCGAATGAGTCCGTGCTGCGCGGCAATGCTCAGACCGCCGCAGCGTCCGCCGGGGCCGGCGGAGTCCAGCGCACGAGCGGCTGTTTCGCGGCGACGTAGAGCGGGTGGCGCGGGTGACCGTCCTGCGTCGTGCCGAGGCACCACAACTCGCGCCCGGCGAAGAGGCGCACGACGGCGTCGGCGCGCGCTTGGAATTCCCCGCACACGCCCCACGCGGCGACGATTTTCTCGCAGCGGTTGGCGGCGTCGAGCAGCGCGGCATCGTTCTCCGGGCCGACCGGATCGAGGTCGGCCATCATCTCCTTCGGGTAAGGCGTGCGCAGCGCGAAGAGGTTGGCCATCCAGAAGCCGTCGAAATTCTCGCGCTGCGAGAAGGCGCGGATGCGCGTGAGCGTCGGGTCGAGCTGCGCTTCGTCGGCCGTCGAGGGATTGAGCCCGATCCACAGGATCAACCGGTCGCCGAAGAGCGGATTCCAGCGGTGCACGAGCGAGTAGCGGTGCCGGCGGTCAGGCGAGAAGTGGCAGGGGTTTTCCAAGGGACGAAGCGAAGCGATGCGTGCAGGGCGCGGCAAGCGCGGGCGTGACGTGAGCCCACTCGGTCCTTGCGAAGGGGCGCGTTCCGCGTTTCCCCTGCGGGGCGCATGACCGATCCTTCCGCGGACGAATTCCACGCCCGGCTCGCGGCCGTCTATCGCGAGGAGTCCGGTCGCATCTTGGGAACGCTGGTCCGCCTGCTGGGTGGGTTCGAGACGGCGGAGGATGCGATGCACGACGCCTTCACGGCCGCCGCGCAGCGTTGGCCGGTGGAAGGCATCCCGGCGAACCCGCGTGCGTGGCTGATCTCAACCGCGCGCTTCAAGGCCATCGATGCTTTCCGTCGGCGCGCCCGGCTCGCGGCGGCGCAACCGCAGGTGGCCGACACTCTGCATGGCGCGGAGCCGGTCGCGACCGACACCGACGAACTACCCGATGACCGGCTGGGGCTCATCTTCATCTGTTGCCACCCGCTGCTGGCGCCCGAGGCGCGCGCGGCGCTCACGCTGCGCGAAGTGTGCGGCCTCACCACCGAGGAGATCGCCCGCGCGTTCCTCACCACGGCTCCGACCATCGCCCAGCGCATCGTGCGCGCGAAGGCCCGCATCCGCGACGAGCGCATCCCCTATCGGGTGCCCGGGCCGGCGGAATTGCCGGAGCGCTTGGGCGCCGTGCTCGCGGTGGTGTATCTGTTGTTCAACGAGGGCTACGCGGCGTCGGCGGGGCCGGCGTTGCTGCGGGCGGAACTTTCCGCCGAGGCGATTCGTCTCGGGCGCGTGCTGTTCGAGCTGTTGCCCGGGGAGCCCGAGGTCGCGGGTTTGCTCGCGCTCATGCTGCTTCAGGAATCGCGTCAGGGGGCACGCGTCGGGCCGGAGGGCGAACTGGTGTTGCTCGCGGAGCAGGATCGCGCGCGGTGGAATCGAGACCTGATCCGCGAAGGCGTGACGCTGGTCGAGCGGGCGCTCGCGACGCGGCGCTTCGGCCCTTACACGCTTCAAGCCGCGATCGCGGCCGTTCACGCCGAGGCGAGCACCGCCGCCGCGACGGATTGGCGGCAGATTTGTGCGCTCTATGCGGCATTGTTGGAACTACAACCCTCGCCCGTGATCGCGCTCAATCACGCCGTCGCCGTCGCGATGCACCGCGGCCCCGCCGCCGGACTGGCCCTCATCGACGCGCTCCTCGTGCGCGGTGAGTTGCAGGATTACTCGCTCGCGCACGCCGCGCGGGCCGACCTGTGTCGGCGGCTCGGTCGCACCGAGGATGCGCGGGCGGCCTATGTGCAGGCTGCGGTCCGGGCGAAATCCGAGCCCGAGCGGGTGTTTTTGGAAAAACAGCGCCGCTCACTCGGATAAATTTCCCCGCCCATGTCGAAAACCGCCCCTCCAGATCGACTCACTCACGTCACGTCGCCCAATCCCGGGCGCGTGCATCCTTCCTCCCTATGAAATACATCTGCCTCGGCTTTGCCGATCCCAAGGTCTTCGCCGCACTCTCCGAAACGGAACTGCAAGCGGCGACGGACCGCTGCTTCATCTACGACGACGAGTTGCGCGCCAAGGGTCACTTCACCGGCGGACATGCGCTGCAGCCGCCCCACACCGCCATGACGCTTCGTTCCGTCAACGGGCGCGTTGTGGTGACGGACGGGCCGTTCACCGAGACGAAGGAATATCTCGGCGGTATCCTCATCCTCGAGGCGCGCGACCTGAACCATGCGGTCGAACTCATCTCGAAGCACCCCGGCGTCGGGTTCGGCCCGTGGGAAATCCGCCCCGCCGCCGATCTCGACGAGATGATGCGCCAAAGCGAGGCGCGCCGCGCGGGGAAGCCGTCGGCTTAGACCGTTTAGATTTTGCTGGCCGCGCTACTGCGCGGCGTGGCTCGCGTCACTTTCTCGAGCTGCACATCACCGCGAAAGTTCTCCTGCCGATGCCGCGAGACGAGCTAAAAACGGAACAGGGTCGGGACTTGACGTCTACATTTTCGGAAATTACTGAAATTACATGAAACTCACACCGGCGACGCAAAAATTCATCCTGCACTGGGGCGAAATGGGCTGGCGCTGGGGCATCAACCGTTCGGTGGCGCAAGTGCATGCGCTCCTGATGCTCAGCCCCGTGGCGCTGCCGGCGGACGAAATCTCCGAGACGCTCGAAGTTGCGCGCTCAAATGTCAGTGTGAGCCTGCGCGAGCTGCAGGGCTGGGGCGTAATCCGGGTGGTGCACGTCTTCGGCGACCGCCGGGAGCACTTCGAAAGCCTCAAGGACGTGTGGGAGATGTTCCTGATCATCTTGCGCGAACGCAAAAAGCGGGAGATCGATCCGACGCTGCTTGCGCTGCGCGAGTGCGCCGAGACTGCGGCGAGCGGCAAGATGGACAGCGACCACACGCAAAAGCGACTGAAGGAGCTGATCGATTTCATGGAGCTGACCTCCGCTTGGGCCGACAAAGGCGCGGCGCTTTCGCCGACCGCGGCAAAGAAGCTGTTTCAGCTCGGCGACAAAGTTTTTCGGCTCGTGTGAGCGCGCCGAGATTAAATTCAACCTAGATCAACGAGGATTTCACTATGCATCTCTCGACGCTTTGGGCTCGCTTGGACCCTCGCGGGGTCACGACCCGCCGCGATTACGCGGTGACGGGCATCGTGCTGCTCGCCGTGAAACTTGTCCTCGATCGCGTGCTGGTGGCGACATTGGGCGGCCCGGATATCTGGAGTGCGCTGGCTTACTGGATGCCGAGCGCGGTGGGTCGTCCCGATCAAGCCGCGATACCCGGGTATGCGGTGGCGCTGCTGATATCGGCGCTGCCTTTCATCGGCGTTGGCGTGCTGCTCACACTGCGCCGGCTGCGAGCTGCAGGCTGGCCGTTGTGGCTAGTGGGGTTGTTCTTCGTGCCGGCGATCAACATTGTCCTGTTCGCGCTGCTGAGCGTGATGCCGTCGCGCGAAACGCCACGATCGGAGCCAAGTCACGGACTGCTCGGCTGGCTGGCGGGGAAATTGGCGCTGCGAAGCCGGGCGCTCAGTGCGGCGGTGGCGATCTTGCTGACGGTGTTGCTGGCCGTGCCGGTAACGTGGGTGGCGACGGAATTTTTTTCGAGCTACGGGTGGGGGGTGTTTGTCGGGCTGCCGTTCACGCTCGGCCTGATGGCGGCGGTGATCCATGGCGCTCCCGAGCCGCGCACATGGGCGAGTTGTGCGGGCGTGGCGCTGCTCGCGCTCACATTCAGTGCGGCGGCCATCCTCGCGCTGGCGTTGGAGGGAGCGATTTGCCTGCTGATGGCTGCGCCGCTGGCGACGCCGTTGGTTCTGATGGGTGCGACGGTCGGATACTTTCTGCAGCTGATGCGTTGGGGTTCGACCAACCAGGTGCGGATGTATGCGGCGAGCTGGGTGGCCTTGCCGCTGGCGCTGGCGTCGGAACGCTGGACCCAGCCGGAACCGCGCCTGATGTCGGTCACGACGACAGTCGAAATCGCGGCGCCGTGCGAAACGGTTTGGCGTCACGTCGTGACATTTTCGGAGTTGCCGCCTCCGGCGGAGGCGGTGTTTCGCACCGGCATCGCGTATCCGATCCGCGCCTCGATCGACGGTCAAGGGGTGGGCGCAGTGAGACGGTGCGAGTTTTCTACGGGACCGTTCGTGGAGCCGATCACGGTGTGGGATGAGCCGCGGCGGCTCGCGTTCGATGTCGTCGAGCAGCCGCATCCGATGCGCGAGTGGTCACCCTACCGTGCGCTGCACACGCCGCATCTCGAGGGATTTTTCCGTTCGGAACATGGCGAGTTTAGACTCGTGCCCACCGGAAGCGGCACCCGGCTCGAGGGCACCACTTGGTATAGCCAGCGGTTCTGGCCGGCCAGCTATTGGCAGCAGTGGTCTGATGCGCTCGTGCACACAATCCACAGGCGCGTGTTGGAGCATATCCGCCGCGAAGCGGAGGCGGACAAGGGAACCTAAGTAAAGCGAAGGGAGCTTCGCTTTACTCGCGGATTTCTTAGTAAGCCCAGCTATCCCCCTAAAAGGCGGGGTTCGGCGACCCCGCCCTGCAACAAGGCGAATTCAAGCGGCGACCCGAGCGGTCGAGGCTTGTGCCCCCGGCCCGGCCCCGCTCGACCTTAGTAAACCTGCTCCTCGAGCAAGGCGAAGAGCTCCGCTTCGGTGATGCGCTTCTGGCTCATGCTGTCGCGCTCGCGGAGGGTGAAGGTGTCGCCTTCCTTCTCGATCGTGTCGAAGTCGATCGTCACGCACCACGGCGTGCCGGCTTCGTCCTGCCGGCGGTAGCGTTTACCGATCGCGCCGCCGTCGTCGTATTGCACGGCGTAGCGCCGCTTGAGCTTCGCGTAGAGCGCCTTGGCCCGGTTCGTGAGGGCTTCCTTGTTTTTCAGGAGCGGGAGCACGGCGACCTTCACCGGCGCGATGCGCGGGGAGAGGCGGAGCACGGTGCGTTGCTCGACGTTGCCCTTCTCGTCCTTCACGTCCTCGACGGCGTAGGCGGAGGCGAGCACGGCGAGGAAGATGCGGTCGGTGCCGACGGCGGGCTCGATGACGTGCGGGACGACCTTGGCCTTGGTGGCTTCGTCGAACATCACGTGCGGCACGCCGGAGAATTTCTGGTGCTGCTGGAGGTCGTAGTCGGAGCGCGCGGCGATGCCCCAGAGCTCCTGCACGCCGAACGGATACTTGAACATGATGTCGACCGTGCGGCGCGAGTAGAACGAGAGCTTCTCCTTCGGGTGCTCGTGCAGCGAGAGGTGCGACTCGGGCAGGCCGATCGAGATGAGCCAGGCTTGGCACCATTTCAGCCACTCCTCATGGCAGGCGAACCAGTCGGCGTCGGGGTGAATGAAATATTCCATCTCCATCTGCTCGAACTCGCGCGAGCGGAAGATGAAGTTGCGCGGCGTGATCTCGTTGCGGAACGACTTGCCGACTTGCGCGATGCCGAAGGGCAGCTTCACGCGCGTGGTGTCGACGACGTTCTTGAAGTCGACGAACATGCCCTGCGCGGTCTCGGGGCGGAGGTAGGCGACCGACGAGGCGTCCTTGAGCGCGCCGACGTTCGTCTCGAACATCATGTTGAAGGCGCGCGGCGGCGTGAGGCTGCCGGGCTCGCCGGTGGCGGGCGAGGGTATGAGCGGAATTTGGGATTCGGAGGCTTCTGTGAATTCCTGCGGTTGCACCGGGACCAGTTTTCCTTGCACGCCCTTTTTCCGCTTTAGCTTCTCTGCGGCCTCCTGAAGTTCCTCGGTCGTGCGTTCACTCTCGAGCGCGGAAACGTAGCCGATTGTCGTGCCATACGTGTGAGGAGCCTGACCTAGGGCGAAGCTTTCGTGGCCAGGTAACGGGGGCAGGGGTTTCTCGGTTTCAACCGTGACCGCGGCGAAAAACAGCTGATCCGCGCGGTAGCGCTGCTTGCTCACCTTGCAATCGACGAGCGGGTCGGTGAAGCCGGCGACGTGGCCGGAGGCTTCCCAGACCTTCGGGTGCATGATGATCGAGGTCTCGATGCCGACGATGTCGTCGCGGCGGTGCACCATGTCGCGCCACCAGCAATCGCGGATGTTGCGCTTCAGCTCCACGCCGAGCGGACCGTAGTCGAAGAATCCGTTGAGGCCGCCGTAGATTTCGGACGACTGGTAGATGAAGCCGCGGCGCTTCGCGAGCGACACGAGGGCTTCCATGAGATTCGGATTTTCGGTGGAGCTGTTGGACATGGTTGGATTTCCGCCCCTCACTGGATGTGACGAGCGGTCGGGCAGTGAAGGCGGCGCGCCGAGGGCGGTCAATGCCGCCGTTGGTCACGCGAGGCGCGCGGGTGCGTCGTCGTGCTTGTCAACCGCGAGCGAAATCCGATACTGCGCACCGCTCAACCATGCAACATCACCTCATTCGGACCGTGGTTGCCGTGGCGCTTGCGCTGTTAGCCTACGGCAAAGCCTGTAGCGCTCAGTCCACGGAGGCGGCGGCAGAAACCGAAGCGCACCAAAGTGGGGGCTACGCGATGATTTTTGACCTCCACGTTGACGCGACGGGTAACGTGGAGCGGATCGAAACGGTCGCCACAGAATCGAATAGGTTGAGCGAACTCGCAATGGCGCTGCTGCTGCGGAAGAAATTTCCCGAGAAGCTGGTTGATGGGCAGGTGGTGGCGCAGGTGATTAGGTATCCCCTGTTTTTTCCGGTCGAAGATGATCTCGGTGCCGAGGCGAATGCCGCCCCCATGCCGCAGCCGATTCTGCAGATGATGCCGACGGTGCCTTTAAAATTGCGCAAAGCACTTTTGCCTGGCGGGGCCTTGCTCAAGGTTTGGGTCGACCACAAGGGCCGCACGACCAAAGTGGATCTTGTTCGGGCTTCCCATGAGGATTACGGCCGCGCGGCGGCAGAAGCGGTGAAGCAGTGGAAATTTCGTCCTGCCGTCAAAGACGGCAACCCGGTGGACAGCTGGTTCCACGCGGGAATTACCTTCAGTTTCGAGCTGAATGATCAGAGGAGAATTGATCCCTCATGGGAATGGTATGCGCCGCCAAGACCAGCGGTGGAACTGTATGAAGTGACCCTATCCGGTCGCTAGCTGGGGCGCCGCCCCGCCGCAGTCGATGACATTACGCGTTCC
>JAMPXH010000150.1 GCA_023701285.1 Candidatus Didemnitutus sp.
GGCCGCCCACGGCCGCCCGCAAGCTCAACAGTGAGCGCAAGGAAGGAGGCGCGCGCCTCCGCGTTCTGGGTTTTGCTGCCGTGATTGCTGCACGCGCCGGTTCCGGGCTGCCCCTTCCGTCACGCTTAACCCCATTCCGCTGTCCGCCATGTCCGCCATCAATGCGTTTCTTCTGCAGAACGATTTGCGCATCGCGCAGAATCCCTGTGTCTCCCCCGACTTCTGCCTCGATTGGCCCGCGCTCGCGGCCCAGCTCCGCACCGGCGCCCCGCTGCACGCCTGGGCGAAGAGCCGCTTCGCCACCGCGACCGGCGAATGGCTCCTGCTCGAGGATCTCGCCACCGGCGATTGCGCGTGGCTCCATGAGCCGCGGGAAAAGGGCCGGGGCCTGCACCTGCTGGCGGACGGCATCCCGCTGGCCGAGGGGCGCGTGGCCTTCCCGGCGAGCTGGGAAAACCTCCTGCGCCTGAAGAACCTCATCCAGGAACACGACGCCGCGGCCACGATCTTCCCGACCGCCGGCGCGCGTCTCGGCCGCAGCACGATCGGCGTCGGCGCGCGTTTCACCACGCTGCACTGGCCCGCAGTCGAGTGGGCGATGAGCGCCCTCGAGATCGGCTTCACCGCCAACCAGAACTCCATCCCCCGCGAGCTCGTCTACGACGTCGACGCGATGCTCTCGGGCCGGCTCGACACCGTGCCGTTTCCTTTCATCGGCACCAACGTCCCCGAAGGCCACCAAGGCCAGAGCGTCGAGGGCATGAGCCACGGCTGCGTGCTCTCGAAGCTCAAGACCGGCTTCCACCGCCGCCGCATCGCGTGGTCCTTCAACGCCGACCACCAGCCCATCGGCGGCAAGTTCGACATCCGCGAAGACGCGCTGGTCAAGGGCTGCCTGCTCGCGAGCTACATCACCTTCGACCTCTCGCCCGAACTCGCGCTCAACCAGCCGGCCGACGTCGCGGCGATCCCCGCCGCCCTCGTGGCGCAGACGCGTGCGCGTGTCGCCGCCGCGGGCCTCACGCTCGACGATGCCGCGTTCAACCAGCTGCTCGCGACCGTCTGGACGCCGATGCAGAAAATGAAGCGCCGCGACGAGAAATACGCCGCCGCGCGCGCCGCCGCCTTCACGACCGATGTCGGCCGCAATTATCTCCGCGAGCTGTCCATCGATGAGTTGCCCGGCCTCACCACGCCCGAGACGACCGCCATCATGCTCGCGCTCTGCGAGGTCCTCGGCATGCCGGTGAACTTCATCGCGCCGGCCTTCGGCTTCCAGAAGAACACCCCGTATCCCGACAACGCCGCCCTCCGCACGCTCATCCAGAAACAGTGGGACGTGTGCGCGAAGTTCGGCGTCTCCATCGGTTTCCAGTCCGGCTCGGGCAAGTCCGCCGAGAATTACCAGGTGATGGGGCAGGTCACGGGCAGCGCGCTGGAGATCAAGACCAGCGGACGCTACACCTACGAGATGGGCGTCGCGCTGTCGCAGTCGAAGCATCCGGCCGACGCCGCGCTCTGGCGCGACTGGTATCAGTTCACCGTCGACATGGCCGTCGCCGGCGCGTTCAGCGCCGACCCGACCGAGCAGAAGATGGCGCGCGTGTTCGTCACCACCTCGCTGGCCAATTCTGGAGCCGGGGCGCCCTCGCCCCGGAGCGAACGCGGCGAGGGCGCCGCGTCTCCATCCGAGGTCTTCGCTTCGCCCGCCGCGTGCCGCGCGGCGCTCGAGGCTTTGCCTGCGTCGCCGGAGCACATGACGTTCTTCGAATATAACTTCCTCTACGTCCTCGCCGCCGGCGGCAAACCCGAGAAGGCCGCCCTCGGCGACCACACGCCCGCCGGCTACCGGCAGCGCGCGCGGTTCTACGCCGTCAGCCCCGAGGCGCGCCTGCTTTTCGCGCAGCGCATCGCGGCCTACCTCATCTTCCTCGCCGAGAACACCGGCCTCGCCTCCGCCGAGCGCTGCGCCGCCGCGTCGAAATTGCTCGCCGGCTACCCGATGCTCGACGCCATGCTGAACGACATTTCCCGCTGAACCCACGATCGGCCCGCTCGAAAATCGATAGTCCAAATCGAAAATGACCAAGCCCTTCATCCACGACGACTTTCTCCTGCAGACCGCGACCGCGCGCGACCTCTACCACGCGTTCGCCCAAGCCGAGCCCATCTACGATTATCACTGCCACCTGTCGCAGAAGCTGATCGCCGACAACCACCAGTTCGCCGACCTCTCCGAGATCTGGCTCGGGGGCGACCACTACAAGTGGCGCGCCATGCGCACCAACGGCGTGGCCGAGCGCGTGTGCACCGGCGATGCGACCCCGCGCGAGAAGTTCGACGCGTGGTGCGCCGCCGTGCCGCACACGCTCGGCAACCCGCTCTATCACTGGTCGCACCTCGAGCTGAAGCGCTACTTCGGCATCGACGAGATCATCAGTCCGAAATCCGCCGACGCCATCTGGAAGGCCGCCAACGCCAAGCTCGCGACGATGCGCGTGCACGACATCCTCGCGGCTAACAAGGTCGCCGTCATCTGCACGACCGACGATCCGGCCGACTCGCTCGCCGATCACGAACGCATCCAGCAACTCGGCATCAAGACGCGCGTCTATCCGACGTTCCGTCCCGACAAGGCGCTCGGCGTGAACGCGCCCGCCGCCTTCAACGGCTGGCTCGAGCGCCTCGGCGGCGAGGCGAAGATGCCGGTCAAGACCTTCGACGACCTGCTCAACGCGCTCAAAAAACGCCACGACGATTTCCACGCCGTCGGCTGCCGTCTCTCCGACCACGGCCTGGAGCAGGCGCTGTCCGAACCCTGCACGCACGCCGAGGCCGCCGCGATCTTCGCCGCCGCGCGCGCCGGCCAGGCCGCGAACGCGTCCGAGTGGGCGAAGTTCGGCTCGTTCCTCATGCTCGAGTTCGGCCGCTGGGACGCCGCGAAGGGCTGGACGAAGCAGCTGCACCTCGGCGCCATGCGCAACAACAACGCCCGCCTGCTCAAGCAGCTCGGGCCCGACACCGGGTTCGACAGCATCGGCGACTTCCCGCAGGCGCGCGCGCTCAGCCGCTACCTCGACGCACTCGACTCGACCGGCGAGCTGCCGCGCACCGTCCTCTACAACCTGAACCCGGCCGACAACTACGTCTTCGCGACGATGATCGGCAACTTCCAGGACGGCTCCGTCGCGGGCAAGATCCAGTTCGGCTCCGGCTGGTGGTTCCTCGACCAGAAGGAGGCGATGGAGTGGCAGATGAACGCGCTGATGAATCTCGGTCTGATCAGCCGCTTCGTCGGCATGCTCACCGACTCGCGCTCGTTCCTCAGCTACACGCGCCACGAGTATTTCCGCCGCGTGCTCTGCAATCTGCTCGGCAACATGGTGGAGACCGGCGCGATCCCGAACGATCGCGAGCTCGTCGGCGGCATGGTGAAGAACATCTGCTTCGCCAACGCCCGCGGCTACTTCCGCCTCGGCCTCGATCCCGCCTACGCGGGCTGAGGCCTGCTAGGACCTGACGCAAACGCTCCGGCTAGCAGGTTGCTTTGCCGGAGCGGAGGTGCGTCGGTTGACTGCTACTCACCGGCTCAGCATGCGACCGGCGGCTCGCGGGTAGGGCGAGTTGTCCCCAACGAGCCGCTGCGCCAGCCGGCTCATTCGGAGAATTCGCCCTACCTTTCGTCGCGTTGCGGTTCGGGCTGCTCCGCGAGCCACCGCGGACGCGCTCAGTTGATGTCCTGCCCCTGGCGCAGCTTCTCGAGGTTGGCCTTGATCGCCGGCGAGATAACGAGCTCACCGCCGACTTGGAGGGCGCTGCTCCGTCAGCGCCGTCTTGCCCGAGAAATGAAACAGGCCGCGAGTTCATCAATCGGCCCGTGTTTTACATCAGTAGGCTTTCCGCGGTTTTGCACCACCGCCTAAAGCCAACTCGCAGGGGAACAAAGATTGAACATCAAGCGCTTCCACGCTTTCTTCGATCAAGCAGGCTTCTGTCCTGTAGGCAATTTACGTAGTCTGAATAACGCTGATCGGCGGAAGAAAGATGAAGATCACTCAAAAGCGCTTCGGGGGCTTGACCACATTCGAGATCAAAGACGCAGACTTGATTGTGGAGCAGAAGAGTTTTGGCACGAAGGGGCGGATGAAGATTCCGCTGGCGTTCATCGGCGAAGAATACTCCGAGCATCAGGAGCGTTCACGCGGATGGATTCTGTTGTCCGTGCTTTGCGGTCTGTTCTCGGCGGCATTGGTCGCTTTTGCCGCCACGGTCGAGCAAGAGGCAAGAGGTCCGGTTCTTGGGTTAGCCATTATTCTTGGAGTCATTGCAGGTTTGTCCGTTCGCAGCCATGTCTTGCGGAACGTTGATGGTTTCCTGTTCGTCCGCGCGGACACAGGTGGCGTGTTTTTCATGCACCGAGGTATTCCATCACAGGAGCTGGTGGATTCCTTTGTTGCTCGCTTGCTGGAATCGGTCCGCGCTCAAAAGAAGAAGGCCGATCCAGTCGGCACAGACAACGACAGGGCTGCGCCCCGTCGTGTCTGACCTCAATCGATCGGCGGAACAGAGATGAAGCAGCTTAGCTATTTACTACTTCTGGTCGTCGCGGGCGCGTGCAGCGGCGCAGACACATTCCCGATGCGCTTCTTCTTTGCGTTGCCCGAGTCCCAAGGGGCAGATGTGAAAGAGGTCGTCTTTCGGATTCTCACGACCGAAAAGAAAGCGCTGCCGAAAGAAGATTTCCCCGACGGTGGTCATGGCGTGGAGTTCAGTGCAGAGTTTGTTGGTGCCTCTGCTTTGGGAGGAGGGAGCGGCAGAAGGTTCGTCTCGATGGCAGTTCCCGGGCGGACACCATTCGAGGGGCACCCTGCGCTCAGGGTCGGGCAGGTCATCTATTTTCGCCTGCATCAGCACCGGGGACAGTTCCTCTATGGTGTTATCGAGCGCATAGAAGAGGCCGATCCAGGCGGCAGAGACAACGCGCGGGAAGTGACCGTCATTCGCATGGCCCAGCTCCGCTCAGCATATTCAGTTCTTCAGAAGGGCTCACTGCACGCTCGCCCGCGCGTGTCTCACCTGTAACGATCGGCAAAAGATTATGAGTTCCACTCCACCTCCAATTCAAAGCGAAGCGGCAGCAAATTCGTTCTACCATAAAGCGGCTACGTATGCTGTCTGGGTTCTTCCCGCGTGTATCGTAGTGAATATTTTGCTGGCGAGTGTGGCCAGTGCAGCGCCAACGCCTGCGGTGAAGTTCATCATTTCTGCTGTTCCTGCGCTTCTCATGCTCTCAGCGATTCCCGCCGGGATCATCGCGTTGTGTGGAGTCTCAAAGCACGGAAAGAAGAAGTTACTCTGGAAGGGACTGGTCGGAGTGTTTGTCCCGATTGTATTTATTGCGATGGCGATTCCGGCGTTCCTGGCCGTCAAGAGACGCAGTGAAGAGCGAGCGCGGCAGCAGCAGCAATGAAGAAGGAGCCGAACAAGGCGCCTGCAACGGTGTTCACTGAACAAGGCAAAAGTTTGGATTTTTGAGCAGGCGGTTGAGGAGGATGGTGAGTTTGCGCATCACGGCGGTGAGCGCGACCTTGGGAAGTTTGCCGCGGCCAATCAGGCGCTGATAAAACGCGCGCAGGATCGCGTTGTGCCGGATCGCCGCGAGGGCGGCCATGTAGAGCACGCGGCGCACGGCCGCGCGTCCGCCGTGGATGTGACGCTGTTCGCGGAACTGACCGCTGTCGTGATTGAGCGGGGCGACGCCAACGAGCGCAGCTGTCCCAACGAGCCGTTGCGCAAGCCGGCTCATTCGGAGAATTCGCCCTACCATTCCGCCGCGTTGCGATTCGGGCTGATTCTCAAGCAATCGGGCGCGCGCGATCAGTTGATGTCCTGCCGTTGGCGCAGCTTCTCGAGGTTGGCCTTGATGGCGGGCGGATTCACGAGGTCGCCGGCCGGGATCTGCTTCTCGGCGAGGAGCAGCGCCTCGAGGGCCGCGTCGTAGTTACCCAACGCAGAGTGTCCGCGGGCGAGTCCGTAGTGGACGGGCCACGTGTCGGGGTGCCGCTGCGCGTTGGTTTGGAAAACCTCCATCGCGAGTTGTGGCTGCTTGCTGACGATGAGCTGGCGGCCGAGCGCGTGGAGCTGGAACACCGTGCCGGTGGCGACGAGTTCGTCGAGCAGGGGCTTGGCTTCGGCGGGTCGGCCGAGCCGGGCGAGGAGCACGGCCTTGTTCGAGAGCGTGGGGAAGGTTCGCTGGCCCGTGAACTGGCCGCTGATCGCGGTCTCGGCCCACTGGAGCGCGAGTTCGAGGTCGAGGTTGTTGTTCTGGAGATAGGTGGAGGCGATGAGCCAGTTTTGATACTGGAACTGCTTGTCGCCGCGGAGCTCCTCCTTGAGCGAGGCGACGACGTGGGCGTCTGTGTCGACGGTGATCGTCATCGGGATGCGTTTCTTCTCCCAGCGCAGCGCGAGGACGGCGGAGCCTTTCTTCACGTCCGTGAATTCGTAGGCGAGTTGCTCGGTGTGCGGCGCGCCCTCCCATTTCGTCTCGAAGCGCGCGGCGTCGCGGCTCGCGTCGTAGAAGAAGGAGCCCCAGCTCCGGTGATCGTGCGAGAGGATGACGGTGACCTGTCCGCTTTCGGTGGGCACCATGAAGAGGCCGTAGCTGCCGGCCTTGAGCGGCTGGCCGCCGATCTGCACGTCGTGCGCGAAGGTGACGACGGTGTTCATGTCGGCCCCGGCGCGCCACGGGGCGGCGGTGGCGGTGCCGAAGCCGAGGTTGTTCATCCCGTAGGGCACGAGGGAGCCCCAGACCGGGCGGCCGTTCACGGACGGGCGGCTGTAATCGACGGTGATCGGCGTGATGCCGACGGTCTGCATGACCGTGGCGCGTGGGCTCGCGGCGGGGACCGACACGGTGCTCTGGGCGTGCAGGACGGCGGCGGGCGCCGCGCAGAGGACGACAGCGAGGAACAGGGGGAGTCGTGACATGCCCGCGCAGCGTGCGGGCCGGGCGAGCGCCGGCAACGCCGGCTCGACAGCCCGCACGGCGGGCGCGCCACGATTTCACCCGCGGGCGACGAAACGCGAACCGGGTGCGTTGCCGGTGGGCGCGGGCGGCTCAGGGACGCTCGACCCGCACGCGCACGAAGCGCCGGGGCGTGGCCGCGAGTGAATCGGTCACGAGCACGCGTTCCCAGGTATCGTCGAGGGAGGTCACGGTCTCGGTCGCACTTGCGTTGGCGGCCCAGGAGTCGGGTTCGAGCGTGCTGGAGAATTCCACCACGTAGGTGATGCCGGGTTGGCTGGCGGCCTTGCGGCGCACATAGAGCAAAGTGACGCGACC
>JAMPXH010000035.1 GCA_023701285.1 Candidatus Didemnitutus sp.
CCGAGAGCAACGTCATGAGGATGACGATCTGCACCGCCACGCTCATCTGCGCCGGACCGTTCGTGCCCTCGAGATTGATCGAGAGCCGCAGCGGGTCCGCCGGCGCGGCGGCCACGGGCGGCGTCGCCGCAGGCGTTTCCACCGCCGTCGCCGCGGTTGGCGGCGGAACAGTCGCCGCCTCCTGCGCGAAGGCCGCCGGAGCGACTCCGAGCAGAAGCACCATCAGGAAAAAGAGGGGCGCGGCCCCGACTTTGCCGAACTGAACCGCGCCCCAAGCACGCAACGGATCGCGACCGCGTGGACGCACGGTCTGAACCAGCCAATCCATGCTGCGTAAAATGAAACTCACGCCGCACCGTCCTTCTTCCCGCTTTCGAGCGGCGTGAGCAGTTCGATGCGGCCCGGGCAGACGCCGAGCAGGAACTTGCGGCCGTCGTAATCGACGACGAGCAGATGCTGGCGGTTGCCGAGCGGCCGGCTCTCGGCGATGGAGAGTTTGCGCGCGGCCCCGGCGGCGGAGCCGCCGCCCTGCCGTTGCCGCCAGAGCAGCCAGCCGCCGGCGGCCGCCGCGGCGACCGCGAGCACGATGAGCAGGCGATTGGATTCCTCCGGGCGCGCCGGCGCGGCCGGGGCGTCGGCGGGCGCGGCGTTGCGCGGATAGATCATCCCGTCGCCGGCCGCCTTCTCCTGCGCGAGGCCGGACCCGGCGCAGGCGCACAGCAGCGCGAGAATCGCGAGCGCGGAGCGGAGCGACCGGAACTGCGCGGGGCGTTTCACGGTTTGGTGCTGCCGACGAGCTCGGTGATCTTGATGCCGAAGTTGTCCTCGACCACCACCACCTCGCCGTAGGCGACGAGCTTGTCGTTCACGTAGAGGCCGACGGGGTCGCTCGCGTGCTGGTTGAGTTGCACGACGGAGCCCGGGGAAAGCTCGAGCACGTCGCGCATCGGCAGCAGGCAGGAGCCGAGCTGCACGGTGACTTTCACCTTCACGTCGAGGACGATATCAAGAGCCTTTTCTTCCATCAGATTTGCCATGGGAGGAGTCCTCCGCCTGGGCGGGGATTTTGCGGGTGAGCTGGACGGCGACGCGGTCGGAATCGAGTCCGACGGTGCCGATGAACTTGGGGGTGCCGTTGAGCAGCAGGCGGGTCTGCTGCACGAGCGAGGCGGGCAACTCGACGACGTCGCCGACGCGCAGGCTGGCGACCTCGCGCAGGGGCAGCTCGAAGGCCTCCCACTCCGCGCGCACGGGCAGCGAGATGTGGTCGTAGGACTTCTGCCATGCGGCCTTCTTCTGCACGACGCCGACGGCACTGTCCTGCTGGCGCTGGGCCTGCATCTTCTTCACCAGCGGCTCGATCGTGTAATAAGGCACGCCGATGCGCATCTGCTCGGAGCAGTCGCCGAAATTCACCTCCAGCTCGAGCGCGAGCACGATGGCGTCCTTCGGCGAGGTCTGGAGGAAGCGGCCGTTGTTCTCGTGACCGAGGATGAGCGGGCGCAGATCCTTCTCGCCCTTCCACTGGCCGCACCATTCCTCGAGGATGATGACGATGACATCCTCCATCAGCGCGACTTCGATCTCGGTGAGGTAGCGCTCGGCCTTCACGGAGTGGCCGCGCCCGCCGAGGATGCGGTCGGCGATGGTGAGTGCGAGACGCGGATTGATGTCGAGGATGCCGACGCCGATGAGCGGCTCCGCCTTGAAGAGGCAGATGTGCGTGGGGCTGGGCAGCGACTCGGTGAACTTGGTGTAGCTGACCGTGGTGAGCTTGGCCATCTTCAGGCCGAACTCCATGCGCAGAAACAGCGAGAGGCGCGCGCTGAGGTAGCGCACGAAATCCTCCTGCACGAGGCGCAGGCGGCGCAGCTCGATCTCGGAGAGGAAGGCCGGGTTACGGAAGTCGTAGGCCTCGACCTTGCTGGCGGCGTTCTCGTCGCCGCGGCGGCCATCGGCGCGCAGCACGAGCGGGCGCGCAGTCGTTTCGACGGCGGCCTGCGCGAGCAAACGATCGATCTCGGACTGGTCGAGAAAGTCGCTGACCGCCTTGTTCGGATCTTCCGCCATGGGCGCTTACTGGATGACGAAGTCCGAGAAATAGACCTGGTCGACGAGGCGCTTGCCGAGCACCTGATTATAGGTGCCGACGAGCTTCTCGCGCAGGACGTTCTTGGCGCCGGGCTCCTCGAGGTCGGCGAGCGTGAGCGAGGAGAGGACGCTGAGCGTGACGTCGGTGAGGCGCGCCTTGTCGGCTTCGATGACGGCCTTCACGTTCTTGCCGGTGACGATGAAACTCGTCTTGAGGTAGCGCGTGCCCATCGTGCCGGCGAGATTCACGACGACATTGCTGAACTCGTAGGTGGTGACGGGCAGGTCCTTGCCGTCCTTGTCCTTCTCGGCACTTTCGCCGCCGGCGTGGCCGGGGGCCGCGGGCGCGGCGACGGCCGGGAGGGCGAGCCGCTCCTGCAGGCGCGGCAGGAGGACGAATTCCGCCACGGCGAAGGTGGCGACGGGCGCGAGCACGATCGCGAGCACCGCGGGCAACCACGCCCGGATGATGCCGCCGCGCGCGGAGGCGGGCGCGGACTCCGCCGGGGCGGCGGGCGCGGATTCCTTGGGTTCCTTCGGATCGGGCTTGGCGGCCATGGGAGGAAGACCGGGCTCAGCTGCGCTTCAGGTTGACGATGTCCTCGAGCACGGTGTCGGACACCGTGATGAGGCGGGAGCCGGCCTGGAAGCTGCGCTGGGTGGTGATGAGGTCGGAGAACTGCGCGGTGAGATCGACGTTGGAGGACTCGAGCACGCCGGACTGCACGTTGCCGAGGCCGGCCTCGCCCGGGTCGTTGTTGCCGGCGAGGATGCCGCCGCCGAGCGGACCGGCGGCCTCGAGGCCCGAGTAGAGGTTGTTGCCCTCGCGCATGAGCGCGGAGGTGTCGTTGAAATTCTGGAGCTGCAGCTTGTTCGTCGTGGCCGAGGTGCCGTCGGAGTAGAACTCGATCAGGTTGCCCTGGCGGTCGATGCTGATGGATTGGAGCTCGGCGCCGGCGGGCATGTTCTGGCCGATGCGGAGGTCGCCCAGCGTGGAAGGCGCGCTGCCGGCGGCGCCGCCGGTGAGGCCCTGCACGCGCATGCCGGCTTGGGTGACGAGGTAGCCGTTGTCGTCGATGCGGAACGAGCCGTCGCGCGTCGCGTAGTTCACGTTGCTGGTGGGATCGTTGACGATGAAGAAGCCGCGCCCGGAGATGCCGAGGTCGGTGGTCACGCCGGTGCTGGTGAGCGCGCCCTGCGAAAAGTTGGTCGTGATGCCCGCGAGCTGCACGCCGGTGCCGACCTGCGCGCCGGGCTGGCTGGAGGCGCTGCCGTTCGACGGGGCGGAGCCGCGCAGCGTGTTGCTGAAGCTCTCGGCGAAGCTCGCCTGCGAGGACTTGTAGCCCGTCGTGTTGATGTTGGCGATGTTGTTGCCAATGACTTCGAGGCCTTTGCTGAACGTGCGCAGCGCGCTGACGCCGGAGGTGAGGGTGCCGATGAGTGCCATGGGAGTGCGGGTTGGGTTTTTGGGAGTTGGGAAGCGGGGACGCGGACGCGGCCGGGCTCAGGGGGTGTCGTCGTTGGGTGAAGGGGTCGGGGTCGGCTCGATGCGGCGCACGGCCGCGAGCGGATAGGATTGATCGCCGATCTGAAGGAAGATGCCGTCCTCGGCGTTCTCCAGGGCGGAGACGACGCCGGTGACCTCGTTGCCCTCGGCGTTCTCCACCGTGACGGTGCGGCCGAGGTAGCCGTTGCCCATGATGAGCTGCTGCTCGGCGCGGAGGCGCGCCATCTCGAGCGTCATCGTGTTGGTCTGCTCCAGCGAGGTGAACTGCGCCATCTGCGCGATGAACGCGGTGTCCTCCATCGGCTTCATCGGGTCCTGCGATTGGAACTGCACCGCGAGCAGCTTCATGAAATCGGCCGAGTCGAGGGACTTCTTGGCCGTGCGCGCCGGGGTCGCGCCCGTGGAGTTGTAGAGATCGGAATAACCGGAGGTGGCGGAGACGTTCATGGTCAGGCGACGGCGGAGAGACGGTGCGCCCCGAGCGGAGCGACGATGGCGGACGGCGCAGCCACGCTCGCCGGCGCAGCCGGGAAGCGGCGCCCGACGCGGCCGAAAATTTCCGGCGCTTCGCGGCCCGCGGCGTGTTGCTGGTGCTGGGATTGCTGCTGCTGTTGCGAGGAAGACTGGCCGGAGTGCGAAGAGAAACCCGACGCGGAAGAGCCGTCCGACGTGCCGCTCGCGGGGGCAAAGACCGCCTCGGCCGACCGCAGCGCCGAATCGGGGCGTGCCGTGACGGCGCGCCATTCGTGAGCGACGGCGGTGCGCCACTCCTCCGAATCCGTGCGAAACTCCGTATGCACCTGGCCCGCGCGCCACTCGATGCGCACCGCCAGCTCCTCGTGCCCGGCGCGGAAGCGCAACGCGACGCCCGGTGTCGGTTCGAGCCGCGCCGCGGCCTGCGCGTCGACCACCGTCTCGACGGCTTCGACCGCGCGATGAGCGAGCGCCGCGCCGGTGGACGGCGCCGCCGGTTCACCTGTCGGGAACGACGTCGGCGCCACCGGCAACGCGATCGCCTCCGCCCGCACCGCGCTCGCAGGCGCAGCGGGATTCGGGGCGATGACGGCGGAAGACATGGCGGACTGCTCCTGAGCAACGGCGATGCCAGCTTCCGCAGTCGCCGGCTTAACTGACGCGCCGCGAGGCGTTAGAGACTTTTTTTCTGCGACGGAAACAGCGGCTTTCTCCGCGGACGCGGCCGCAACGGCCGGCGCGGCAGAAATTGCCGGGCGCTCCGGATCGCCGCGGCGAACCTGCCCGGACACCGGCGCTGCGGCGCGCAATAAAGCCGTGTAGCCCTGCGGATGCGCCGCCGCAGCCGGGCTGGCGGGCGGATTCGCGTGCGTATCCGCGCCTGCGCTCGACGCTGCCGGCACGGAGGCCTCCACCGCGGCTGGTGCCAGCGGCGACGCGCTCGCCGGCGGGGTCGACGTTGCGCGCGCAGCAGTCACGGGCCGCTCGGCCGCGGAAGACGCGGGCAGCAAGCTCGCAAAGATGTGAATGCCCTCGGGCGTATCGACCGCCACCGATGGCTGCGTGGCCGTCGCCGCGGAATTCGCGCCCACGCTGGGTGCGCGGAAAATTTCCGCCGACGAATGTGGAAACGCCGAAAAACGTGTGGCCGCCGCCAGCGCAACGTCCGTGCGGGCGGCTTCCGCCGGACCTGCACCCGTCGCAGGCTCACTCGGGAGCGCGGCCGGCAACACGTCGCTCGCGGCGGGCGCGGCGGGGGCGTGCTCTGCCGCATCCGGTGACGCGGACGCAGCGGCGGTCGTCACGCGAGAACACGTCGTGAGCAAAACATCCGCCGACTCCGAGCGCGGCTGACCGGGCGCGACTGACTCGCCGCCCATTTGGCCACGCACGAGCGGGGACGCGGTGGGTGCGACCGCCGTGCCGGCGGCCGGCGTGCCGGACGGCACAGGGCGGACGAACTCTCCCGCCCTGCCTTCGCCGCGCGTGAGAGCAGGAGCGGGTGCGAGTTCGGGTGCGGATGCGGATGCTAGTGCGGGTGCGGACGCAACGGGCGACCAGGAGCCCGCCGTCCGCGGGTTGGCGGAAGGAGCCGATTCGTCCCCGGAGTCGGTGCGCGGAAGAATTTCTCCGTCGCCGGCAATCGCGCGAGTATCCGCGCTTTCCCCGGCGACCGGGCACGGCGCGACGGGCGTGCCGAGTTGCAGCAACGGGGCGAGCAGCGCGCAGGCCGCTTCGATTTCCGCGCGGTCAGGCTGATCCTGCACCGGCATCGCGTTAGCCAAGTCGGGCGCAACCGGTGTTTCCGACGCGGTGGCCGGGCGGACCGAGGCAAAATCGGCGGAGCGCGAATCGGCGGGGGTTACGGTCGGCCGCGTGAGCGTCGCGGACACGGCCCGCGGTGTGGCCACGGCCACAGACGCGACCGCGACCGGCGCAGACGATCCGAGCCATTGCGCGAAGGCCGCCGCGGACGGCGCCACGACTCCGCCTTCAAGCGCGGCGCTCGCCGGCCAAACGGTTGCCGCAACAGACGGAGTCTGGCCGCCACTGGCGACGCATTCGGGGGAGACGGAAGGAAAGGAAGGGATCATGCATGGGCTTCCCTCCTTGGAATGAAGGCCCGCCTTCCGTGGCGGGCCGCGCAAAGCGGTGAACTAGGACGCGGCCGGCTTGTTGGATTTCATCAGCCGGAGTTTTTCGGAAAGGGTGGCGGCGCGCTTGGCGAGCGTGCCATCGCCGGTGCCCGAGGGCGTGCGGCTCATCTCCTCGAAGATCGGGCTCACGACGTCGGGTTTCATCAGCGAGAGGATCTTCACGATGGTGATGTCGTCGAGTTCGCGGAGGATGGCGACGGCCGCGCGGGGCGTGAGCGCGCTGTAGGTCTGGGCCAGTGCGCGGAGGTTCTTCGCCTCGTCGGCGTTGATCTCGATCACGCGTTCGCCGATCTCGCGGCGCATGCGCTCGAGCTCGGCGCGCAGCTTGTCGAGTTCGCCCTGCTCGGCCGAGAGGCGCGCGGAGCGCTGGTCGACCTGCTCCATCGCTTTGCGCAGGCGCTCCTTCTCGTCCTTCAGCTCCGAGGCGAGGTTGTCGATCTCGATAGTCCAGAAATCCCAGCCGCGCGTCTTCTCCTGCTTGGCCGCGACGGCGCGTTGCGCGGCGATGGCGGCGACGAGGTGTTCGGCCGTGCGCCAGAACCAGCCGAGGCCGATGACCGTGGAGACGGCCAGCGCGATGAGCGTGACGAACGCGGGAGGGAGGAGCGAGCGGGTCATGACAGGACGGGACGGCGGCCGTGGCGCAGGCCGGCGAATTCATCGAGCGCGGCCTGCTCGGTGCGGTTGGCCTCGGTGCGGTGGGCGGCGCGGGCCTTTTCCTCGAGGCGGTTGACCACCTTCAGCTCGCGGTGCGCGTCGAAATATTCCTGGCGGCGGCGGGTCATCAGCTCGCGCGCCTCGAACACCTGGCGCTCCTCGCGCAGCTCCTCGCCGCACTCCGCCCGGTAGGCGCGGAACATGGCGGCGGCCTCGAGCGCGGCGAACGCGCCTTCGCGGTGCTCGTGCAACGCCTCGGCCAGCCGGGCGACGCGCGCGCGGGTGGCGGCGAGGTGTTCCTCGGCCGTGACGTAGGCGTGCACGGCGGCGGCGAAGATCTCCTTCGCGCGCATCTCCCGGTGCGCGCGCAACACGGCCACGGGCCGGAGGGGAAAGCGGAAACGTTTCATTTGGCGATGATCTCCTTGAGCCGGCGGAAACTCTCCGCGCGGGGCGTGTGCTCATCCACGCTCTGGCGGAGGAATTGGCGCAGCGGCTCGTGCAGGGCGATGGCCCGGTCGAGCGCGGCGCTGGCGCCCTTCTGGTAGGCGCCGATCGAGACGATGTCCTCGTTGCGCCGGTAGAGCGCCAGCATCTCGCGGGCACGGGCGGCGAGCTCCACCTCGTCCGGCGTGCAGACGTCGCGCGTGAGACGGCTCACGCTCTCGAGCACGTCGACGGCCGGGTAGTGGTTGAGGTGCGCCAGTTGGCGCGAAAGCACCAGGTGTCCGTCAAGGATGCCGCGCACGGCGTCGGCGACGGGTTCGTTCATGTCGTCGCCCTCGACGAGCACGGTGTAGAGCGCGGTGATGGCGCCGGCCTCGCCCGCGCCGGCGCGTTCGAGCAGGCGCGGCAGCAGCGCGAAGACAGACGGCGTATAGCCGCGCGTCGCGGGCGGCTCGCCGATGGCGAGGCCGATCTCGCGCTGCGCCATGGCGAAACGCGTCACGGAATCCATCATCAGCAGCACGCTCTTGCCCTGGTCGCGGTAGGCCTCCGCGATCGCCGTCGCGGTGAAGGCCGCGCGCAGGCGCAGCGGTGCGGGCGTGTCGGAGGTCGCCACGACCACGATGGAGCGTTTCAGGCCTTCGGGGCCGAGGTCCTTCTCGATGAACTCGCGGACCTCGCGGCCGCGCTCGCCCACGAGCGCCACGACCACGACGTCCGCCGTGCAGCCGCGCGCGATCATGCCGAGCAAGGTCGATTTGCCCACGCCGGAACCGGCGAAGAGACCAATGCGCTGGCCGCGGCCCACAGGAGTGAAGGTGTCGAGCACGCGCACGCCCGTCTGCATGGCCTCGCGGATGCGCTGGCGCCGCAGCGGATGCGGCGGCACGCCTTCGCGCTCGGTGCGGTCGACCGGCAGCAAACCGAGCGCATCGAACGGACGGCCCAGCGCGTCGAGCACGCGGCCGAGCAATTCCGGACCGGGACGCGGCAGCGGCGGCCGGGACGCAGCCGCGACCTCGCAGCCCACGTGCAGCCCGGCGATCTCGCCCAGCGGCATGAGCAGCACACGGTGTTCGCGGAAGCCCACGACCTCCGCGCGCACCGCGAAATCCGTGCGCGGCGAGCGGACATTGCACAGTTCGCCCAGGCCGACGTTCGGGCCTTCCGACTCGATGATGAGCCCCGCCACGCCCGTGACCGCGCCCACGCGCTGCACCGACGGCACATGCCGCACCTGGGAGCGCAGGACCTCGACGAGCGGTGCGACCACGGGGTTCACGTTGAAACTCCAGTCTTACTTAATACGTAAAGATGCCACGCACGTCTGCACGGTGCGCGCCCGGGCACCTTTACGTAATACGTAAAGATGGCTTGGGCGGGGGACGGTTGGAGCGAAGGGGACACTTGAGGAGGAAATCAGGTGCCGGTGAGGCCTTGGGCGAGGGCGGCGAGCTTGGTCTGCTGGCGGGCGTCGGTGAGGCCGAAGCGGGAGCGCACGAGGCAGTCGCCGGGGGCGAGCGCGGCGTCCGTGCGGATGCGCAGGTCGGGGTAACGGAGAAGCCAGTCGGGATTGAGGGACTGGAGGAGCTCGGCGTCGCGCGCGCAGAGGGAAATCTCGAGGCCTTCGCGTTCGGGGAAAAGTTGTTCGAGCGATTCGCGGCAGAGCTGCTCGACGACGGCGGCGGGCGGTTCGTAGCCGGCGAGGAGCCGGCGCGCGATCTCGATGGCGAGACCGGGGAGCGCGTCGCGGAGCTGGGTGGTGAGCGCGGCGTCGAGGCCGGAGAGTTTCTCGAGCACGCCGTGGCTGAGTTGTTCCATGTCATGGCGCAGCTCGACCATCTGGTGGTCGGCGACGGCGCGGGCGGCGTCGACGCCCTGACGGTAGCCTTCCTGCACCTTGGCGGCGACCTCGGCCTCGGAGAACCGGCTGCCGCGACCGGGCAACACCGCACCGGCGAGCGCGCGGTCGAAGGCGATGAGCTTGAGGTAGGCCATGGTGGGAGCGATCAGCGCCGGGCGGCGGGACGCGCACGCGAGCGCGACGGGCGCGGCCGGCGCGCGGGCACGACGGCGGGGCCGGCGGGCACGGCGCGGTGCGCCATGAAGGGAGGCGTGCCGTCGTCGAAGCTGCGCATGACGGCGCGCATGACTTCGTTGGGGAGCGGGGCGGCGGCAGCGTAGGGGAAGTGGTCGGGCATGGCGGTCAGGCGACGAGGGCTTGCGACTCGGAATCGAGGGAGATCTGGCCTTCCTCCTCGAGCCGGCGGACGGCCTGGATGATGACATCCTGCGCGGCCTCGACGTCCTTGAGCCGGACGGGCCCGAGGAGTTCGATCTCCTCGCGGAGGCCTTCGGCGGCGCGCTTGGAGAGGCCGGCGTAGATCTTGGTGCGCAGGGCCTCGCTGGCGGATTTCATGGCGATGGCCAGGTTGCCGGAATCGACCTCGCGGAGGACGCGCTGCAGGTCGGCGGCGGCGAGGCGGTTGAGGTCCTCGAAGCTGAAGAGTTTCTTGCGGATCGCGGCGCCGAGGGTGGCGTTGCGCTCCTCGAGGCGGGCGAGGAGGGCCTTGGACATTTCCTTGTCGAGCGAGTTGAGCAGGCCGGCCACGGCGCGCACGCCGCCGCTGTGGTGGAAGGCGGGGCGCATCTTGCTGTCGAAGTGCTTGCCGAGGGAGCGGACGATCTTGCTGACGAGCTCGAGCGAGGTGGAGTCGATGGTGCCGAGGCGCTCGATCACTTCCTCGCGGAGTTCGGGGCTGAGCAGGCCGAAGACCTCGGCGGATTTCGTGGGATCGAGATAGGAAAGCACGAAGGAGATGGTCTGCGGCTGCTCGTGCTTGATGAGGTTGTAGACCTGCCGGCCTTCCATCTCGGCGATGTCGCTCATGACCTCGACGGAATTGCCGACGGGGCCGACGCGGCTGATGATGGAGGAGGCCTTGTAATCGCCCTTGGCGATCTCGAGCGTGCGCTGCGCGAAGGCGATGCCGCCGAGCGCGGAGCCGACGCTCCCGGCGATGACGGAGGAGAATTCGTCGATCGCCTGCTTCTGCACCTCAGCCGGGATCATCGGAAAGGTCGACATCTCGCGGCAGAGCAGCTCGACCTCGCCGTCGTCGAACTGCTTGAGCACCTCGGCCGCGGCCTCGGGGCCGATGCAGATGAGGAAGACGGCGAGCTTCTGCTGGCGGGAGAGCTTGGAGTAATCGAGATCGGCCATGGCGGAGCGGACGGGGCGGCGTCAGTTCTTGCTCGCAGGCGTGCCGACCCAGTCGCGAAGGGCGGTGCCGACGTTGGCGGGTTTCTGGCGGACGAGCTGGTTGATCATGTCGGCCGTGAGCACCTGGCCGCTTTGCAGGGAGCGGGCGGCGAGCTCGGGCGGCATCGCGAAGACCTCGACCGGCACGGGCTCGGGCTTCTGCCGCGAGAGCAGGCGGAGGAAGATCAGCAGCACGATGGCGGCGCCGGCGACGGCGGCCCAGCGGGCGGCGACCTCGATCCATCCCTGGATGCGCGTCTCCTGCTGGATGGTCTCGACGGTCTGCGCGACGGGCTCGGCGGCGAACGGCATCTCCTGGAGCGTGACGATGGCGTCGAGCGGCTGGCCGGCGACGGGCTTGAGGCCGAGGGCGTTGACGACGACCTGGCGGAGGGTGTTCAACTCCTCGGGCGTGCGGCGTTGCTCGGTGGGCGCGGTGCCTTCGGGGGCGCCGGCGGGCGGCGGCACGAGGCGCGGGGCGATGAGGACGGAGGCGGTGACGTTGCGGATGGAACCGGGATTGCGCGTGACGTTGGTCGTGGTGCGGTTGATCTCGTAAGCGGTCGTGCGGTTCTTGCGGTTCTGCTCGGAGGTGGAGACGGGGCGGGCGGCGGCCTGCTCGGGCGCGACCTTCTCGGGGACGTTGGCGCTGACGCCGGTGGCGCCGCCAGAAGTGCGGGTCTCGGCGGTGTTGGAAACATCCTCGGTGATGGTCTGAGAACGGATGACCTGGCCGTCGGGGTCGTAGCGTTCCTGCACCTGCGTCATGGCCTCGGTTTCGATCTCGGCGGAGACGCGGACGACGGCCTGGCCGGGGCCGATGACGAGGCCGAGCATGGACTCGACCTTGCGGGCGAGGTAATCCTCGACCTGCTGGCGGTAGCGCATCTGGGAGGAGGCGGAGCCGAGCGTCGGGTCCTGGCGCAATTCCTCGGAGAGCACGCGGCCGCGGTTGTCGACGACGGCGACCTGGTCGGCGACGAGGCCTTGGACGGAGTTGGCGACGAGGTGGCGGATGGCGTTGACCTGATCGAGTTCGAGGCGGCCGCCGCCGACATCGACGAAGACGGAGGCGGTGGGGCGCACGCCGGTGTCGGTGAGGAGCAGGCGGTTTTCCGGCTGCACGATCATGACGCGCGCGGCGCGGACGCCCTGGACCTGACCGATGGTGCGGGCGAGTTCGCCCTGGATGGCGCGGAGGTAATTGGTGCGCTGGACGAAGTCGGAGAGGCCGAACTGGCCCTTGTCGAAGATCTCGAAGCCCACGCCGTCGCCGCCGGGGAGGCCCTTGCCGGCGAGTTCCATGCGGAGCTTGTGCACCTGGTCGGAGGGCACCTGCACGGCGCTGCCGCCGGAGGTGACCTGGTATTTCACGCCCTGCGTCTGGAGATGGCTGATGATGGCGGCGGAGTCCTTGTCGCCGAGGCGCGCGTAGAGCAGCTGGTAATCGGGGCGGCGCGCCCAGAACGTCACGGCCACCATGCCGCCGATGACGGCGACGGTGGCGACGATGAGCGAGACCCGCTGGTTGAGACCGAGCTGGTTCCAGAGCGTGAGGAGCGAGGTGAGGAAATTCTTCATCTAGCGAAGGCGGGCGTCACACCTGCAGGCGCATGAGCTCCTGGTAGGATTCGACGAGTTTGTTGCGGACCTCGACCATCAGCGTGAACGCGACGGAGGCCTCCTGCATGGCGATGACGGATTGGTGCAGCTGGTCGGACTCGCCGAGGAGCACGCGCTGGGTGAGTGCGCCGGCCTCGGCCTGCTTGGTGCCGACGGTCTCGACAAGCCCGTCGAGCATCGTGCTGAAGCCGTTGGCGGGCGGCGCGTCGGCGGCGCGGACGGAATCCGGCAGCGGCTGGGCGAGACCGGCGGGGGATTTCTCGCGCAACGCATCGGCGCGCGCGAGCGCCTGGGGGATGAGGCTGGAGTAGACGGAGCCGACGGGGGACATCGAGGGAGGCGCGGGGCGGCGGGGTTACTTGCCGATCTCGAGCGTTTTCATCGCGAGGTTGCGGCCGTTCTTCACGACGGAGAGGTTGGCCTCGTAGGCGCGGGTGGCGGTGATGAGGTCGACCATCTCGAAGGCGAGGTTGACGTTGGGCATGCGGACCATGCCGTCCTCGCCGGCGTCGGGGTGCTGGGGATTGTAGACGGACTGGCCGGGCGAGCGGTCGTTGGTGACGCCGCCGATGCGGACGGACTGGAGCGAGGTGCCTCCGGCGCGTTTGACGAGTTCCGTCTCGAAGGAAACGACCTGCCGCAAATAGGGTCCGCCGTCGGCGGTGCGCGTGGTCTGGGCGTGGGCGATGTTCTGCGCGACGATGTCGAGCCGCATCTTCTGCGCGGAGAGGGCGCTCGAGGTGACGGCGACGGCCGGGATGAGATTCATGGGGTGGCGGGGCGAAGGCGCGCGGCTCAGACGGAGCGGCCGGTGATGGCCATCTTGAGCTGCTTGATGTTCCGGGAGACGACGTCGGTGAGGAACTCGTATTCGACCGCGTTGCGGTTCATGGCCAGCAGCTCGGTCTCGATCTCGACGGTGTTGCCATCAGGGCGGACGGTGCGCGCCTGCGGGTCCTCGATGAGGCGCGGCTGGAGGCCGGCGGGGCTGACGAGGCTGCCGGACTGGACGCTCGCCTTGAGTTGGGCGGCGAAGTCGGGGTTCACGTCGAGGCGGCGGTAGCCCGGCGTCTCGGCGTTGGCGATGTTGGCGGCGATGGCTTCCTGCCGCAGCGCAGCGGCATCGAGCATTTTTCGGGCGATCTGGTAATTCGGGGACTGGAAGATCGGATCGACCATGCGTCGCGCAATAACACGCGCCGTGCCAGTGCGCGCCCCGCCCGCGTAATCAACCGGGGCTCAGCGAAATAAATTACTCTTTGTCGCGGACGCGCCGATCAACGCACCGGAGCCGGTGCGCGGCGGCGGCGCGGGCGGCAGAAATTGCCGGGCGATTCCCACGCGCGGCGAACAACGGGGAAAAGCAACCCGCCGCACGCGGCGACAATTTATCCGCAAAAGACCGGCCGCGGCTTAATCGCGGCCGCGAACGGCCGATGAAGTTGGTTGCCTCCGATGAGGGAAAAGGAATTCGAGTTCATTCGCACCCTGGTTTACGAGCACAGTCGCATCAACCTCGGCCCCGACAAACGGGAGCTGGTGGCGGCTCGGCTCGGCAAGCGACTGCGCGCGCGCCAACTGACGACCGTCCAGGATTACTGCACGCTGCTGCAGCAGGACCGCGACGACGAAGAGCTCGCGCACCTGATCGACGCCATCTCCACCAACCACACGTTCTTCTTCCGCGAGAACGCGCACTTCGATTTCGTGCGCACGCAGATCGTGCCGGAGATGCTCGCGCGGCGGACACAGGACCGCGCGCCGGCATTCAACGCGTGGAGCGCGGCCTGTTCCTCGGGCGAGGAGCCCTACTCGCTCGCCATCACGCTGCACGAGGCCCTGCCCGAGTCCGGCCTCTGGCCTTGGAAGATCGAGGCCACCGACATCTCGCACCGCATCCTCGCGAAGGCGCGCGCCGGCATCTATCGCAGCGACGTCGTGGAAAAACTGCCGCCCGCGATGCTGAAGACATATTTCCAGCGCGGCGTCGGCCCGCAGGAGGGCAACTACCGCATCCGGCCCGCGATCGCCGCCCGCGTCTCCTACCAGCACCTCAACCTGCTCGACGGCGAGCCGCCGTTCACCGCGCCGTTCCACGTCATCTTCTGCCGGAACGTCATGATCTACTTCGACCGCCCGACGCAGGAGGAACTGGTGAACAAGCTCACGCGCCGGCTCCTGCCCGGCGGCTACCTGCTCGTCGGCCACTCGGAAAGCCTCACCGGCATCCGCCACCGCCTGCAGATGGTGCGGCCCGCCATCTACCGTCTGCCGCCCGGCGTCACGCCATGAACCCGCGCAAGATCCGCGTCCTGATCGTCGACGACTCCGCCGTCGTCCGCAAACTGGCCAGCACCGCGCTCGCCGCCGATCCGGAGATCGAGGTCGTGGGCACGGCCGCCGATCCCTACGCCGCCCGCGATCTCCTGCGCGAACTCTCGCCGGACGTGCTGACGCTCGATCTCGAGATGCCGCGAATGGACGGTCTCACCTTCCTGCGCCTGCTGATGGAGCGCCGTCCGCTGCCCGTGGTCGTGATGAGCTCGCTCTCGCAACGCGGCTCCGAATACGCGCTCGAGGCCCTGCGACTCGGCGCCGTCGACGTGCTCGGCAAGCCGGGCGGCTCGTATTCCTTCGGCGACATCGGCCCCGTGCTCTGCGCCAAGGTGAAAACCGCCGCGCACGCCCGTCCGCGCCCCGCCTCCGCCGCCCTCGCGGCCGCGGCCATCGCCCGCGCCTCCGCCCCGCCCTTCGCCCCGCCGGTCCGCGAGACCGTGTCCGCCCGCCGCTTCGATCCGCGCGCCCTTTTCCTGCTCGGCGCCTCGACCGGCGGCACCGAGGCGTTGCGCGACGTGCTCACCGCGCTGCCCGCCGATCTGCCGCCGATCGCAATCGTGCAGCACATCCCCGCCACCTTCTCGAAGGCCTTCGCCGACCGCCTCAACACCCTCTGCGCCTTCGAGGTCCGCGAAGCCGTGGACGGCGACGTGCTCCGTCCCGGCCTCGCCCTCGTGGCCCCGGGCAATTTCCACCTGCTCGTCGCCTGGACCGGCGCGCACTACCGCGCCCGCGTCATCACCGGACCGCCCGTGTGGCACCAACGCCCCGCGGTCGACCTGTTGTTCAAATCCGCCGCCGACTGCGGCGCCGCGCCGCACAGCGTCGCCGGCATCCTCACCGGCATGGGCCGCGACGGCGCCGAGGGTCTCCTCAAGCTGCGCGAGAAAGGCGCCTCCACCTTCGCGCAGGACGAGGCTTCGTGCGTCGTCTACGGCATGCCCAAGGCCGCTTGGGAATGCGGCGCCGCCCAAACCCAGCTCTCTCTCCCGCGCGTGGCCGCCCACCTCGTCGCCCGCGCCGAGACGCTCGCCCGCCCCACCCCGCCCGCCGTCCCGACATGACTTCCGCCTCCGCCACCCCCATCCTCATCGTCGATGACGAGCCGCTCGTGCTCGGCATGCTCAAGGAAACCCTCGAGCGCGAGAAATACCAGGTCGTCTCCTGCCCGAGCCCGGTGAAGGCCCTCGCGTTGCTCGAGGAGCGCGAGTTCGGCGTCATCATCTCCGACCAGCGCATGCCCGAGATGTCGGGCCTCGATTTCCTCGTCGAGAGCCAGAAGCACTCGCCCAACGCCTCGCGCATCCTCCTCACCGCGGCGCTGTCGCTCTCGACCGTCGTCGACGCCATCAACAAGGGCGAGATCTTCCGCTTCGTCGCCAAGCCCTGGCTGCGCGAGGAACTGCTCGCGACCGTGCGCAACGCCATCCAGCGCCACGACCTCGTGCGCCAGAACGAGGAACTCATGGCCCGCACGCAGCAGCTCAACGCCCAGCTGCTCGTCGCCAACGGCGAACTCGAGAAACAGCTCGTCACCGTCGAGCAGAAGCGCGCCAAGCTCGACGAGGCCAACAGCGAGCTCACCACCCGCTACGAACATTCGCTCGAGCTCTGCCGGCGCATCCTCACCGCCTACGACCCGATCCTCGGCGGCCAGGCGAAGGCGCTGGTCGAGTTTGCCAGCAAGATGGCCGAGAACGGCCCGTTCAGCGAAGCGGAGGCCCACGCGCTGCGCTCCGCCGCCTGGCTGAGCGACCTCGGCCTCATCGGTGTCTCGCGCGAGCTCATGCGCAGCTTCCGCACCAACCCCGGCCAACTCACCGAGCGCGAGCGCGCCACCATCCGCAACCACCCCATCTACAGCCAGACGCTAGCCAGCCTCGTCGATCCGCGCCCCGACGTCGGCGAGGTCATCCGCGCACACCACGAGCACTTCGACGGCAGCGGCTATCCCGATGGCAAGGCCGGCGGTGAGATTCCCTGGGCGGCACGCTGCCTCGCGGTCGCCGTCGGCTTCGTCGAGTCCTCCGCGCCCAAGCAGACCACGCTCGACGCCATCCTCGCCCGCGCCGGCACCAAATACGATCCCGAGGCCGTCCGCCTCTTCCTCAAGGTCACGCAGCTCGTCAACCTGCCGCGCCAGGTCCGCGAGATCCTGCTCAGCGAACTCGAGCCCGGCATGGTGCTCGCCAGCGGCATCTACAGCCCGCACGGCCTCCTCCTCATCGGCGAGGGCCAGTCGCTCGGGCCGGCCGCCATCGCGAAGATCCGCGACCACAACCAGATCGCGCCGATCGCCCAGCGGTTGCTCGTCTACAGCTGAACCCCGCCGTGCCCTCCCCGCTTGCAGCGACCGACGTTAAAGTCCGGCCCGAAAACGCCGTTGAGACAGGACGGTCACCCGTGCCTCCGCTGCCATTTTCTTTTCCCTTCCGTCCGTCCGCCCCGCCGCGCGGCGCCGCCTGAACCATGTCCGGCTCCCCCAGCATCGGCGCCCTCTTCGTCCAACGCGTGGTCATCGGCGTCGGGGACATGGCCGTCTCCAACAACGCGCAGATGGTGCTCAGCACCTACGCCCTCGGCTCCTGCATCGGCGTGATCGCCTACGACCCGGCCGTGAAGGCCGCCGGCATCCTGCACCTCATGCTGCCGGAATCCTCCATCGCGCCGCACAAGGCCGGCTCGCAGCCCGCGATGTTCGCCGACACGGGGCTGCCCCACTTTTTCAAGGCGCTGGCCGGCCTCCGCGCCGAGCGCGCGCGCGTGCGGATCATGGTCGCCGGCGGCGCGAGCGTCATCGGCGGCACCGACCCCTTCAAGATCGGCGAACGCAACACGCGCTCGACCCTCGACTGGCTCGCCCGCGAGCGGCTCAACGTGCGCTTCACGGACGTCGGCGGCGCGGTCAACCGCACCGTCCACCTCGACGTCAACACCGGCGGCGTCACGCTCAAACTCCCGGCCGGCACCTCCACGCACTCGCTGGCCTGAGTCGGACTCATGCCGTTGGACGCGATTCCCGACTGCTGAACTCCTGACCATGGGGTGGTCGCCGCTGTCCCAGCGGCGACAGGCGTCGGTCGGGACACCGACGCCCACCTCCGGCACGATCCCGGCTGAGCTGCGCACGAAGGCCGGCGCGGCCGCGATCGTCAGCGGACCGGTGCGCGCCGTGTGCTCGCACGAGAAGTCAGTCTCCCGGGGCGCGAGCGAGCTCGCCGTCTACCCGGACCGCACATCGGCTGCCCCTGTCGCCGCGGGTGGCGCGCAGGCCAGACGCGGCTCCCGATCCGCGGCCCCTCATCCCGGCACGCTCAAAGCGCGAGCGGCCCGGTCGTGAGCCGGTCGCCGAGCCGGGCGGAGACGCGCTCCAACACGACGGGCATGGCCGCCTCGAGGATCTCCGGCGTGAAGCCCCATTCCTGCAGGAACGCGCCGTGCACGCCCGCGAGAAAATTGTCCTCCGCCGCACCCGGCCCGAGCGAGGAAGCGAGGTATTTCGCCGCGTGCACATGCGCCAGCACGGGAGCGGCCTCGACAGGTGCCTCGTGCGGATGGGTGAGGAACTCCGCCGTCTGCACGAGCAGCGGGGGAAAATTCCAGGCGGCGAGCAGCTTCTGATTCACTTCGCCGTGATGATAGCCGAGCACGGCGCGCTCCGCCTGCTCCCAAGTCGTCTGCATGCGCTCGCGATACGCGCGCACCGCGGGCAGGAAATCCGCGCAGCCGTGCGCCATGGCCAGCTTGCCGAGATCGGTGACGAGACCGGCGGTGTAGGCGAGCTGCGGGGCGCAGCGCTCCGTCGCCTCCGCGAGCACTTCCGCCGCGACGGCGGTGCAAAGTGCGTGACGGCTGAAATCGCCCGCCTCGCGGCCGGCGGCCGGGGCGCCATCGCCCCAACGGCTCACGAGCACGAGGGCGGCGAGCCGGTAGATTTCCTTCGCTCCGAGGCGGAACACCGCCGCCTCGACCGTCTCCACCGTGCCGCGGCCGAAGTAGGCCGAATTGGCCAGCCGCAGCGTCGCGGCCGCCAGCGAGGCGTCGAGCGTGATGAGTTTCTCGATCTGCGCGGCGGAGGCCTCGTCGCTCTGCAACGCCGCGGCGAGCCGCGGCAGCATGGCGGGCGAGCACGGCAAACGCAGGGCGCGCTCGCAAAGGACGTCGAGAGTCGGAGGGACGTTGTCGGGCATGGCGGCGGGGCTCAGGCGGCCTGAAGCAACGAGGCCGGGTCGAGGATCAGCGCGATGTTGCCGTCGCCGAGAATCGCGCCACCGGAGACGCCGGGCAGACCCTGCATGAAGGCGCCGAGGTTCTTGATCACGACCTCCTGCTTGCTGACCATCTCGTCCACCAACAGCGCGGAGACGCGGCCCGAGTGCTCCACGATGACGACGATGCCGTCCCACGGCTGGGTGGCGTCGGCCGGGATGCCGAAGCGGCGGTGCAGGCGGTGCAGCGGGAGGATTTTGCCGCGCAGTTCCAGCACTTCGCCGGTGCCGTGCACCGTGGTGATCGCCTCGCGCGGCGGGCGCAGCGCCATCTGCACGGAAGTGCTCGGCAGGATGAATTTGTCCGCCCCCACGCGCACGACGAGACCGTCGATGATGGCCATGGTGAGCGGGAGCTTGATCTTGAAGGTGGAGCCCTGGCCGATCTCGGAGGCGATCTCGATCTTGCCGCGGAGTTTCTCGATGTTGCGCTTCACGACATCCATGCCGACGCCGCGGCCGGAGACGGCGGTGACTTTCTCCGCCGTGGAGAAACCGGGCGCTAAGATGAGGGCGAAGATCTCCTCGCGCGAGAGCGCGGCACTCGGGGCGACGATGCCCTTCTCCACCGCCTTGCGGAAGATGCGCTCGGGATCGATGCCGCGGCCGTCGTCCTGGAGTTCGATGACGATGTTGCTGCCCTGGTGGTAGGCGCGGAGGTGGACACTGCCCTGCTCGGGTTTGCCGGCGGCGGCGCGCGCGGCCGGCGGCTCGAGCCCGTGGTCGAGCGCGTTGCGCACCATGTGCACGAGCGGATCGCCGATCTCCTCCACCATCGTGCGGTCGAGCTCGGTGTCCTCGCCGCCGACCTGGAACGAGACCTTCTTGCCGAAGCTGTGGGCGAGATCGCGCGCGAGCCGCTCCATCTTTTGGAAGGTCGGCTTGATCGGGATCATGCGCAGCGACATCGCGGTGTGCTGGAGTTCCTTGGCGATGCGGGAGAGCTGGGCGACGTTGCGCTGGAGCGGCGAGCCCTCCTCGGCCAGCGAGCGGGCGGACTCGATGAGCTGGCTCTGCACGATCACGAGCTCGCCCACGACATCCATGAGCGTGTCGAGCTTCTCGATGTTCACGCGCACGGTCTGGCTGCCGAGCGCGGGTTTGCCCGCGGCCTGTTGCTCGATGGCGTTGGCCGCGGGACTGCCGCCGGCCACGGGAGCCTCGGCGTCGGCTGCAGCAGCGGCGGAAGTCGGCGCCGGGGCGGCGGCGCCGGGAGCGGGGCGGTTCTGCGCGAGCTGTTTCACGGCCGCGATGAGGTGGCGCACCGGCACGATCGAGCCGGGCAACTGGCCGCGCTCGAGCGCGACGGCGATCTGCTGGGTGAGGACTTGCAACGCATCGCGGCTGCGCAGGATCTCAGTGACGATCACCGGCGTGAGTTGCAGCTCGCGGTTGCGCGCGAGATCGAGCAGCGACTCGACCTCGTGGGCGAGCGTGTGCATCGGCACGAGGCCGAGGAAGCCGGCGTTGCCCTTGATGGTGTGGAACGAGCGGAAAAGGGAGTTCAGCGCCTCGGGATCGTCGGGCCGCTGGTCGAGGATGAGCAGCGCGGCCTCGACCTGCTGCAAGTGATCGACGGCCTCCGCGTGAAACTCCACCAGCAGTTCCTGGTTCTCGGCGAGATTGAGTTCGAGCAGCACATCCTCGGCGGGGGCTTCGGCGCTGTCGGCCGCGGGCGCGACGTGGTCCGGAGCGGCGGCCGGGGCGACTTCGAAGGGCGCGCGGGACTTGCCGGCGCGCAAGGCGGTCAAGGCATCCGGCAGCCACGCGACGAGGCGGCTCAGCGCCGTGAGCGACGCCGCATCGAAGGGTTGGGCGCGGTCCAGCAATGCGTCGAGCTGGGTGTGCACGGCCACGATCGGCGCCTGCAACTCCGGCACAGCGGCGCAGAGATCGCGCAACTCGCCGAGCAGGCTGTAAGCGGGGATGAGACCGTCGTCGCGGCCCGGTTGGGCGAGGATGAACTCCGCGGCGAGGCGGCTGAGCGTGTCGTCGAAGGCTTGGGAAAAGTCCGGTGCGAAAGCCATGGTGGGTGCAGGGAGAATGCGCGCCTCTCCTTATCGGCCCGCCACGGACGAACTTAACTGTTCGCACGATGGAATCTGCGGGCCCCGCATCCCGGTCGGTCGGCCCCGCCTCGACCGGGCCGAATGGTCGGAAGCGGCCGGGATTCGCGACGATGCGCGTTTTCCGCGCAAAAGATTTGGCCTCGCGTGCCGATAAGGAGGGCCGACACCTGCGGCGGGGACCCGGCTTCCTGCCTCGCCACCTCCATTCCTCCGCCAACTCCTCCATCCATGAGCAATCCGACATCCGCCGCCCTCACCCGCTCCGGGCACGCGGGCAAATACCTCACGGTCGTCCTCGAAAGCGAGGCCTACGGCATCGCTGTGCTGAAGGTCCGCGAGATCATCCGCATGCAGAAGATCACCCCGGTCCCGCAGATGCCGGAGTTCGTCAAGGGCGTCATCAATTTGCGCGGCCGCGTCATCCCGGTCGTCGACCTGCGCGTCAAGTTCGGCCTCAAGGCCGATTTCACCGAGCGCACCTGCATCGTCGTCGTCCAGGTCAAGCTCGCCAACGAGTCCGTCGTGCAGATGGGCCTCATCGTCGATTCCGTTGAGGAGGTCGTTCATCTGCCGTCCGACGAAATCGAGCCCACGCCCGAGTTCGGCGCGCGCGTCGACACCAGCTATCTCCTCGGCATGGCCAAGGTGAAGGGTCAGGTGAAGACGCTCCTCGATATCGACCGCGTCGTCGCGCCCGAGACCATCCAGCAAATCGCCGCCGCCGCGCCGTAAGCGCGGACGGCCCCGGGTGGACAGCGGGGAGTCTCCGCGAACGCTGCCACGGTGCCTTGCGTTCGCGGTGTCGTTGCTAGCGCGCGCAGGTTCCGGGCGCGGCGAAGACCGCGGCGCGTTCGGCGGGAGTGAGTTCGCGCCAGCGGCCGGGGCCGAGCGCGAGCGACGCGAGGGACAGCGCGCCGATGCGCGCACGCACGAGGCGCAGCGTCGGGTGGCCGATCGCGGCAGTCATGCGGCGGACCTGCCGGTTCTTCCCTTCGGTCAGCTCGAGCGCGAGCCAGCAATCGGGCACGCTCGGGCGCACGCGGATCGGCGGATCGCGCGGCGGCAGCGACGGCGTGGGATCGAGCCGGCGCACGGCGCAGGGTTGCGTGCGGTAGCCGCCGATCGTGACGCCGCGCGCGAGTGCGTGCAGCGCCGCATCGGTCGGGATGCGCTCGACCTGCACCCAATACTCGCGCCGGTGTCCGTGCGCGGGATCGAGCAGGCGTGCGTTCAGGCCGGCCTCGTCGCTCAACAGCAGCAAGCCCTCCGAATCCGCATCGAGCCGGCCGAGCGCATAGACCGCGGGCGGCAGCGAGAAATCCGCCAGCGTCCGCCACCGCGAGCCGGGCTCGGGCGTGAATTGCGACAGGAAGCCGTAGGGTTTGTGCAGGGCGAGGAGCACTCGCCGGCCATTCCGAACGATTGCCGCCAAAAGTCACAAAAAATGTGCTCGAAGCGCCGCCGGAAACGGACGGCTATAACCGCCCCGCCTTCCCGACCGCCGCGGCCGACTTTTCGAATTCCTCGTGACCACGCCTCCGACCGTCCCGCAAATCTTCGCCGCCGCGCTGCGGCTCGGGTGCACCTCGTTCGGCGGGCCGGTCGCGCACCTCGCCTACTTCCGGCGCGATTACGTGGAGCGACGCGGCTGGTTGAGCGATCAGGACTACGCCGAGCTCGTGGCGCTGTGCCAGTTCCTGCCCGGGCCGGCGAGCAGCCAGGCGGGCTTCGGCATCGGCTACCGACTGCAAGGCTGGGCCGGCGGTCTGGCGGCGTGGGTGGGCTTCACGCTGCCGTCGGCGGTGCTGATGATCGGCTTCGCGCTCGGCCTGTCACGGCTGGACGACCTTGCGTCGTCGGGCTGGCTGCACGGCCTGAAACTCGCCGCGATCGCGGTCGTCGCGCACGCCGTGATCGCGATGTGGCGCGCGCTGGCGCCGGATGCGGTGCGCTCCGCCTTCGTCGTGGTGGGCGCGGCGGCTTTGCTCGCGTGGCCGCAGGCCTGGGTGCAGGTCGCGGTGCTCGCGCTCGGCGCGGGCGCGGGGTGGCTCGCGTTGCGGCGCGATCACGCGACCGCAGCGAAGTCCGCCGTGGAAATCGGTTCCGCTCCGGGCTCGCTGCGCGCTTCCGTGCTGCTGTTCGCAGGGTTTCTCGTGCCGCTGTTGATGCTCCCGGTGCTCGCGCGCGAGGCGACTGTCTGGCCTTTGCAACTCGCCGACACCTTCTACCGCACCGGCGCGCTGGTCTTCGGCGGCGGTCACACCGTGCTGCCCTTGCTTGAGCGCGAACTCGTGGTGCCGGGCGGCATCACGCCCGATCAGTTTCTCGCGGGTTACGGCGCCGCGCAGGCGATGCCGGGGCCGCTCTTCACCTTCGCGGGTTACCTCGGCGCCGTGCAACACGGCGTGGCCGGCGGAGTGTGGGCCTTGGCGTGGATTTTTTTGCCCGGCTTGCTGCTCGTCCCGGTGGCGCTGCCGGTGTGGAACCGGTTGCGCCAACAGGCCGCGATGCAGGCGGCGCTGCGCGGGGCGAATGCCACCGTGGTGGGCCTGTTGCTCGCGGCGTTGTTGCCGCCGCTCGGAACGGTGGCCGGGCGCGACTGGCTTTCCGCGCTGCTGACCTTGGCGGGTTTTGCACTGCTGCATGTGCCGCGCGTGCCGGCCTGGGCCGTGGTGCTCGCTTGCGCCGCGGCCGGCGCGATGCTGGCCTGAGCCGATGGCCCTGCCCGCGTCCGGTCCCGCTCTGCTCGTCGCCGTCGTCGGTCCGACGGCGGAGCGCACGGCCGTGACGACCGCGGCCGCGGCAGAGTTGCAGACGGCCGGACGCACGGTGGAAATCTGGAACGAAGCCGGTGCGAACGCGGCGCCGCTGATCGAGCGCTGGCCCGCGCTGGTGGAGGCGGACATCGTGCTCTGCGCGCTGAGCCGCGAAGGCGTGGCCGCCGCGGAACGCGAGCTGGGCCGGAGTTTCGATCTTCAGGTGGATGCGACAGAGCCCGGCGCCGCGGCGACGCTGCGGGCGGCCTGTGCGGATTTCGGCGAATGGACGCGGCTGGGCCTCTGGGGCGGTGCGGCGGGCGGTGTGGAAGTGGGCGTCGGCTCGGCGCTGCATGCGTTGCGTGTGCCGTTGCGCGGGCTGGCGCTGTGCTCCACGCAGGCGGCGATGCTGACTTTCGCCTCGCAGGGCCTGCAACGCCCGGGCCGGGTCGCGTGGGTGAGCTTCATCGCGGCGGGGCTGAAGGCGTTCTCGCCCGGCGGCGGCCGGTTGCGTCCGATGGCGGCGATCACGCTGCAGGGCGCGCTCTACGCGGGTTGCGTGCAGGTGATCGGCCGGAACCTCGCGGGCCTCGCGTTCGGCGGCGCGTTCATCGGGGCATGGGCGGCGCTGCAGGGATTTTTTCTCCAATATCTGCTGCTCGGCACCGATCTGATCGTGGCCTATGACCGCGTGGTCGAATGGCTCGCCACGCGCTGGCAGATCGTGGCGCCGAGCATGCCGGTCGTGCTCGCCGCGTGGGCCGCGCTGCACATGGCCGCGGCGGCCGCGAGCGCGCTCGTGGCGTGGCTCCTGCGCACGCCGCCGCGCCGCGCGCAGGAGCTGCTCGCCCGCGACGACGACGCGATGTCCGCGCCTGCGGCGACGCGCAGCTGGCCGGCGCGGATCGGGCGTGAGTTCCTGCGCTGGCAGTTCTGGCTGCCGTTCGTCGTGGTGGCGGCGGTGCTCACGGCCAGCGGCGGCAGCGGAGAACACATTGCCTGGCTGGCGTTGCGCTTCGTCGCCGTCGGTTTTCTCGTCGTGACGCTGCTCTCGCTCGTGCAGCCCGCGTGGCTCGCGGAGCGGTTGCGGCGCCGCGGCTGGTGGGGTCCGGCGCTGGCGCTGCAAGCCGCGCGACGCCGCCGGCGCTGAGCGGGCGGGCTGCACGGAACGGAATTTGAGCCGAATCAAGCTTCGCCGGGAAATCGCTTGCCCCGCGAGGCCGACGCGCGCCACCGTGCGCGTGTTGCGCCGCCACGTCTCAGTTTTCGCGCTCGTTCTCGCCTGGCTCTTCGCCAACGGCGCGGTGTGGAACATCGTGCAGGTGGTGGCGTGGGCGAAGATGTTCCAGGACTACGCCCAAGTCATGCCGGTGGACGAGGCGCTGCGCGTCACCTTCGAGGGTGAAGCGTGCCAGCTCTGCCATGTCGCGCAGAGCGGCGCCGACACGGCGCGCGAACAGTTGCCGCAAAGCGACTCCTTCGGCGGCAACGACCGTCTGCTCCTTGTTTTCCAGGCCGCGCCGGCCGTCGTCGTGACGGCGCCGGACTTCGCCTGGCCGGGCCTCGTGCACGAGGCCGGCCTCACGCGCACCGACGCGGTGCCCGTGCCTCCGCCGCGCGCCTGAGGCGCGCCGCTCCGTTCCACGCCAATCCACCGACGCGCGCCGTTTGCGCCGCGTCTCTGGCGTTCCTCCGCCGTCGCGCCGTCGCGCGCGCTGCGGTCCTTGTCCGTCCGCATCCCTTTCCCTTTTCCATGCCCTCCATTTTCTCCTCCCGTCTCTGTCTTGCACTCTCACTCGGCACCCTGGGCCTGACCGCCCGGCTCGCCGCCGCACCCGCGACCGAAGGTCCGCCGGTGGAATTGCCTCCGGTCGTGGTCACCACGCCCAAGTCCTCGCAACCGCTCGTCGTCGTCGCTGATCCGCGCGCGCCCGCCCAACCCGTGCCGGCGCACGACGGGGCCGACGCGCTGAAATCCGTCCCCGGCTTCGCCGTCATCCGCAAGGGCGGCACCGACGGCGACCCCGTCCTCCGCGGCCTCGCCGGCTCGCGCCTCGGCGTGCAGATCGACGGCCAGCACATCTTCGGCGGCTGCGGCAACCGCATGGACCCGCCCACCGCCTACGTCTTCCCCGCCGCCTACGACCGCATCACGATCGTGAAGGGCCCGCAGTCCGTCCTGCACGGTCCGGGCAACAGCGCCGGCGTCGTGCTCTTCGAGCGTTCCTATCGCCGCCTCGCGCAAAACGAGGCCGCGCTCTACGGCTCGCTCACCGCAGGCAGCTTCGGCCGCTTCGACGCCGTCGCCGATGTCCGCGCCGGCACGCCGGCGTGGCAGGTCCGCGCCACCGGCACCGTGACCCGCGCCGACGATTACGAGGACGGCGCCGGCCGCTCCGTCCACAGCGCCTACGAACGCTGGAGCGCCAACGCCGCGCTCGCCTGGACGCCCGACGCGCACACCTTCGTCGAACTCTCCGCCGCCGCGAGCGACGGCGAGGCTGCCTACGCCGACCGTGCGATGGACGGCGTGAAATTCGCCCGCGACAACTACGCGCTGCGCCTGCGTCGCGAACAGCTCTCGCCGCTCGTCTCCGCGGCTGAGCTCCGCGCGTTCCACAACTACGTCGACCACGTGATGGACAACTACTCGCTCCGGCCGTTCGCCGCGTCGGCGATGATGCCCAACCCCTCCGTCTCGAACCCCGACCGCGAGACGCGCGGCGCCGTCGCGCAACTCGAACTGCTCCCGCTCGACTCGCTCCGCGTCACACTCGGCGCCGACACGCAGACGAACACGCACACGCTCCGCTCGTCGATGAACCAAACCACGATGCCCTATGAGACGAAGGCCCGCGTGCGCGATGCACGCTTCGCACAACGCGGCCTCTTCGGGGAGGCCGCCGCCACGCTCGCACCGGGACACCGCCTCTTCGCCGGCGCCCGTCTCGACCGCTGGGAGGCAACCGATTCCCGCAACGCCGTCGCGCTCTCGATGATGAGCACCGCGCCGAATCCGAGCGCCGGCCGTGTGCGCACGAGCGATCTCGCCAGCGGCTTTGTCCGTTATGAGCACGACCTCGCTGCCGCGGAGCGCGCGCCGGTAACGCTCTTCGCCGGCCTCGGCCGCGTGCAGCGCTTCCCGGATTACTGGGAGCTGATCAAGAACGAGAGCGCCACGAGCGTCAGCGCCTTCGGCACCGAGCCGGAGACGACGACGCAGCTCGACCTCGGCGCGCTCTGGCGCACGGGCGCGCTCGAGTTGAGCCTCTCGGCCTTCGCCGCGCGGATCGACGACTTCATCCTCGTGCAAAGCGCCTTCGCCAAACCGGCGGGCATGATGGGCACGCGCGCGGCGGTCATCACGCGCAACATCGACGCCACCACCCGCGGTGGCGAGGCCGGCCTCGCGTGGCGCTTCGCGACTGATTGGAAGTTCGACGCTTCACTCGCCTACGTGCGCGGCGAGAACGACACCGACGCGCGCCCGCTCGCGCAGATCCCGCCGCTCGAGGCGCGCCTCGCCCTCGCCTACACGCGGCCGACGTGGTCCGCCGGCGCGCTCGTCCGCGCCGTCGACGCGCAGGACCGCATCGCGCTCAACCAGGGCAACATCGTCGGCCAGGATCTCGGCCGCAGCGCGGGCTTCGCGGTGTTTTCGCTGCACGGCAGCTGGAAACCCACCGCCCGCACGCGCCTGTCCGCGGGCGTCGACAACCTCTCCGATCGCGCCTACGCCGAGCACCTCAGCAAGGCCGGCGCGATGATCGCCGGCTTCGTGCAGACCACCCGCGTCAACGAGCCCGGCCGCACCTTCTGGGTGAAACTCGACGCCTCCTACTGACCCATTCCGCGAGACGGCGCGGCGCACTTTCGCTCGCGCCGCCGCGCCTGACCCGTTCTGCTGCCGCCCATGACACGCTTCCACGCCGCGTTGTTGTTCTGCCTGGCTCCGCTCGTTGCCGTCGCCGTCACGGTGCGCGAGCTTCCCTCGCCCGCCGGTCCAGGCGCGCTGGGCTCCTCGCTCAGCGCGACGCCGGACGGCTCGGTCCTGCTCTCCTGGCTCGAACCGCGCGCAGGCGCGGTCGATTCCTGGCAGCTGAAATTCAGCCGGCTCGACGCCGCCGCGCTGCGCTGGAGCGAGCCGCGGACCATCGCGGGCGGCACCGGCTGGTTCGTCAACTGGGCGGATTTCCCCAGCGTGACCCCGCTTGGCAACGGCCACCTGCTGGCGATCTGGTTCGTCGAAAACCAGCCCGCAGCCGGCGCGACGGGCGATCACGGTGACGGTTACCGCGCCGTCACCAGCCTGAGCGCGGACGACGGCCAAACCTGGCGCGACCCGCAGCCGCTGACGGGCGAGAGCGGCGCGACGGAGTTCGCCGCCGCGCTTGCGCTCGGGCGAAACGAACGGGCGCTGGTCGCGTGGCTCGACGGCCGGCAGCGCTCCGCGACGGCACACGGTCACGAACATGCGCACGACGCCGGCGATGCGCAGGCGCTCTACGCGCAGACCTTGCTGGCCTCCGGCCCCGACCGGAAAGTCGACGGCTCCGTCTGCGACTGTTGCCAGCTCTCGCTCGTGCGCGTGGGCGACGAGGCCTTGCTCGCCTACCGCGGTCGCACGGCCGGCGAAGTGCGCGACATCCGTCTCGCCCGCTGGCGCGACGGCGAGTGGTCCGAGCCGCGGATGTTGCACGACGACGGCTGGGAGATCGCCGCCTGCCCGGTGAACGGCCCGCGGCTCGCCGCGCACGGCCGCACCGTGGCCGCGGTCTGGTTCACCGGCGCGCAGGGCCGGCCGCGCGTGCAGGCAAAGCTCTCGACCGACGGCGGCGAAACCTTCGGCCCCGCGCACCGGCTCGATCTCGGCCGCCCGCAGGGACGCGTCGACGCCGTCGTGCTGCCCGATGGGCGCGCCGTTCTCACCTGGCTCGAAAACCGCCCGCGCGACGGCACGACGAACGCCGGCGGACTCTACCTGCGCCAGCTCGACGCCGCCGGCCAGCTCGGCGAACCGGTGTTGCTCGCCGACAGCTCGACCGCGCGCGCCAGCGGGTTTCCCCGCCTCGCCGTGCTGGGCGATGGCCGGCTCGTCCTCAGCCACACCCTCGCCGGCCCGACCTCGCGGGTTGCCACCTTGCTCCTCGACCTGAAATGAATAACCTCCATCCCATGAAAATCCGACTGCCCCTGCTGTTTTCCGTCCTCCTCGCGCTGCTCAGCCCCGCCGCGCTTCTCGCCGCCGACAAGGCCAGGAATTGCGGCTGTGACTGCTGCAAGGGCAAGGAAGTCTGCTGCTGCCACGCCGATGAAGCCGCCACTGCCGCGGCGCCCGCACCCGGTTTCCACGCGCTCACCGGTGTCGTCACGAACGTCCTCGCCGAGCGCCAGGCGCTGATGGTGAAGCACGACGAAATCCCCGGCGTGATGAAGGCGATGACGATGATGTTCCTCGTCGAGCCCGAGGTCCTCGCGACCGTGAAGAAGGGCGACGCGATCAAGGCGCACATGGGCCGCGACGAGAACAACAAGTGGATCCTGCGCCACGTGCAGGTCGTCCCGCCGGCGAAGTAAGCGCCACGCCAATCCAGACGAAGCCGCGACGGGCGGGGCGCAGGCCCCGCCTTTTTGCTGCGCCCGCGCTGCGCACGGGCGGGTTTGATTTTGAACGTGCCGGCCGGGCCGCGCGCCGTAGCGTCGCAGGATGCGCTCCGTCCTGTCCGCCCTGCTCCTCCTCGCCCTCGCCGGCCCGCAGCTGTGCGCCGCGCTCGTGACGCGCGGTCCCTGGGTCGGCGCCGTGACGGAGAACAGCGCGGTGCTCGTCGCCCGGCTGGAGGTGCGAGCCGACGGCGCCTGGCTCGAGGTGAGCGAATCGCCCGATTTTCGCGGCGCCCGGCGCATCGAGCCGGCGACTCCGCCCTCCGAAGAGACGCCGCCGGAGCTGGTGCGGTTCACCCTCACCGATCTTCGCCCGCAGACGCTGCAATACTACCGCGTGCGTCACCCTTCGGACGCGGGCCGGCCCGACGAGGCCACCGCCGCGGGCTCGTTCCGCACCTTCCCGCGCGCGGGCGAGACGGCATCCTTCCGTTTCGCCTTCGGTTCCTGCGCCAGCACCGGGTCGGCGCATCCGGTATTCGAGCAGATCCGCGCGCAACAGCCGGCGTTTTTCCTCACCATCGGTGACCTGCACTACGAGAACATCGCGGAGAACCGCCGCGAGCGCTTCCACGCCGCCTACGACGCCGTGCTCGGCTCGCCCACGCAACGCGCGCTCTACCGCGTCGTGCCGGTCGTTTACACGTGGGACGACCACGATTTCGGCCCGAATGATTCCAACCGCCACTCGCCCAGCCGGCTGGCCTCGCTCGCGGCCTACCGCGACTATGTGCCGCATCACCCGCTGCCCTGGGATGCGGAGCAGGCGACCACGCCCGACCAGCGCAAGGACGGGCCGATCGCGCAGGCCTTCACGCTCGGGCGCGCGCGTTTCCTCGTGCTCGACACGCGCAGCGAACGCGACGCGGTCCGGGTCCCCGACTCCGCCGCGAAGACCATGCTCGGCGCGTGGCAGAAGGCCTGGTTGCAGCGCGAGCTGCTCGCGGCCAAGGACAAGTTCCCGCTCATCTTCATCGTCAGTTCGGTGTCGTGGGTCTCGAACGAGACGGACAAGCGCGACAACTGGGGCCGCTTCGCGACCGAGCGCGCGGAGCTGAGCGACTGGATGGTCGCGCACGGCATCACCGGCGTGTGCTTCGTCAGCGGCGACGCGCACATGCTCGCCGCGGACGACGGGCGGCACAACGCCTACGCAAGGCACGGCGGGCCGCACTTCCCGGCGCTGCAGGCCGCTCCGCTCGATCGCGGCGGCTCGATCAAGGGCGGGCCTTGGTCCGTCGCCCCGGTGCTGCCCGACCAAGGCGAAGGCCAATTCGGGTTGGTCGACGTGACCGACCGCGGCGACCGGCTCGACGTGCTCTTCCGCGGCCTCAACCAGGACGGCCGCGAGAAACTGCGCCTGGAATTCAGCGTGCCGGCGGCGGCGGGCGCTCGTTCAGATCACGCGCTTGACGCGCACCCAGGCGCCGTCGGGCATCAAAAATAGTTTCCAGGAGCCAAAGGAGGCGGGGCGGATCTCGACCGCAGGATTCTGACGCGGGGAAAAGACGCGGACGTCCGAGCCTTTCTCAACCTGCCAACCCTGTCCGTTTTCCATGCGGATGATCGTGCCCGGCGCCCAGCGGCGCAACTCGCCGGCGATGCGGGTCCGGATGGTGTCGGCTTCGGTCGGCTCATCGAGGAAGCCGACGCGCGCCTTTCTTTCGGCTTCCATTTTCGACTTCACCTCGGCCCGCGCGCGCTCGCTGGCGGCGGTGACGACATGCACGGTCTGCGTCTTGAGGTATTCCTGCGCCAGGGCATCGAGCGCGGCCCGCTGGCTCTCGCTCAGCTGGTCGACGCCGGCAAGCGCCCGCTGTTCGGACGTGAGTCCGGCCCAGAAGCTCTCGGCTGCACCAAGGGAGACCGCGGTCAGGCAGAACCACACGAGAAGTTTCTTCATGGCGCCTTTCAAGCAGCTGGGGCGGCCGGGCTCCACCCGAATTTTGCGCGAAGCGTTCTCCACTTTCGGGTGGCGGTGGGCGCGGAGCTGGGTTGGGTGAAGGGATGATGACGTCGCGGCTCTTTGTCGGGATCGCGCTGCCGGAGGCGGTGCGCCGCGATCTCGCCGGTGTGCTGGAGGGGTTGGAGGGCGTGCGTTGGTCGCCGCCCGAAAACCTGCATCTCACGCTGCGCTACATCGGCGAGACGGAGCCGGAGCGGCAGGAGCGCATGGAGGAAGCGCTGGGGCGCGTGCGGGTGGAGCCTTTCGTGCTGCCGGTCGAGGGCTTGGGGCTCTTCCCTTCCCGCGGCGCGGCGAAGGTGCTGTGGGCGGGGCTCGGCGGGGCGCACACCCGGCTGTTCCAGCTGCGCAAGCAGGTCGACGAAGCGCTGCTGACGGTGGATCTGACCCTCGAGGTGCGGAGCTTCCAGCCGCATGTCACGCTCGGGCGGCTGACGGAAACGCATGAACGGAAGGCGCTGGAGAGATTCCTGCGGCGGCACGCGGATTTCGAGGCGGCGCCGTTCCGTGTGGCGGAGTTTCAGTTGTTTTCCAGCGACGGCGGCGGCGCGGGGCGTGCACCGCGCTACCGCGTCCTGCGGAACTTCGCGCTGGAGAAGTGAGGCGGCGAGGTGCGGCCCCGGCGTCTTGCGCGCGCGTCGGTCCGCCGGCACAGGATGCAAAAAAGCGGAGCCGCACGGGCTCCGCTTGGGGGAGAGAGAAAGTTGTTCCGACGGGACGCGCTTACTTCCAGCTCAGGATGAGCGCGGTGAAGTAGGTCGTGTCGAGCTTCTCGATGCCGCCGGCGGGCTGGCTCTGGTAGTCGTTGTTCACGCCCATGCGGAGCTTCCAGAACTCGCCGGTCTTGATCGGCAGGTCGAAGCTGGTCTCGTGCACGAGGCGGTAGTTGGCGAAGTCTTCGAAGGAGGGCGTCCAGGTGATGGCGTTGTTCATCTTCGCCCAGCCGAGGGTCATGCTGTTGAGGAAGGCGACGTCGAGACCGGCGGACTCGAAGTCCGGGGCGCCGGTGGTGTAGGTCTCGTAGAGATAGCCGAGACCGAAGCGGATCTCCGTGTCGCGCGTGTCGGTCTTGGCGAGTTTCCAGCCGAGACCGAAGGCGGAGTTGGAGCGGAGGTCGATGGCCTTGATCTTGTCCTTGGCGAGTTCGGTGCGGGCATACCAGACGGCCTTGCTGCTGAAGAACGAAGAGTAATCGACGCCGGCCTTCCAGTCGTTGGCGGTCTGGTTGCCATTTTCCTGGGCGCGGTTGACGGCGCCGTAGAACTGGAGCTTGTCCTGGGCGCCTTCGAGGGTGGCCTTCACGCCGACGGAACCGGCGAATTTCTCGGAGCCGCCGGTGCGGCCCGTGATGGCGGCGGAGGCCTCGTAGGCCCAACCGCGGCGCGCCTTGGCGACGGCTTCCTTCGCGGCGCGGACCTCGGGGCTGTCCGCGCCCGGACGCCAGACCGCGACGACGTTGGCGGCGCTCGAGGCCATCTGGCCGTCGGCGGCGACGACCGCGATGCCGGCGTCGGTGGCGGCGACGGTGCCGAGCACCTGCGTGCCGGCCTTCAGGCCGACGTGGATCGGATCGTCGGTGGAGAAGCTCTTGATCTTGCCCTGGTCGATGTCGAGGGTGCCGGCGAAGGAGGTCTCGAGCTTGAACTTGCCACCCTCGGCGGAAAGGAGCTTGCCGTGCAGGACCGAGCCATCGGTCAGCTCGATGCGGTCCGCCAGCACGGGCGAGACCAAGGTGAGCGCCAGCAACGCACTCAGGAGACGGGAGGACAGGGAGGTGTTCATAGAAAAGGAGCGACACTTGAAACAGGAGGAATTACCTAGTTCAACTCTTAAACCATGCGCGCGCCCGCGCCGCGCCCTGCACTCGCCCTGCCACGCGGAGGGCGCATCCGGCTTCCCGGTTGCAGCCCGGGCGGCGGGCGCCCAATAAGGCCTCATGCCCACCCGCGCCTGGTTCCCGACCTACCTGTATCACGAGCCGCTGCAAAAAACCGGACTCGAACGCTTTAACACCGAACTGGCCGACGAGTGCCACCGCATCCGCGACTACGACGAGGCGGGCCGGAAGTGGTCGGCTAAAAACTACCCGGGCGGCTACACCTCCTACGCGTCGCTCAACCAGCTGCACGAGTTCTCATCCACGTTCGCCGGCCTCGAGCGCAAGATCACCGCGCATGTGCGGAAGTTCGCCCGCTCGCTCGACCTGGATCTGCGCGGGCGCGAGGTGTTCATGACGGATTTCTGGGTCAACATCATGCCCGAGCACGCCGCGCACAGCCTGCACCTGCACCCGAACGCCTTCATCAGCGGCACCTACTACGTCGTCACGCCGCCCGGCTGCCCGGGGCTGAAGTTCGAGGACCCACGCCTGAGCAAGTTCATGGCCGCGCCTCCGCGCCTCCCCGGCGCGCGCCCGCACAACCTGCCGCACATCACCTATCCCGCCAAAGCCGGCTGGCTGCTCCTCTTCGAAAGCTGGCTCCGCCACGAAGTCGCCACCAACCGCACGAACGCGGAACGCATCAGCGTCAGCTTTAACTACAACTGGCGCTGAGCCGCAGTCGGCACGCCAGCGCACAGGGGCATCCTCGCACCCGCTCCCGACTCAAGCGCGCTCGCTCTCGCCCGGTCGGCCGAGATCCTGGATCGCATCCGACTCGAAGACGGTCGTGCCCTGTGCCATCACGTCGGACGCCGCGACGCGCACCATCGCCCGCGCGACCCGCGCCGCGGGGATCGCCCGGTATTTGCGCCAGCCGCCGATCAGCAGCGGTGCCGCCAGCGCGAGCCCGACCGCGCCGAGGCGTTCGCCGAAGCGATATTCCGCCCGCGGACCGAGCAGCAACCCGGGCCGGAAAATCCCCAGCGTGTCGAACCCCAGCACACCCAGCGCCTGCTCCGTCTCGCCTTTCACGCGGTTGTAGAAGAGGCGCGCACCCGGGTCCGCGCCCAGCGCCGACACGGCGAAGAACCGCCGCGCTCCCCCGCGCCGCGCCGCCCACGCGAAGGCCAGCACCGCACCGTGGTCGACGGCGCGGAACGCCTCACGTGAACCGGCCCGGCGCAGCGTGGTGCCGAGGCAGCAGAACGCATCGTCGCCCCGCAATGGCTCCGGCAACCGGTCGAGCGCCGCGAAATCCGCCACGACCTCCACCAGCTTCGGGTGCTGCACCTCCAGCGGCCGGCGCGTCACCGCGACGACGCGGTCATAGCCGGCCGCGCCCACGAGTTGATCGAGCAGGCGGTTGCCAACGAGTCCGGTTGCTCCGGCGATGAGCGCGGTGGCCATGCCCCGACGGTGCGCGCCGCGCCGGCGGAGGCAATCGCGCACTGGCAAACGCGGCGCATCGGGCTTAGTTCGCGCGCATGCTCGTGATCCGCCGCCTCGACGATGGCAAACGCTCCTACACCGCCCTGTTTCTCCCGGGCGAGGAGCCGCGCATCTTCCCGACCAGCGACCAGGAGCACGCTCGCATCCTGCAAATCTACAAGCAGGACAAACCCTACGAGGGCGTGTGGAACGATTTCGTGGAATTCCAGATCGGCCGCGACGTGGGCGGCCCCCGGTAGGGCGCTTCCGGTAGGGCGAGTTCTCCGAACGAGCCGCTCGGACATCATTCACGCAGCGTTTGACGGCTCGTTCGGAGA
>JAMPXH010000151.1 GCA_023701285.1 Candidatus Didemnitutus sp.
CGTGGCGGGCTGTTGCCCGTCGGTGGTTTCGTTTGGCATCGTGACTTTGGTTCGAGGTTAGGCGAGAAAAGCGGGCTGCTCGGCCTGTGTGGTCGGCAGCGGCGGCGCACCGGTGCCCTGCGGAAATCCGGGTGCGATCTGTCCGCGCTTGGTGGCCACCTGCTGGACGGCCGCGGAGAGCTCCTCCACTGATTGCGCGATGGCCTGCTGAGCCTGGTGCGTCTGCTCAGTCTGCTTGGCGAGGGCGGCGATGGCTTGATGCACGGACTCGGCAAACTGCTGAAACTGCTCCTGTGGGTTGCCAGACAGCGGGGCGTTCGGGTCCATGCCGACGGGGAGCCGGACCTTGACCGGGACACCGAGCCGGCGCGCGACGGCGTTAAGCAGCTCGCTGCCTTGGCCGATCGTCATTGTTTGGCCGAGAGGGGGATACTGCCCGATCACCTGCACGAACTGCACCATGGACTGGGCAATTTCCTTGTCCGGCGCGCGCTCCGTGCCGTCGCGAGAGGTGAAGACGAAGTTGTGAGCCAGGTCCGAGAATGAGCCGGAGAGGGTGAAGCGCCCGCTCTTGACCGTCTCGACGTCCTCATCGCTGTCGACCCCGGTGATCGTGAACTTCGCTTTCTCGACGGTAGCCCGCGAGTAGGTGTTCATCACCGGCAACTCGATCTTGTCCGAACCGAAGGCGATGGCGCTCTCGTAGATGATCCGCTTCTTCGCGTCCAGGGCGCTCTCCAATCCGCACGCATGAAAGTCGCGGATGCCCAGCGTGGTGTTGTTCACCATGTTGGCCTCCGTGGCCGTGATCTCGCGCGGGGCGACTTGGCCAAGCTCCTGCGGGCTGAAGAAGAGCAGGCGCTCCGAGAGCGAAAGCAGGTTCATAATCGACCGGAAGATCTCAGTCGTCTTCTCCGTGGTCGAAACCTCGATGGACTTCAGGCGCTCCTGATAGGCCGAGCGCGCGTCCATCGCCATGTCGCGCATCGCCTCGGCGGAATACTTGATGATGATCGCGTGGGCTTGGGTGTAGTCCTGGTTCTTGAGCGCCTTCTCCACCGCGTCGATCTGGTCCGGCTTCATGCCGTCGATGTTCAGCGAATACATCCGCACCAGCCCTTGGTGCTGGATCTCCAGAAGCTGCGTGAGCAAGTTGCTCACCTGGTCCTGATATGGCAGGACGTCCATGGCGAACGAGCTGCTGACGTCGCGCTGGTCGTCGGCGTTGTAGTTGTGGCACACGGCCGGCGTGCTCGCGCAGACGTCGGCCCAGATCACCTTGGCGTTGCCGGCGATGACGAAGCGAATCCAGACGTCGTGGTCGTAGTCGGCGATGCCCCAGGTCTTGGGGTTGATCTTCTCGAAGTGGTAGGCGAGCGTGACCGGCGCGTCGTCGGTCCATTCGTAGCCCGTCGCCGCCTGGTTCTTGCGGTCGTTGCGCAGCCCCGGATTGTTGCCGTAATTCTCGGCCACAGCGATCGCCTCACGGTAGTAGAAGCGGAAGAACGATTGGTTGGCAGCCATCAGGGTCCATAGCCCGGTGTCCCACTCGATGGCCTCGCGATTCCAGTAGGACTTGTTGGTGCGCAGCTCGCCGATGCGGCTGATGTCCCAGTAGCCGATATACTGCGGGCCGGTGTCGGAGTTGATCTTGCGCAACGGGTGCAGCCGGTCTGAGTAGACGCGCGCGCGATGCGGGGCGACCCAGTCGAGACCCTCTTTCTCGATCGCCTCGTATTCCTCGTAGTCCGTGCCTTCAGGGCCGACGCCCTCAGCGCCGAGGTTCTCCTTCTTGCGGCGCAGAGTCTGGGTTTTCCGGTCCCAGGGAGACTTGATGAACTCGATCTGCTCCGTGTATTTCGACACGTCGCGTGCGCTCTGCTCGATCGCGTCGCGGTAGCCGTAGTTGTCGGCCATGATCTCCGCATACTGCGACATCATATCACCCTTGAGCTGGCCGACCAGGCTGGTGTCGCGCGGCTCGTATTTCATCAGCGGGTGTCGCTGGCGGATCGGCGTCGAAATGGCGGCCACCCGGCGGGTGACGAGCGACTTCACGAGGTTGTGGGAGACCTCGAACAGCCTCGGCCCGTTGACCTTGATCGGCTTCTTGTCGCTGCCGAGCTGGAACAATGTGCTCGCCAGCTCAGGGGAAAGCGACTCGATCTCCTTGTGGCAGGCATCAAGGGTGATGAACCCTTGGGCCAGAAGCCCGAGCGGGAGCTGGACCTGATTCACGAGCGGACCGTCGATCGCCATGTCGACCGCCTGCCACATGCGATAGGTTTGGAGCGAAAACTTCATCCCCTCGTCGAGCCGGCTGCGAAAACGCTGTTCGAAGAACTCGCGAATCTGCCAGTCCTGGGGGTTTTCCGGGAACGAGTTGACGGCGCTGACCGGATTCATCTCCGCCTGCGCCTGCGCAGGGCTGTCACCGACGGGCTCGAACTTCGGCCTCTGCTCCACGGGCGGCGCACCGGCTGGGCGCTGCGAGGTGAAGACCTCCTTCAGCCTTTCCTGCAGTTTGCGGGCCTTGATTACGTGGCTGTCGATCATCTTGTTGGCGGGAAGAGTTCGTCTCGGTGTTGGGCGCCGTGCATGGCTTGGACGAACCGCTCGTGCTGGGTCAGGAGGATGCCGACCGGATCTGGGAAGCGGCTGCGCTCAAGGCAGCGCTCAACTTCTCGGCGCTCCATGCCCACGCGCGCGCCCACTTCGGCAGGGGTTTCTTCGAGAGCCGCGCACAGACGCAGAAAGCGATCAGCGGTCCAGCGAAAGCAGCCAAGACGAGCGTAGTGATTGCGGATAAGGGCGACATTTGGTGAGGAGGGAAGGCGCGGTGGAAGTTCGTCGCTCACAGGATGGCGTTCACCGGCGCGTCGTCGTCCGCGCCCATGCTCATGTGCATGCCCGAGCGGCCGGACTCCTCGGACTCGGCCTCGTCGCCTTCCCCTTCGGACACGGGTGCCATGTCGGAGGCGGCGAGGAACTCGAAGCCGACGCGGAGCTCCTTCCGGGGCTTGCCGTCGACCATGCGCTCGTCGCGCTCCAGCCGGTTCACGCGGAGCCGGAAGGTGATTTCAACCTCCTCGCCCAGAGCGAGCTCCTCGGCGCCCAGCAGCTCGGCCTGCTTGCCGTCGAAGCTGGCGGTGGGGTAGACGACCGTTTTTTCCCAGTCGGCTTTCTTCGCCGGGTCGGATTCGCAGCAGGGGATGCAGCCGTAATACGAGCTGTCGCTCAGCTCCTTGTTGGTTAGGCCGAGGTCTGTCATGGCGGCAGTCAATGCCGTGAGAACGTGACAGGCAAGGCGAAAGTGGGCGGTGACTGCTGCGTATTGGCTCGGTGGTTGAGCCGGCGTGCGGACACACCTCACCCCTTGCGGGGTAAGGCGGGTGGATCTCTGCGTCATTGGACGATGGAGTCCGGGTCCGTCAGCCCGTGGCTCGCTCGCGCCCCGCACGGCTGGCACCACAACAGCGGGAGTGTGGGCGCCCGCTACTCGGCCAGCACTCCGGCTTTCACGGAGTTTTCCGCATACCGAGCGCGCTGCGCCCACACAAAGCCACGGCCCTCTCCCTTGCGGGAACAAGTAGGAAAGGGCAGAAGGGAGATGCAAGGCGCACGCCTCGGGACGACCTCAGAACATTACGAAGCCCCGGCGATAGCTTCCGGCTGTTCGGCCATACTTGCACCTCTCTTCTGCTCTCTCCTATGCGCGGTTGGTGGGCAAGGGCAGGATTGAGATGGCTGGCGCGGTTTTCAGTGGGCAACTCGGATACGCCCACGCAGGCCGGGCCGACGAAGTCCGATGTCGTCTGCCATCTCAACGCTGCGCTCGCCGTTTCTTATCGTCAGGCCGCGCACCGTAGAATTTCCCCGGCTGGCCACTGGGATTTCCAGCTTCGAGACTGCCGGGCTCGGACCCCCAAAAATTAGAAGCCCGGTTGAGGCTGCCACCTCGAACCGGGCGTCCGAAGATTACTCCCCGGAAATTCGCTACGCGATGGCAGTCGCAACTGCCGCCACTTTGCGATCGCCCGCGCGTGCGTCAAGAACAATTCGAACGTGACTACCCGATCACGATCTCGACGGCGTTACGGCTGCCCAGCTCGCGGAACGGCGCCTTGAGAACGAACTTTCGATAGAACAGCGGATAGGAGAAGGAGTCGAACGGATGCAGGTGCTTGCTGCGCTTCGGCTCGCTGTGGTCCTGCGGGTCGCGTTCGAGGTTCAGGAACATCGCACGGTGCACCGGGCAGGCGGCCGAGACCATGAGCCGGTTCTCAAACTGAGCGTCGGCCACGATGTTCACGCGCGCTGCACGGGAGCCAGGCGGCTTTGGACAGCCAGCCCAGCGAATCGTCGTCGGCAGCGTGGCGTAGCGTTGTGGGTCGGCCTCACGGATCTGCCGGTAGTTGTCCTCGATGTCGCGTGCCGTGGTCGAGCCCTTCGACGGGTTGAACGCTGTGGTCGCCTGGTCGTCGGCGATGAACCGGAACTCGAACAGGTAGTCGACGCGCCGCTGCCAGTAGAGCATTTTCTCCATCATCATTTTCGTGAACCGGTAGTAGTTCACATGCGTCTGGTAGAACGCCAGCTCGTCGAAGATCTTGGTCGCCGTGCCGTCGGTGGTGTCGACGATCTGCTCGAAGCTCATCGCCGGATTCGCTGAGCCCGGGTCGTAGCCGATGACGATGGGGTGGCCCTTGGACGGGAGAAGCCCCTTTGACTTTTCCTTGTCGCCGTAGACGTGACGGTCTTCCGCGTAGCTCTCTTTGAAGATGGCCTCGCCCGACGGATAGGCGATCCACTTGGCGTCGAGCATTCGCTTGGCCAGCGTGGGGTCCGCGCGATAGGCGAGGGCGAGGCGCTCACGATAGCCAGCCGGAAGGTTGTGCGCATTCTCCTCGAACCAAATGTAGAACACTGCCCACTTGCGGTCGCGCATGATCCCGGGCTTTTCCGGGTCGTCGGGCCAGCGCCGCCCGCCAGAGGCCACGACGCAATCCTTGTAGAGTAAAGCGTGAGTCCAGTGTTCCGGCGACTCGGTGTTCAGCGAGGCCATCCAGATTTGCGGCCCGGTGATGCCGCGGCGACGGCCGAGCTGCGCGTAGGGCACCGAGTAGTATTCGGGGCCATCGGCGTTCATCAGCTCCTCGATGTAAACCAGCGACGGCTGGATACCGAACAGCTTCTTCTGCACCTCGCTCGCGTGCTGGATGGAGACAAGCAGCACCTTGGACCAGCCGCCGAATCGGTTGGCGATCCACAGGTGGCGGTCCTTCGTCACCGGGTCGAGCGTCCACTTGGTGAACTCAAGGCCGATGCCTTCGTCCATCAGCTCGCCGGCCTTCGGGTGCGGCGTGAGCAGCCCGGTCTTCGGGTCCTTGGCGAACAGCGGATAGCGGTTGCCGTCGCGCCACATCGGGAGGATGCGATCGACGAGATCGAAGCCCGCGCCTTCCGTGGCCACGCGCTGGGTGATGCCGATGATGAGGGCGAGCGCGTTGTGGTTCTCGTAGCAGTGGCGGACCAGGCGATTCAGGCAGCCGTCGGTTTTCCCGGAGCCTTTCGGGCCTACGGCAGTTATGGCATCGGCCTCAGCCTCGAAGAAGATTGCTTCCTGGCCGCCATCGTTCATCCGCGGCAGCCAGTTGTCGCGGCGCACGGCGGGTGCGTGTGACGGTGGCTCGTGGTCGTCGCGCGCCGGCACGACATCGGCGAGCGCGGCCTCGTCGGCCATTGCCGCGGCCAACAGGTCTGTATCGTCAGCGGCCATTACCGTGCAGATTCACGGTGCTGCCCGGCTCCGCCTTCACGAGCATGGGGCCGAAGCCCGGCTTGCCCTTCTTCTTTCCGCTGTTGCCTTCGCCGGCCATCTGCTCGGCCTTCAGGAGCAGCACCTTCGAGCGCGTGGCCTGATCGGCGATAGCCCGGATCTCTCGCGAGTAGTCGAGGAGCAGGTGGTGCCATTCGCGCTCGACTTCGATCTCCGGCCGCGGGTCGCCCTTGCCGTCCACCTCCGACGGCAGCAGACACTTCTCGATTCGGCCGGCGGTGTCCTCGAAGTTGCGGATGAGCGTGGCCAAGCAAAACATCATGCCTCCGTGCGTAGTCCGGATCATGTGCATGAGCGGCTTTTGGCTGAAGCGCTCCATCGAGATCATGCGCTTGCCCTGCTCCTCGGTCAGGCCCAGCGCGGTCCAGTCCTGCTCCTTCAGCAGGGCCTCTTGCTTGACCAGCGCCTTGGCCTCGGCCAGCTCCTGCGGCGGCAGGATGGGCGGACGCCCCAGTGCGTCGGCTGCGTCAGGAACAAGCGCGGCCGGGTCCTTCGACGGATGCTGAGCCACGAGCGCGGGGATGGACGCGATGTAGCGGTAGACGCGCTGGTAGTCCCAGTCGTGGTTGACGTGCTCCGCCTGCAGCAGCGCGACGGTGGCCGCCACATTGCGTTGCACCTCGGGCCGGAGGTAGGTCTCGGAGATGAGCCGCCTCTCTGCCTCGGTGTAGGCGGCGTGAGGCCGCTTCGCCGGGCTGCCTAGGGTCGGCGCGGATGGGATGTTCGTCTCGGGCATCTGCGCGCAGAGTGCGCGCCGGATGGCGAGGTGTCAATGCACTTGAGAACGTGACAGGAGCCGGCCCCTCAGTGTTTCGGGTGCTTGAGATAGATCTTGGTTGTCTCGCTGCTGCGGTGGCCGAGGTCGGCTTGGACGCCGGCAAGCGCCAGTTCGGCGGCCATCTGCTGGAAAATGCTGAGGCGCTTCTCGCGCTCGCGGCGCATGGCGAAGGTGTGGCGCAGGCCGTGGAAGCTCTTGCCCTCGATGCCGAGCCCGATGCAAAGGCGGCGGAACTGCTGGCTGAGCCGCGACTGTTCCGTCGCCGGGTTCTCCCGCATGTTGCGGCCGATTTCCTCGAAGAAGTAGATGCCGCCCTCGTTCGGGACTGCGCGCAGCGACTGGAGCGTGCGCTCCGAGAGGACGTGGCGCACCACCGGGTTGTAGCCGGCGCCGCCCTTGGACGTGGCGACCTCCAGCTTCCCGCCGCGCAGCGAGACGCGCTCCAGCAACGCGACGTCGCGCAGTCGTAGGCCGGTGTCGAGCGACACGAGCGTGGCGGCGTGCCAGAAGTCGCCCGGCTCAAGCGCCCCGAGAATCTTTTCGATCTCGGGGTCCGTGAACGGTAGCCTCTCGGTCGGCAGCCGCTGCTTCTGGGTGAGCATCTCGGTGCGCACCTCGACCTGTCGCGCGGGATTGTAGGTGATGAGCCCGCGGGTGAAGCAGAAGTCGAAGAAGACGC
>JAMPXH010000152.1 GCA_023701285.1 Candidatus Didemnitutus sp.
CCGCCCCCGGCGTCGAGCTTCTTCACGACGCCGACTCCCTTGTGCGTGGCTGGCGCACCGGGCATGGCCTTCTGGCCGCCCATGTCCATGCTCTTCATCCCTTCCATCTTCTGCATGCCCATATCCTTCATGTCGCCCATCTTCTGCTGGGCAAGCGCTGCACCAGCGCCAAGCGTCAGGGCGATCATCAGAGCGGCCATTGCGGTTTGCTTCATTTGTAGTTTCCTTTCGTTGCGGGTTGAAGGAACAGTTACGCCGCGAGGCGACCTCCGGCGCCCGAACTCACTGCCGGTTGATGCAGGGGCCTCGCGATGTCTTGCGTTACGGCTTCTCGTCCTTGATTTGGGCGGCATACTTGGAGACGATCTCGCCCATCTTCTGCATCATCTCCGCCTGCATCTGCAGTTGCAGCTTCTCGTTGCCGGGCGGGAGTTGCGGCAGCATGTGGCCCGCCATACCGCCCTGCATCATGCGGCTGCAGTTGCCCATCATGTTCATCATCCCCATCATGCCGTCGCCCATGGGCATGCCTTCCATCCCGGGGGCGCCTGCAGGCCGATCGGGTGACTGACCCTGTGCCGACGTGATACTCCAGGCGCCCCCGGCAAGAAGTGTGACCGCCAGGATCGAGACAACGAATGTCTTTCTCATTTCAAGCTCCTTGAATGTCAATGTTGTCTGCTTTCCACCTTGTATTCGGGGAACGCCGGTCAAAGCGGCTTGCCCGCCGCTTCCTTGCATGCCTTCATCTCCGCTTCAAAGCGTTGTTGGCGCAGTTGATTGAGATACGGCGTGGACGTCGCGCGCGGGCCGTGGTCGACCGGCAGCACGAGCCGTCTGGATTCGCAGCCTTTCTCCGTTGCGGCCCGAAGCTGAGCCGCCTTGCGGCCCTGCTCGATGGTCTGGAAATCGGGACCGGCGATGGCCGGCACGGTGGCGCCAAGCGTCAGGACACCGGCGAGGATGATCAACAGCCTGTTCATTGCATGCTCCTTTCATTCCTGGTAAGCGAACGAGGGGACGCGAACTTCACGTCCCCTTCACATGCCTTAATTCCCCCGATAAAGCGGATCGGGCGCGACGTACACCGTGATCGGTGCACCGCCTAGCACGCCCGCCGGCGCCACCTGTTTCAGGTCGAAGGGGCGTGTGCCGAGCGTATCGAACTTCCACATGAAGCTCTGCGCACCGACGACGAACCGTATCGTCTCGTTCTGCTCGACATTCACCCAGCGGGCGGTGGCATCGAGACGAATTTCGCGATCGGCTTCGCCCGCATGCACCGGTGTGCCGTAAGTCGAGTTCGCCGGCGGATGAGCCGCAGACGCCGGAACAGCGAAAGCGGCGATCAACGCCAGGGCACTGACAACGAGACCGCCGCGGATGGTGTGTTGAGACTTGATCGTGTTCATGATTGCTCCAAAGAAAATTGGATTCATTGACCGCTTGAGATGCCTCTCGAATTTCGGAACACGACCGTTGGCTAATTCAGCCATCTGCAGTACAGCGAGTGAATACGTATGGAACTCGGCGCCGCAGACGTGACTGCCCAAGCTTGCGAGACACCGAAACGCGGCGTTTGCGCCACGGCACAGGAAGCCGCCGCACCGTGGCCGTTGGCGCCTCCCGCATTGGCCGCCGTGTAGCCTGACGGCAGCGGACATGTCGCACAAGGCAGGCAGTCGATCGCGCCGGTGAGGCAATGCGCCACCAGCAGCACGTGCCCGGTCGGCTGCGCCTGCACGACGGGTGGCGCAAGCAGTGCAAGACCTATGACTGCCTGCAGCAGCAGCGCCGACACCCCTCCGCGAATCCGAGCCGATGTCATGACCGCCGATATTCCGCGTCGTTGCGTCCGCGCCGGCGCATCAGCAGGTAGGCGGCCGGAATCACGAACATCGACAGCAGCGGCGCGGTGATCATGCCGCCCACCATCGGTGCGGCGATGCGCTGCATGACCTCGCTGCCGGTGCCCGCGCCCCACATGATCGGGAACAGGCCGGCGAGGATCACCGCCACGGTCATCGCCTTGGGCCGCACGCGGAGCACCGCGCCTTCGCGAATCGCGTCGAGGAGATCGGCCTCGCCGGTCTTGTCTTCGTCGAGCCGCGCGAACCACGCCTGCTTGAGGTACAGCAGCATGATCACGCCGAACTCGGCGGCCACCCCGGCCAGCGCAATGAAGCCGACCACCCCGGCGACCGACAGGTTGTAGTCGAGCAGGTACAGCAGCCAGATGCCGCCGACCAGGGCGAAGGGCAGCGTCGTCATGATCAGCAGCGCTTCGCCGAAGTGCTTGAAGGCGAGGTAGAGCAGCACGAAGATGATCAGCAGCGTGAAGGGCACCACCAGCTTGAGCTTGGCGGTGGCGCGCTCGAGGAACTCGAACTGCCCGGACCACGACACCGAGTAGCCCGGCGGCAGGTCGACCTGCTCGGTCACGACGCGCTGCATGTCGCGCACCGCCGAGCCGAGATCGCGGCCGCGGATATCGACATACACGTAGCCGGCGAGCCGCGCGTTCTCGCTCCTCAGCATCGGCGGGCCATCAGCGATGCGGACGTCGGCTACGTCCGAGAGCACGAACTGCTGCCCGCGCGGGTTGACGATCGGCAGCGTCCGCAGCCGCGCGAGCGAATCGCGGATCTCGCGCGGATAGCGGACGTTGATCGGAAAGCGCTGCAGCCCCTCGACGGTCTCGGCGATGTTCATGCCGCCCACCGCCGAGCTCACCACCGACTGCACGTCGGCGATGTTGAGGCCGTAGCGGGCGGCGGCCTCGCGCCGGATGTCCACGTTCACGTAGCGGCCGCCGGTCAGGCGCTCGGCGAAGGCGCTCGTTACCCCGGGCACCGGTTTCAGGGCGCGTTCGATCTCGCCGGTGAGCCGGTCGATCACGGCGAGATCCGGTCCCAGCACCTTGACGCCGACCGGGCTCTTGATGCCGGTGGCGAGCATGTCGAGGCGGTTGCGGATCGGCGGCACCCAGATGTTGGTCAGCCCCGGCACGCGCACGATCTTGTCGAGCTCGTCGACGAGCTTGTCCGGGGTTAGCCCCGGCCGCCACGCCTCGCGCGGCTTGAACTGGATCGTGGTCTCGAACATCACGAGCGGCGCCGGGTCGGTGGCGGTCGCTGCCCGCCCCGCCTTGCCATAGACGCTCTTCACTTCGGGCACGGTCTTGATCAAGCGGTCGGTCTGCTGCAGCAGCTCGGCCGCCTTGCCCGCGGACAGGCCCGGCAAGGCCGTGGGCATGTAGAGCAGGTCGCCTTCGTCGAGCGGCGGCATGAACTCGCTGCCGATGTGCTGCAGCGGCCACAGGCTTGCGAGCAGCGCCACCGCGGCGAGCGCCAGCGTCGCCTTGGGAAAGCGCAGCACCCCGTCGAGGAGCGGCCGGTAGGCCGCGATCAGCCAGCGGTTGAGCGGGTTCGCCTGCTCATCGGGAATCCGCCCGCGGATGAGATAGCCCATCAGCACCGGGATCAGCGTCACCGCCAGGCCCGCCGCGGCCGCCATGGCGTAGGTCTTGGTGAAGGCGAGCGGCGAGAACATGCGGCCTTCCTGGGCCTCGAGCGTGAACACCGGGATGAACGAGAGCGTGATGATCAGGAGCGAAAAGAACAGCGCCGGGCCGACCTCCACGGCGGCATCGCCGATCACGTGCCAGCGGGCGGCGCCCTGGAGCTTTTCGCCGGGATGCTCGTGCGCCCAGGCTTCGAGGTGCTTGTGGGCGTTCTCGATCATCACCACGGCCGCATCCACCATCGCGCCGACCGCGATCGCGATGCCGCCGAGCGACATGATGTTGGCGTTGACGCCCAGCCGCTGCATGACGATGAAGGCGGCGAGTATCCCCAGCGGCAGCGAGACGATGGCGACGAAGGCCGAGCGCAGGTGAAAGAGGAAGAGCGCGCACACCACGGCGACGACGATGAATTCCTCGACGAGCTTGTGCGTGAGGTTGTCGATCGCCCGCTCGATGAGGCCCGAGCGGTCGTACACGGGCACGATCGCCACCCCCTTGGGCAGACTCTTCTGCAGGACGGCAAGCCGTTCCTTCACCGCCTGGATGGTGGTGAGCGCGTTCTTGCCCGAGCGCATCACGATCACCCCGCCGACCGCCTCGCCCTCGCCGTCGAGCTCGCCGATACCGCGCCGCATCTCCGGCCCGAGCTGCACGCGCGCCACATCGGCGAGCCGTACCGACACGCCGGCATCCGTGGTCATCAGGGGAATGGCGCGGAAGTCTTCCAGCGTCTGCAGGTAGCCGGAGGCGCGCACCATGTACTCGGCCTCGCCGAGCTCGAGCACGGAGCCACCGGCCTCCTGGTTGCCGCGGCCGATGGCCTCCACGACCCGGGCATGCGGAATGCGGTAGGCCGCGAGCTTGTCCGGATCGAGCACCACCTGGTACTGGCGCACCATGCCACCGATGGTGGCCACCTCGGCCACGTCGGGCACGGTCTTCAACTCGAACTTGAGGAACCAGTCCTGCAGCGCCCGCAGCTGCGAGATGTCGAGCTGCCCCGACTTGTCCTCCAGCGCGTACTGGTAGATCCAGCCCACGCCGGTGGCGTCCGGCCCGATCGAGGAGGTGGCGCCGGGGGGCAGGCGCGACTGCACCTGGTTGAGGTATTCCAGTACGCGGGAACGCGCCCAGTAGAGGTCCGTGCCGTCCTCGAACAGCACATACACATAGCTGTCGCCGAAGAAGGAGAAGCCGCGCACGACCTTGGCGCCGGGCACCGAGAGCATGGTGGTCGTGAGCGGATAGGTAACCTGGTTCTCCACGAGTTGCGGCGCCTGGCCGGGATAGGTGGTGCGGATGATGACCTGCACGTCGGAGAGATCGGGCAGGGCATCGAGCGGGGTGCGTGACAACGCGACCACGCCCCACGCCGTGAGCATCACGGTCGCGAGCATCACCAGGAAACGGTTGGCGATGGACCAGCGGATGAGGTTCGCGATCATTTCGCACCGCCTTCGGCCATGCCCGCCGCCTTCTTCGCCGCACGCCGGATGCTGACGATCTGCGGGGCGTCGCCCTCCTGCATGCGGAATTCGATGTCGACGTCTGCGCCCGCTTTCAGCTCCCGTCGCTCGAGCCCAGGTGCCAGCTTGAAGTCCATGGTCATCGCCGGCCACTTGAGGCTCTCGATCGCCGGATGGCTCAGGGTGAGCACGTCATTGGCGACGGCCTCGATCGACGCGCGGGTGCGATGGGTGTCGGCGGCGGCCGGCGCCTCCTCATTGGCCATCCCTCCCAGACGCGCCTCGATGCCCGCGAGGCTCGCTTCCGAGTCGATCAGGAACTGCCCCGACAGCACCACCCGCTGCCCGGCCTGCAAGCCCCGCAGGATCTCCGTCTGCCCGCCCGACTCGATCCCGGTGACGACCTCGGCCGGGCGGAAGCGGCCGTCTTCCTCGGCGAGCATCACCAGCGTGCGCTTGCCGGTCGCGATGATCGCCTCGGTCGGCACGCGCAGGGTCCTGCCTTCCCGCTCGTCGGCGAAGCGCATCTGGACGAACATGCCGGGCACCAGCCGCGCGCCGGGATTGGCGAGCTCCATGCGCGCCTTGAGGGTGCGCGTCTGCGGATTCACCTCCGGCAGCAGCGCCTGTACGCGCCCCGCGAAGCTCGCGCCCGGCAGCGCCGGGCTGGTCGCCGTCACCGGCGCGCCGGGGGCGAGTTGTGCCGCCTGGCTCTCGGGCACCTCGGCATTGGCCCACACGGTCGCCAGGCCGTTGATGCGCACGAGCGTCATGCCCGGCATCACCGTCATCCCTTCACGCACCATCAGCTCGGTGACCGCGCCGGCGATGGGCGCGCGGATCGTCAGTCTCGGCTGAATGCGGCCGCTCGATTCGACGAACCGGATCTGTACCTCATCCATGCCCGCCTGGCGCATGCGGGCACGCGCGGCGTCGAGCAGGGCGGCAAGGTCCCTCCCCTGCATGCGGCGCACGGACAGGAAATCCTCCTGCGCAGCGACCCAGTCGGGCACGTAGAGCTCGACCAGCGGCTGGCCCTTGCCCACATGGTCGAGCGTGGCGCGCACGTGCAGCTTCTCGACATAGCCCATCGCGCGGGCCTGGACGACGGCCTGGTCACGCTCGTTCCAGGCAATCGCGCCCACCGCGGTGACCGCCGGCGTGAGCGCACCTTCGGTCACGGTTGCGGTGCGCAGGCCAATGTTCTGCTGGATGCGCGGGCTGATGGTGACGGTGCCGGCGTCGCCGCCCTCGGCGCCGGCGTAGGCCGGCACCAGCATCATGTCCATGAAGGGGGACTTGCCCGGCGCTTCAAACTTTTTGCCCGGGACCATCGGGTCGTGGTAGTGGAGGATCTTGCGGCCGGTCACCGGGTCCACCATCCCGGCCTTGAGGCCGTCGGCGATGTGGCGGCGCGTGGCGGCTTCGCCCTCGGCGACGCCCCAGGTCGAAGGATCGACGGCGGCGGCGGGCGCCTGAGCAGCCGAGGCCGCGCCAGTGGCGGCGGCGCCGGCGGACGTTTCCGTGGCGTGCTGCAGCCCCAGGCGGTAGAGGCCGAAGCCCGCGGCGCCGAGCACCCCGGCGGCCGCCAGGCCGATCGCAATGTTCTTGAGTTTCATCGTTGTTGCTCCGGTGCGTTCGTCATGGATGGCTGCGGAGAGGCGGCATTTTCCGTCTCGCCTTCGCTCGGGATCAGGTACTCGAGCTCGACCCACAGCCCGGCGGTTTCCATTTCGATGCGCAGCCGCTCGATGCGGGTGTCGATCTCCATCCGGCGTGCTTCAAGCACGTCCGACAACCCGCCACGGCCGCCGCGATAGGCCGCCAGCGCGGCGCGGGTGCGCTCGGTGGCGAGCGGGACCAGCGTCGCGTCGTAGTCGGCCAGCCGTGCGAGGTTGGCTCGCCAGGTCGCGAGCCAAGCCTCGGTCTCGGCCAGATGCGCGCGCGTCATCTCCTCGCGCTCGGCCCGCGCCTGCTCGGCCTTGGCCAGCCGGGCGGCGAGCTCACGGTCTTGCCGGTTTTTCTGGTCCCACTGCAGCGGCACGCTCACGGCGATCGAGACCATGTTGGAGAAGGCCTCGCCGCGCTGGCTGTACATCAGCGACGCGGTCCAGTCCACGCGCTTGTCCTGGCGGGCGACCTCGGCCTCGGCTCGGGCCACGGCCTCCTTCGAGGCCATCAGGGCGAGGTCC
>JAMPXH010000153.1 GCA_023701285.1 Candidatus Didemnitutus sp.
GAAGATCTGCCGGCCGTCCTGCAGCTCGTATTCGGCCACCGCCACGAACCCATCCACGGCGATCTCGTAGCGGGAAGCCTGCTCGTTGTGCGTGACTGCGGGAGAGGAACTCATGGGCGTCACCCTAGCCATCCACCGCGACGCCGCAACCCGCTTCACCCGCGGCTCAGGGCGCCCGCCGCCGTGCGATGAACTTCGCGAACAACTGCTCGAGATCCTCGCGCCCTTCGATCCGCCAGACCCAAAGGATGCCGCCGTAAACCAAGGCCGCGAGCGGGATCACGCCGCCGACCGCCAGCCAATCGCCCAGCCGGCCGCCGGCGCAGACCGCCGCTCCACGAGCGCCGGCCCACACCACGGCGCTCATCACGACGGTCGCGACCATGATTTTGACCAGATTCGGGCCCAAGACGCCCAGGCCGAACCCCGCATGCTTTCGCGCCAGATGCCGCTGCAGATAGACAAGCTGCACGCCCACCGCCGCCGTGCTCGCCAGCGCCAGACCCACCGTGGAAAAATACCGCATCAGCACGAGGCTCAACCCGAGGTTCACCGCAAAGCTCAACGCCGCCGCCCGCACCGGCGTCGCCGTGTCGCGCAACGCATAAAAACCCCGCAACGCCACGCTCGTGAACGACACGAGCGGCAACCCCAGCCCGAAGGCCGCCAGCACCGGCGTCATCAACTGCGTATCACCCGCGTGGAACGCTCCGCGCTCGAACAGCAGCCGCGTGATCGGCTCCGCCAGCAGCACGAGCCCCGCCGCCGCTGGGATGTTGATCACCAGCACGAGCCGCAGCCCCTTGTGGTAGCTCGCGGTGAGCGCCGGCCAATCCTCCCGCGCCGCGTGCTTCGCGATCAACGGGAAGACGACCGTGGCGACCGCGATGGTGAACACGCCGATCGGCAGCTCCATCACGCGCGTCGCGAGGTTCAGCACCGCCGCCGCGCTGTCGTTCAACGAAAGCCCGAGGAAGCGCGCGACGGAGATGTTGATCAGGTAGATCGCCGAACCGATCACGGTCGGCCCCATCAACCGCAGGATCTCGCGCACGCGCTCGTCGGGCCGCAGATCGAAGACCGGCCGCCACCCTTCGCGCCACAGCACCCAGCCCGGCACGGCCATCTGCAGGAAGCCGCCGATCAACACGCCGATGCACAGCAGGTTCATCCGCTCCGGCGCATCCCACGCCCACCACGCGCCCGCTCCGAGCGCGGCGAGCACCGCCACGTTCAACCAGATCGGCGAGAGCGCAGGCTCGGTGAAACGCCCCAGCACCTGACACGCCGCGCTGAACGCCGCCGCGAGGCAGACAAAAATCATGTAAGGGAACAGCACCAGCGCCAGATCCGCGCCCAGCAGGAGCCGCCGCGCCGTCTCCTCGGCCACGCCCCACCCGACCGCCAGGCGGATAGCGCCCTCGGCGTTGGCAAAAAGCAGCATCGCCAGCGCCACGATCGCCGTCGTCACCACGAGCAGCCAGCTGGCCACCTTGCTCACGAGCCGGAAGGCGCCCGCGCGCTGCTGCCGCTCCAGCTCGTGCGTGAGCGTCGGCACGAAGGCCGCCGTCAACGCGCCCTCACCCAGCAGGCGGCGGAAGAGGTTCGGCAACGTGAAAGCCGAGACGAACGCCGAGTTCAGCGCGCTCGTGCCGAACACCGCCGCCGTCGCCATCTCGCGCACCAGACCCAGCACGCGCGAAGCGACCGTGGCCGCTGCCACGATGCTGATGTTCTTGAAGTTCCTCGACACAGGCCGTGCCAGCGCGCCGTCAGGGCTGCGTGGTGACCTTCAACAGACCGCCCTCGACCGCGATGGCGGAGATCTTGGCCCAGGCCGCCCGGAAATCGTCGGGCACCTTCTGCTGCTTCAGCAACGTTCCCAGCAAAGCCCCCGTCGTGCCGGGCACGGCGTGCAACGGACACGAGCCGAGATAGACCGCCTCGGGTTGGAACACGAAGCCTTCACCCGCGCGCGTGAAGCCGCCCGCGGACTGCAGGATGACTTCCTTCGTCAGGCCGAAGTAATTGAAGAGCACCTTCTGCGAGACGTGCATCCGCTCGCCCTCGAGCCGGAAATTCAACCCGCTGGCGCTGAGGAACGCGCTGTCGGCGGGCGCGGCCGGCGCACCCGGCTGCGCGGGGGCCTTGGGCGCCGCTCCCGGCGCCGCCGCGGGCGCGGCACCGCCGAGCGAAGCCGCCCACGCGTTCAACTCCTCCTCGGTGGCGATGATCTCGCCGCCGCTCACGAAAGTCGCCTGCTTGGTCTGCCACGCGCGACCCTTCGTCGCGTCGGTCTTGCCGGGCAGATAATAGACCACGCCTTGCGCCACCTCCTTCGGCGTCTCCTTCACCAGCTGGACCGGTTTCAACACGAGGTAGATGCAGGCCACCGCGACACCGAGCGCGAGGCCGAGCACGGCGCCGAGTGCAACCTCGAGCGTGCTGGGACCGTAGAGGGCTTTCTCGATCTTTTTGTCAGCCATGGCAGAGCACTATTTGGCGGCCTGGGCCGCGGGTTTCGACTCGCTGGACTTGGAAGAGGATTTTGCGCCGTCGCCACTGGACTTCTCGCCGCCCGACTTTTTCTTGTAGTCGGTGATGTAGAAGCCGGACCCCTTGAAGATGAGCCCGGCGCCGCCGCCGACTTTGCGCTTCAGGCCGGATTTCTTGCAGGCCGGGCACTTCTTGAGCGGTTCGTCCTTCATGGACTGGAACGCTTCCATCTCGTGACCGCATTTGGTGCAGACGTATTCGTAGGTGGGCATCGTAACGTCGACCGGATAAAACCCCGCCCGACCGCGGTGGCGAGCCTTTCTTGGCCCGCGCCGGGCGAACAAAAGTTTGCCAACCTTCCGTCCGGGCCGGACAGTGCGGCGCGCATGGAATTCGCCGCCCAGCTCCAGGCCTATGTTGACCGCGTCGAACGCAGATCGACGACCTGCTCCCGCCCGCCGCCACCCGGCCGGGCCGCCTCCATGAAGCCATGCGCTACAGCCTGCAGGCCGGCGGCAAACGCCTGCGCCCCGTCCTCGTGCTCGCCGCGGCCGACGTCTTCCGCCGCACCACCGATCCCTTGCCCGCCCGGAGCGCGGACGCCCTTCCGGCCGCCGTCGCCATCGAGTGCCTCCACACCTACTCGCTCGTGCACGACGACCTGCCGTGCATGGACAACGACGACCTCCGCCGCGGGCGTCCCACCGCGCACAAGCAGTTCGACGAGGCCACGGCCCTGCTCGCCGGCGACGCGCTTCTCACCTTCGCCTTCCAACTCCTCGCCCGGCACTACGCCGCCACGCCCACGCTCGGCCTGCGCCTCACGCACGAGCTCGCCGAGGCCGCCGGCAGCGCGCAGCTCATCGGCGGACAAATGGAGGATCTGCTCGCCGAGCGGAAGGCCGACGCCACGGCCGCCGACCTCGACTTCATCCACCTCAACAAGACCGCCGCCATGATCTCGGCCGCGCTCGCCCTCGGCGGACACTGCGGCGGCGCCGGCGAGGCGGACCTGGCCCGCCTGCGCGACGCCGGCCGCAGCCTCGGCCTCGCTTTCCAGATCGTCGACGACATCCTCGACGCCACCGCGGACACCGCGACCCTGGGCAAGACCGCCGGGAAGGACGCGCGGGCCGACAAGACCACCTACGTGAAGCTGCACGGCCTCGACGCGGCCCGCCGCCACGCCGAGACCCAGACGCGCCTCGCCCTCGACGCGCTCGCCGGCCTCGGCGGCGACTCACGCTTCCTCGTGGCGCTGGCCGGACGGATGGCCACGCGCAAAAACTGACATGGGCGCCCAACGCGACGACTACCTGCTCCGCGAGATCGACCGCCTGCGGGCGCTCGTCGCCGCGCTCTGCGACGCCCGCGACCTGCCCTTGGAAGTGGAGCGCGGGCTGCGGCTCGCCTTCGACCTGCAGACCAAACTCTTCCCGTTGCCGCCCGAGCGCTTCCTCGCCCTCGACGCCGCCACACAATTCGAGCGCCTGCGCGACCAGTTGCCCGACGACCTTGCGCGCGAGCGCTGCGCGACCTACGCCGAGCTGCTCTTCCACACCGCCACGCTCTACGACTTCGCCGACCGGGCCGAACTCGCCGCCGGCGCCCGCCAGCTTTCGCTGCATCAGATCCTGCTCACGCACCGCACCTGCGGCGACGAGGAGACCGCGCAACTGGCTGAGTTGATCGCCTCCGCCTGTCCGCGCGAGGAACTGGCCGTACCGGTCGCCGCGCTGCTGGACGAGTTCTACCGCGCCAACTGATCAGCGCGCGACGAGCCCCATCCGCGCCTTGGCGATCGAGAGACCGTCGAGCAACTCCGCGATGTCGCCCTCGACCTCGGCGAAGTTCTTCTCCGGCGACCAAGCCCGCACCTGCACGGAGCCCTCGGGGCCGTTGTAGAAATAGCCGTGGTTCTCGTAGGTGACTCCGTCCACGCGCACGCTGAAACGCAGTTCCTCGACTGTGGTGCTGCCCTGCAATTTCTTGCCGCGGCGGCGCATCGTCACGCGCTCGGCGCTTTCCTTCGCGGTCGCCAGCACGAGTTCCTCCATCGTCGCGGCCTGCACCTGCGGACCGGCCATGAACTCCGCCTCGGCCAGTTCGTCCACGCGCAGCAGCACGATCAGGTTCTCCTCCACCGTGGCCGGATCGCGGAACCAGCGGCTCGAATCGTAGCGCAGCTGGAAGTTGCCCTGCGCCAGCTCGCGCCAGCGGCTGCGGTCGTCCATCACCCGCGCATCCGCGTAAGCGGGCGCAACCGAGAGACTGGACCAGAATTCCTTCACCCGCGCCGACTGACCCGCGGCGGATGGCCACTCCGCGCTGGCGAAGTAGAGCTGCCCCCCGACGAGCAGCAAGCGCACCTCGCGCACGCTGCGCTCGCGCCGCTGCTCGATGAGCAGGCGATGCCCGGCGTAGGCGCCGAGTTCGAACTGGTTGTCCTCCCGGATCTCGCCCGAGCGGGAGTTCATGAGTGTTTCGATCGTGTGTTTGAAGAGCGCGCCGCGGTGCACGGCGAGCGGCGTCACCGGATACGTGATCCGCGTGAGGATGAAACGCTCCCCGCTCACCTCCACGAAGCGCCGCAGCGCCACCTCGTCACCCCGATCCGTCCGGATGCGCTGCTCCGTCTCTTGCGCCGGCGCGGGGAAATTCACCGTCACGGCCCATTCCGCCGGCGCAGCGGCATGGACCGAAACAGAAACAAGACAGACCAATGCGAGCAGCAGGCGGCGCGCAGCAGCGTGGAGGGGCATGCGGGACAAATAGGTGCGCCGACCGGCCCGGCAAGCCTGCAACGCACGGCACCCGCAATTTCACGTAGACGACGATGAACGACCGTGCGCCCCGCCCGTTCGGACCTGACGGGAGCCGGGAGATTCCGCCGGCGGGCGGATCAGGCCAGGCACCGCTCCGCTGCGATCAGCGGGCGGTGCCGGAGAGTCACATCGCCGCCTTGGCGGCCTTGACGAGTTCGACGAAGGAGCGCGACTCAAGCGAGGCGCCGCCGATCAAACCACCGTCGATGTCGGGTTGCGCGAGCAGCTCGGGCGCGTTGGCGGGCTTCATGGAGCCGCCGTAGAGGATGCGCACCTTCGCGGCCAGCGCCGCGCCGTAGAGCGAAACGAGGAGGCTGCGGATGAACGCGTGCACTTCCTGCGCCTGCGCGGTCGTGGCGACCTTGCCGGTGCCGATGGCCCAGACGGGCTCGTAAGCGATGATGACGGAGGTGAGCTGCTCGGGCTTCACGCCGGCGAGCGCGACTTCGGTCTGCGTGCGCACGACGTCGAGCGTCTTGCCGCCTTCGCGCTCCGCGAGGGTCTCGCCGACGCAGAGGCTGGGACGCAGCTCGTTGGCGAGCGCGGCGAGCACCTTCTTGTTCACGAGCGCGTCGGTCTCGCCGAAATACTGGCGGCGCTCGCTGTGGCCGAGGATGACGTGCGTGACGTAGAGCGTGCGCAGCATCTCGGCGGAAATCTCCCCGGTGAAGGCGCCGTTCTTCTCCGGGTGCATGTTCTGGGCGCCCAGCTTCACCGCCTGCCCTTCCAACGCCTGACCGACGCTGGCGAGCGCCGTGAACGGCGGGCAGATCACGACGTCGACCGAGGTCTCGCGGCCGATCTCGTCGAGCAGCTCCTTCGTCAGGGTGACGCCCTCGGCGGCGGTCTTGTTCATCTTCCAATTGCCCGCGATGACCTTCTTGCGGATCAGGTGGGGAGTTTGAGTGGCGGACGAGGGCGTTGACATAGGCGAAGAATTTGGAGGCACCGGCCGGGGCGGTGCGAGGAGAATTTTGGGTCGAAACACAGCTCGCAGCGGAGGGGCGCCCGCTGCCGGACGGACGAAAACAAAAAGGCGGAGTCGCACGAAGGGACTCCGCCTGAAAGTGAAGCGATGACTTGGCTCAGGCCTCGAGGAACGCCACGCCGGGGAGCACCTTGCCCTCGAGGAACTCGAGGCTGGCGCCGCCGCCGGTGGAGCAATGCGTGACCTTCTTGGCCGCGCCGAACTTCTTCGCCGCGGTGGCGGTGTCGCCGCCGCCGACGACGGTCGTCGCGCCGCTGGCCGTGGCTTCGATGATCGCATCGGCCATCGCCTTGGTCGCGCCGGCGAACGCATCGAACTCGAACACGCCCGCGGGGCCGTTCCAGACGATGGTGCGCGAGGCAAGGATCGCGGCGCGGTAGAGTTCGATCGACTTCGGACCGGCGTCGAGGCCCATCCAGCCGTCGGGGATGCCGCTCTCGAGCGTGGCGGGTTGCGTGGCGGCGTCGGGCGCGAACTTGTCGGCGCAGAGGAAGTCGACGGGAAAAATGAGTTCCACGCCCTTGGCCTTCGCCTTGGCTTCAAGTTCGGCGACGATCTTCGCGCCCTCGGGATCGAAGAGTGACGCGCCGATCTTCATGCCGCGGTTCACCTGAAGGAACGTGTAAGCCATGCCGCCGCCGATGATGACCTTGTTCGCCTTATCGAGGAGGTTGTTGATCAGGGGAATCTTGTCCGCGATCTTCGCGCCGCCGAGGATGGCGAGCAGCGGGCGGTCGGGGCTCTCGAGCACTTTGCCGAAGGCTTTCAACTCGGCCTCCATGAGGAAACCGGCGGCCTTTTCCGACAGATTCACGCCAACCATCGAGCTGTGCGCGCGGTGCGCGGTGCCGAAGGCGTCGTTGACGTAGACGTC
>JAMPXH010000154.1 GCA_023701285.1 Candidatus Didemnitutus sp.
CTCCGCCACGCCCACATCCTGCGGCTGCTGCGTGATGACCGGCGGGATGCCCACGGTCAGCGCGATATCGGCGCTCTCGGCGGAACCGAGGGCGTTGGTGATGCGCAAGCGATAGACACCCACGTCCCCCTGGCTGAAGTGGTCGATCTGCAGGGCGCGACCGTTTTCGCCGGCCAGCGGCTGGCCGTCCTTGAACCACTGGATCGTCGCCTCGTGGCCACCGAAGGCATTGGCGAAGATCTCGACGGAATTGCCCAAGCCCACAGCGCGCGAAGGCGATTGGGCAAGCACCACGGGGCTCGTCGGCGTGAGCGCGACGCGCAGGTAGCCCGCGCCGAGCGGCGCATCCGGTTCCGCGGCGGAGCCGAGCACATGCAACGTGCCGCGTGAACCGATAAGGCGCGTGCCGGTGAGCGAATCACCGCGCACCTCGATGCCGGGCGCCCACGTCGTGTCGAGCGCACCGTTCGCGAGGAACCGCGCCAGGCCGGCCGCGGCGTGACCGTTGATCGAGGTGAAGCGGCCCGCCAGGTAGAGGCGGCCGTAGTCGTCGACGCTCAGCTCGAAGCCGTGCGCCGGCAGACCGTGCTCGTTGTCGTAGGCGAGGCCCGTGCCGGTGAAGGACGAGTCCGGTTGGCCGTTGGCGAGCAGGCGGACGATGCCGGCGGGCTGGCCGGCCACGGTGAGCGAGCCGGCGACATAGATGCGGCCGTCCGGCGCGACGAGCCAGCGGCCGATGGTGCCGGAATCGTTCAGAGTGGTGACCGGCCGGACCTGATAGCTCCCGGTCTGCGGATCGTAGATGGACCACGGCGTCGTGCCCGTGGACTGCCGCGCGGTGGCGAGCACCGTCTCGGTGAAGCTCGCATCGCGCTGGCCGCTGGGCAGGAGCCGGATGATGCGGATGTCGCCGGCGGCGCTCGCGATCAGCAGCAGGACGCGACCGCCCCGCAACGGGCTCACGCCGAGGACGCGACCGATGCGGAGGTTGGTGATGTTCTGGTTCGCATCGCGCTCGACGGCGAACAAGGCCGAGTAGTCCGGCACGAAGTCGTAATCCCTGCCTCCGTAGGAATGGTAACGACGGAACCAACTGTTGCCGTTGCCTTCCATGTTGAAGGGCAGATCGACCGGCAGATCGCGCATCCACGCGAAGAGCGTGCCGCCCGGACCGGCGGCCAGATCGGAGGTGTTGTTCTGCATCACCTCCTGCCACCAATCGCCGTCCATCGAGCCGTCGGCATTATAACGCTCGACGTCGGACACATACGGCACCTGGGCCTGCGTCACCTCATTGTATTGGAGATAGCTCCGATAGACGTAGAAGGAGCCGTCACCGTAACCGGTCACACGGGTGAACTCTCCTGGCTCGCGTTCGCCAGGATTGTGGAACTCCGTCGCCTCGTCGATGAAGTCGCCGGCCGAGGTCAACAGCACCGCACCCGGCACCCGTTCGGTGCGGAAGCGATTGAAACTGCCCGTGAGGAACAGGCGCCCGTCGGCCAGCACCTGCGATTCGGACGGCGCCGCGACTACGCCCCACTCGGGCTGATCGCCCGCGCCCATCGGCGTGCCGTCGGCAGCGAAGACCGCGACAAAGCCGTGCCCTTCCTCGTCGTTCAGATCAGGCACGAAGTAGAGCCCGTTCGACGGGCTGCGCGACACCCAGTAGGCCTCGCGGCCGAACGGCACGGCCGCGAACGAATCGTCCACCGAACCGTCCGCGTTGAAGCGCAGCAACCGGTCGCTGATCGCGACGAACTTGTCGTTGTCCGCCGGTGCGACCGCGCGGAGGTAGTAGAAGCCGCTCTGGCCCGTGAAATCGCCCTGCCCGATGCTTGTCTGCGAGCGCAGCGGCTGGGCGAAGGTGGAATCGAAGGTGCCGTCGGCATTGAAGCGGATGGCGAGCACCGGATCGCTGCTGATGCTGCCGCGGCCGGAATAGGCGAAGCGACCCACGGCCACGATGCGTCCGTCCGACTGCAGACGGAAGCCGCGCGCGATGGACGACTGCGCAAACGACGCCGGCATCCACGCCGGATCGAAGGGATTGCCGAAGTTCGCATCGAGCGCACCCGTGCTGGAGACGCGGGCCACGCTGTAGCGCGCCGTGCCGTTGATCGTCCGGAAGCCACCGGCGAGGTAGATGTTGCCCGCCGCATCGAGCAGCGGCTCGGAGAAGATCGTGGCGTTGGCCACCGCCGCCGTGAAGCCCGGGTCGACCCCACCGTTGGCGAGCAGGCGATGCAGCGCCGGGCCGGTCGTCAGGATCGCATTCAGCCCCGGCTGCAACGCCGCGCTGACATCCGTCACGACCAGCACCTTGCCATCCGGCTGCAGCTTGAGGAAGCGGATCGAGCGCGCGAAACACACCGGGGTGAACGAGCCATCGCGCGATCCGTCCGCATTGGCGCGGATCACCACGGAGCCTTCACCCAAGCCGAGGCGGAGCGCGACGACCACTTTGCCGTCCGCTTGCGGAGCCACGTAGGCGGGCTCGCCGCTGGACGCATCCCACACGAAGCCGGGATCGACCGCGCCCGTCTCCTCGATGAAGCGCAGGAGCTTCGGGGTCTTGGAGGCCCCGCGCACGTCGTGCGCGGTGGCTGTCGTGCTGAACACCAAGTAAACGGTTCCGTTGGCCGCATGCACCGTCCGCGCGGGCGTGTAGCCGCCGCCGGCCATCGGGTCGTCGGTCACGCGCCAGAAGGCCGCGAGATCCGGCACCACCGCGACGGCGGCATCGAGGCTGCGCACCGTGCCGGCGGTGTTGGTGACCTCCACGCGGTAACGTCCCGCATCAGTGAGCGCCGTGGCGGAGATGGCGAGCGTCGCGGCGGTCCGGCCCGCGAGCAGCTCGTCGTCCTTATACCACTGGTAACTGAGCGGCGCAGAGCCGGCGGCGGCGACCTGCAGCGTGAGCGGCTCGCCAAGCGAGATCGCCTGGCGGAGCGGCTGCTGCGTGATGCGTGGCGCGCTGGACGTCACGCCGAGCGTCACGGTCTGCTGGACCGAGGCGCCGGAGTAGGCGCCCGTGGCAGTGAGCGTGTAGACGCCCGCCTGCGCGGCGCCGACATCCTCCAGCCACAGACTGGGCGAAGCGGTGCGCGCGACCGTCGTGCCGTCGAAACTCCATTCGTATTCCATCGGCTCGCTGCCGGCAACGGCCGCGGCGAGGCGGATGGCTCCGCCCTCGATCGCCGTGAGCGCCGGCAGATCGGCGGACAGCGGCCCCGGACGCGAGGCGGGCAGGACGCGGCTGCGGTAGATGGCCGCGCCGCCGCCGGCCACGTAGAGCCGGTTCTGGAAGCGCACCGGCGGGCTGAACGAGCCCGAAGCCGGCAAGGCGGCCCGCACCCAGGCGTCGCCCTCGTCGAAAGTGTAATACACCGCGGAGCCGACGTCCGAGCCGCTGCGGCCCACGCTCATGAAATGCCCGTCGCTCGTGAAGGTGCCGCCGGCCACCGGGCCGAGGTCGGATTCCAACCAATCCCACCACAGGTTCGGCGGCGTGCCGTAGGTGCGCAACAGCACGCCGTTGCCGAGGTAGGCGTAGAACGCGCCGTCCTGGAAATTCAGCCAGAGGACGTCCGGGTTGCCGCCGGAGTCGAAATAGGAACTCATGACGTAGTGCCGCGACCACGAGACCAGATCGGTGGAGCTGAGCACCGCGGACTCCGTGTAACCGGAACTCGTCGTGGCGTTCAACCCGAGCAGGTAGAAGCCGTTGCCGTAGGCGATCGAGCGCACCGCCGCGCCCTGCCCGGTGGTCCGGCGCGTCCACTCTGTGCCGTCGGGCGAGGTCAGCACCGTGCCGCCCGAGCCGCCGGCGATAAGGATGGAGTTGACCGAGGCGATCTTGAGCAGCGCTGCGGTCGTCACCTGCGCGTTGTTATGCAGGTGCACCTGCCAGCTCTGGCCGTCCGCGGTCGACACGATCGTGCCGAGCGCGCCGGCGGCGTAGAGCCGGCCGTTGTGCACCGCGAGGGAGTTCAGGCTCGCGCTGACGCCCGTGGCGCGCGCGACGAAGGTGACGCCGTCGCTGCTCTCGAGCACGCCGCCCGAGCTGACCGGGAAGTAGAGCTTGCCGTTGAACTCGACGCCGGCGAACAGCCCGGCGTTGCGCGGCAGCACGCTCTGGTTCGCATCCACGCGTTGCAGCGTGTTGCCCTGCGTCAACCGGTAGATGCTGCCCGAGGAGCCGACCGCGTAGAGGCCGGACGCGCCGTTCGCCAAGCCGAAGAAGCTCGGCGTGCCGTCGCTGGCCGTCACGTAGGAGAGTTGGCCCGGACCGGACACGATCGCGAGACGTCCGCCCGAGGCCGAGAACACGAAGCCGCCCGCCGCCTCGTTGTAGGTCGTGCGAAAAAAGATATCCGAGGATACACCGCTGCTGCTCTGCTGCCACGTATTGCCGCCGTCGGACGAGTAGGCGATCAGGCCGGCGTTGCCGCCCGCGACCCACCAATCGCCGGCGTTGGCCACGCCGCGCAGGGGTGCGTTGCCCGTGCCGGCGAAGACCTGGTTCCAGTTCTGCCCGTCCGCGCTCTTGAAGACCGCCGGCGCCGGCGTGCCGTAATAAGCCGGCGACTGGCCGACCACCACGAAACCCGACGGACCCACCGCGAGACCGGTGAGGTTGACGTCATAAGCGATCGGCATGTCGCTGCGCGTCCAATCGAAGCCGTCGGCCGATTGCCAGAGGTAACCCCGGTTCGTCAGCGCGACGAAGCCGTTGGCCGTCGCCGTGATGTCGGTGAAGTTGCCGACCTGCTCGCCATCCCAATCGCGCCACGACTGCACGACCTGCGTCCACGTCGCACCGGCATCCTCCGAGATCCAAATCTGCGTCTGCGCGACGGCCGCGAGCACGCTTCCGATCTTCGCCACGCCGGAGAAATCCTGCGCGCCGGGCACCTGCTGGTAAGTCCAGCCGGTCACGCCGTCGGTCGAGCGCCCCACCCGACCCGCTCCGCCCAGCACCACATGGTGCGTGCCGGCGTGGACGTAGGCGCTGAAGCCCTGCGTGACCGGCAGCGGGTGCAGCGGCTCCCAACCGAGGTCGGCCACATAACCGAGTTCGGTGAGCATGCCCGCGAATTCCTCGCGCGGCATCCCGATCACGACTCCGCCAAAGGAAGTGTCCGCGATCGCGAACGGATCGAAACGATTGCCGGTCATCGGCGGCAGCGCGTCGCGCAGCGACCAATCCGCCGTGAAGAGCGGCGTGAGGCTGACGAGCATCCGCCCGCCATCGAGCGACGCGTAACCCGTGATCGCCTGCTCGAGGTGGCCGAGATCGCGGCGCAACTCCGCCTCCGCCCCGAGATCCTGCTCCTCCAGCATGAACAACCGCTCCGCGCCCGCCGGGCGGCTGCGGATGAACACCGAGGCGCGGCGGTAGCTGTCGACCAGATCCAGCAACGCCGTGCGCAGCGCCTGCCGTTGCGCGAGCGATCCGGCGACGAGCAGCTGCGGATGCTCCTCGAGCACGCGGCTCAACGTCAGGAGATTGCCCTCCGCGAGCTGCGCGATCTGCGGCAGCTCCGCATCGAGGTGCAGCGCGCCGAAGAGGAAATTGCCGAACACCTGCATGGTGCTGAGCGCCGTGCGGCACATGAGGATGTCGCCCAGATCGAGCGTCACGGACGCCGGTCCGCCCACCTCCGCCGCCGTCAGCGTCAGTTGGAAATCATGGTCGGTCACCGCCGCGAGGTCGGCCTGCGCCGCCGCCGCCGTGGCCACGAGCGTGTTCACCCAGAAACTCCGCCCGTCCTCGAGGTTGAACTGCTCCGGCGGCTGGATGTCGCCCTCCGGCGTCTGCGGCAGCGTCGCCGTCCACGCATAGACATCGCGCCCGGTGGACGAGACGCCGAAGCTGTCCATGTAGGCCTGCGCCGGCGCATCGCCGATGAGGGCGAACCACCGCGTGATGCCGAGCAGGGCCGCGGCCGTCTGGTTCGACGGGTCCGCCGCCCGCGCCGCGACGAAATGCGTGCGGGCGGTCGCGAGATCATGGTTGGCCAAGGCGGCGCGGCCGGCGCCGATCTCGGCATCGACCGTGGACGCACCCGCGACGCGGGCGACAGCGAGCAACAGGGCGCAACCGATCAGGAGGAATGAGCGCATGATTATACTGGGGTTAAGGTGACGAAAAAATCTGGCCCGCGGCCGGGGCCGCTCCGGGCGCCGCGGCGAACAGCATCCAGGGCGCCGGCTCTCCCGCCGGCGTGCGCAGCGGCAGCCGGAACTCCGGCCGCTGCTCCGCGCCGAGTTGCGCCTGTTGCAGCCGCAGATGCCCGTCCGCCGTCAGCTCCGCCGTGCGCGCCGTCAGCGCCGGCTCCGCCGCCGCGGCCCGCTCGAAGCTGAGCTCCCGCAGCACCAGCGCCTCGCGCGGCGCGATGCCCGCCAGCACGGCTTCCAGCTGCCCGCCGACGAGCGGCCAGGCGTCGTCCTGGAACAGCTTGAGATGCACGCCCTGCAGCACCGCGCGCGGCTTCCACGCCACGCGGAACACCCCGTGCTTGCCGTAATCGAGCGAGAGCTTCGCGATCTGCAACCGCGCCACGCGCTCGCCCGTCGCCTCATCGAAGAAACCATAGACGACATTTTCCGGCCCGGCCGTGCGCGAGATCTGCATGAACAAGCGGCGACCCTCCGGTGCGCCGGCCGAAGCCACTGACGCGCCCGCCAGCACCAAGGCCAGACTCAGAAGCCACGCACCGCGCATCCGCCACGACCGCCCCGGCGAGACCGCCGGCCACGTTCGCACCTTGCCCATTGTGCGCTGTGTGTTGTGCCTCACCATGTGCGTGCAACCACCCACCTACTCCGTCGCGCCGGACTGGGCACGACAAAAATTTGCAATAGCCCCCAGGCATCCGGCCAAGACGGCGTCACACGCCCGCCACCCCACCCGCTTTCCCGCGCTCAGCCGGACTCATGCAGTTGGACACCACTCCCGACTGATGAGCTCCTGCCAATGGGGTGGTCGCCGCTGTCCCAGCGGCGACAGGCGTCGGTAGGGACACCGACCCCCACCTCCTGCATGATCCCGGCTCAGAGCGTCA